>DASTOW010000383.1:0-12188 GCA_035762425.1 Hyphomicrobiaceae bacterium | reverse complement strand
TCGGCATGCTGCTGACGCGCAGGCTGCATCGTGAGGGCGCGTCGCCGATCGGGTTCGTCGCCAACGACTATGCGCTCGCCGTGTGGGGCATCGGCGACATCGCCGCACTCATGGATGCCGGCCGCCTCGAGCTAGCACGGCTGTTCGAGGAGGACATGCTGGGCGACGACCTCGACGCCTGGCTCGCGGAGTCGGCCCTGATGAAGCGCACCTTCCGCGTTTGCGCCGTCATCTCCGGACTGATCGAGCGCCGCCATCCGGGCCACGCCTGGCGCAACGCCAAGTCAGGCCGACAGGTGACCATCTCGTCCGACCTCATTTACGACGTACTGCGTAAGCATGATCCGCGGCACATCCTGCTCGAGGCAGCCTGGGCGGATGCTGCCACAGGACTGCTCGATATCGCCCGATTGGGCGAGTTCTTGCGGCGAATCAGGGGGCATATCCGCTACAAGCGTCTGCACCGTGTGTCGCCGCTCGCGGTGCCGGTCCTGCTGGAAATAGGTCGCGAGCTGGTATACGGCGGCCATGTCGGCGACGCGCTGTTGCGCGAGGCCGCCGACGATCTGATACGGGAAGCAATGCAGGTGCGATGATCGAGAAATTGGCCAATGTTGACGGCAAAGGGGTGAGTGATTTCTCGATCTGAACCGCGCTTGCAACTCGGTGAATTGAGTGCCCGTTGTGATTGCGAAGTTGGCGCGGACGCGAGCCCTAATGTCAGGCCAACTTCGCGCTCGGGGCACTAAGCGGGGGTGAACGTCTTGCTGAAGTCGGAGCGCTATAATCTGCTTGAGGATGCCCAGTCGCATCCGCTTGCGCTGTGCGGCAAGCCGCTGGTGGGCGATAGCTCGGGCGCGGTGTTCTGGCCGGCCGAGAAGACCCTGCTGGTGGCCGACCTGCACCTTGAGAAAGGCTCCGCCTACGCTGCGCGTGGCACCATGCTGCCACCCTACGACACGCGCGAAACGCTGACCCGCCTGGCCGAAGTAATGGACCGCTACGAGCCTGATCGGATCATCGCGCTGGGCGACAGCTTCCACGACAATAGCGCGCCAGAGCGCATGTCGGGTACCGATCTCGAGATCCTGCGCTTGCTGCAGGAAGACCGCGAGTGGATCTGGCTGACCGGCAACCACGACGATCGCATTGCCGCAGTGTTCGGCGGGCGGGTTTGCTCGGAACTGAAAATTGCCGGCATCAGATTGCGGCACCAGCCGGCACCCGGCTGCGTCACGCACGAGATCGCCGGACACATGCACCCAGCGGCGCGCATCTCCATGCACGGCTACATCATTCGCCGACCGTGCTTTGTCGCCAACGGCCGTCGCCTCGTCATGCCGGCGTTCGGCGCCTTCGCCGGTGGCCTCAATGTGCTGGACGAGGCGTTCCATCCGCTATTCGGCGACGGCGGCATGGCCGTGTGGATGCTGGGTCAGGCTGGCCTGTTCCCCGTCGCTACCCGGCTGCTCAGCCAGGACTGAGCCGGGACCCGTCGCAGGCTCCTTGTCTGCGAGCGAGCGCTTCGGCAGCACACGGCGCACCATTTCGCGTGTGCACCGCACATGCGTTGGATAACCGCGTCGTTGCCCTGCATTCCGACACAATGAACAGGCGCAATCCGTGTGCGGGTACACGGACGAGGTATGGCTCGTCCACGCCAATGGCTCCGGCAAAATCAAGCAGCGGAGCCACCAGGAGGAGGTAGGATATGCAGCGTGTGCAGCAGCATCAGTTCATCGACCTTGCGCAAAGACGGTCGCCTGTCGAGACAGAAAAAATTGCCGTTAACCGCCGCGGATTCCTGGCAATTGCCGCCGGTCTCGCGGCAGCAACCGGAATGTCGCAGACGGCATTTGCACGCAACTTCGGGCCCGATGCGCCGCCGCAACGCTATCCCGAGCCCGACGTCGTCGTGCTCGACAAGCGCTTCAAGTACAAGCTTGGCAACACGCCGATCCAGCGGCTCCACACCGGAACCATGTGGGCCGAAGGTCCTGCCTGGAATGGGGCCAGCCGTTATCTGCTGTGGAGCGACATCCCCAACGACGAGATCCTGCGCTGGAACGAGGAAGACGGCCATGTCGGCCGCCGCTTCCGCTTTCCGTCTGGCAACACCAACGGCAATACCTTCGACTATCAGGGCCGGCAGATCTCGTGCCAGCACGGCACGCGCAAGGTCGTGCGCTACGAGTACAACGGTAAGATCACGGTGCTGGCCGAAAAGTTCGACGGCAAGGAGTTCAACGCACCCAACGATGCGGTTGTACATCCGAATGACGGCTCGATCTGGTTCACGGACCCGGGCTACGGGTCGCTGATGGAGTACGAAGGCAATCGCCTGCCGCAAAGCGCGAGCAACGTCAGCCCTCTGCAGAAGGAGGCGATCTACCGTATCGACGGGCAGAGCGGCGCCGTCACCAAGGTTGCCGACCAGCCGTTCAAGCCGAACGGTTTGTGCTTCTCGCACGACTATCGCCGCCTGTTCGTGGCCGACACGGGCGTGTCGCACTACCCGGCCGCGAAAAGCGTCATCTGGGTGTACGACGTCGACGGCGCAACGCTCAAGAACCCTAAAACGTTCGCCAGCATGGAGCTCGACGGCAAGACGGGCTTCGCGGATGGCATTCGCTGCGATGAGGACGGCAACGTCTGGGCCGGCATGGGTTGGGTCGGCGACGGCTACGACGGGGTACACATTTTCTCACCCGACGGTGCTCGCATCGGCCAGATCCGGCTGCCCGAGATCTGTTCCAACGTCTGCTTCGGCGGCACCAAGCGCAATCGGCTGTTCATGACGGCCAGCCAGTCCCTCTATGCCGTCTACGTCGAGACGCGCGGCGCCCACATCACCTGAGCTGCAGGCGGGTCCGGAGCAGCCGCTCCGGCCCGCCGCCTTTACGGTTGCTTATGGACTTCGGTGCGGAAGCCGCCGCTGTCGGCCTTCGCTTTCTGGCGCACGGCCTGCCCGTTCAGGCGTTGCGCGACCTGATCGTAGCGATTGGTGTCGCCAGGACGGCTGTCGTAGCAGGTGCGGCTGTAGATGGGGTTGCCGCTTGCCAGAAGCTCCGTAACCGTCACGAAGCGATAACCTTTGGCCTTCAACGCGGGGATGATCGCGCGAACGGCTTCGGCCGTGTGCCAGCCACGACCGTTGGCGTGAAAAAGAACGATCGATCCCGGCTTGACACCGCCCAGCACACCCCTGGTCATGCGCTCCGCGGTCTGACCTGCCCACGGGTCGCCGGATGACACATCCCACTGGATGGCCTTCAAGCCCATCTGGCCGACCGCTTCGAGCGAGGGGTCATCGCATGCTCCAAACGGAAATCTGAATAGGGACAGGCGCGCTGGAGAACTTTGCACGGCGGGCCGGCGACCATCAAAGCCCAGACATTGCCGGGCGCCAAGCTCCTCCCTCACCTGTTCGTAGGAAACCTGCGTGTTTTCGATCTCGCTCACGAGTGCAGGGCCGCGCAGCAGGCGCAGATTGCGATGCTCCCACGAGTGATTGCCGATCTCAAACAGCGGATCGGACATCAATTGTTGCGTGCGGTCGCGATGCGTCAGCATCCACTTGCCGCCTGCAAAGAACGTGGCCTTGACGCGTTCCGCGCGCAGATAGTCGACGATGGCCCCCTGGTAGCCGGCAATTTCATGCGGCTGCTCGCACAGGTCGAAGGTCAGGGCAACGAGCTTCAGGCCGGGCGGCAGATCGACACGACGGATGGCGAGGCGGAGCGACGGGTCGAGGGGCTGGCCTGCGACTGGTGTGCGCTTGGGAGCTGCCCGCAGGGCGCTGCGGCCGGCCGCGTGAATTCTATGGTCATCGGGCTTGGAGGTGAGCATATCCGCCGACCAGCACACCGGCGACGTCCTTCCGGGATCCTCGGCAACAGCTGCCGCCGAGAGGAAAAGCAAGACCACACATGGCGCAAGCAACGCCGCCGCCACCCGCAGCCGGCGCAGCCCCGAGCGAGCTGGGTTGAGCATCGATTTCCCCCGAATGTGCACACACCGAAGCTAACCGCGCCGGCAGCCCACAATGTGGCTGCCCGCACAGACTATTGCGCGCGAGCACGTCAGGAAACAACGGCCTGTTGGCCAGGGTCGTCGATACCCAGCGCGGCCAGTACCAGCTGGCGCACACGGTCGGGCTTGAACGGCTTGTGCAGCCAATAGATGGCCGATGCGGTGATGGGCCTGCACGCAGTGGCCACCGCTTGGTCCGGCTCGTGCGCGGGGCTCACGCTCGACATGGCAACGACGGGTAGCAAGGGAGCGATCCTGCGCATCTCGGCGATGGTCCGCATGCCATCCTTGCCCGGCATCAGCAGGTCGACGAAAGCCAGGTCGAAAGCGGTGTCAGCCACGGCATCGACGCCGGCCTGGCCGTCCTCGGCGACCTCTACGTGGTGGCCGTCGCGCCTGAGGATCAGCTCGATCAGGGTGCGAACGGCCTCTGCATCGTCGACTACCAGGATGCGGGGCACCTATCGTCTCCGTTCGAAGCTTCTCATTGGCCGGGTCGGCGGCTGCAGCTGCCGCGCAGCGCGACGATCTTGGACGCGATCGATTGACGCCGGGTTACCGTCTGCGCCCAACTAGTGGGCAGGTTTGCGGAACACGGTGGAGGCCAGCAAGCCTGCCGCAACGGCGATAGCCACGGTCATGAACCCGTACAGGGTCGGATAGCCGAATGCGAAGGAGTGCAGATACCGCTCGAGGCCCTCGCGCTCCAGTGTCAGGCGCACGGAGTACTGGCTGAGCAGCTTCTCCTCGCGGAACAAGAACACGCGCGTGGTGAATGGGCCGACCGTCACGTTGGCCGGCAGCTCGATAGCCGAGCGGAACAGGCTGCGGCCAATGAAGGCGACGCTATAGGGGTCCTGCACATACAGACCCTCCTTCTGCTTGAGGCGGATGACAGCCGAGCGGAACTCCTTGAGATCCTCGGTCGACAGCGCCTGGGCCTGGCCGAACGCAGGCGTTAGGCGCAGGTGCTGGAAGCCGATGCCATGCGAGGCGCGGAACTCCTCCGAGGCGATCTCGTCGAGTGGGCGCGTGGAGGCAACCGCATAGTAGCTCGGCACCGCGTCGAAGGTGGCTGACGAGGTGTTGAGCCATAGCCCTGCGACGTTGTTCTTGCGCCGCGCCACCACTCGGCCCGGCACGCCCTCGACCACGATGACGACATCGTAGTAGCCGGACTCGGCGCTCGGCTGTTGGCTGTTGTCGACCGCGCCGAAGATGACGATCTCCGTGCCGTTGAAGCTCGATGTCACCGACACGGTGCGCGCCGATACGTCGGCCTGCACGGACTCGCGCGCACCCGGCTGCTGCTCGCGCTTGACCTCTTGGGGGGTGCCCTGCGTGGCTTCCTTGGCAACGGGAGCCGGCGCCTTCTTGCGCTGTGGCGGCTGGCCCTGGCTTGCCCCCTCGCCGGCCGCCAATAGCAGGAATGTCGCGGCCAGCACGACCGTCACACCGAGAACCGCCGCACGAACGAGACCGGTGCGCATCAGGCACCTCCCGGGCTGAGGGAATAGAGGTCGCGCGGCTCAGCGATCAACTGCCAGGCAAAGCGCAGTCCGACCAGCAGAACCAGCCCAGCGAGCAGGAAGCGGAGCTGCTCGCCTTTTAGACGCTCGCCCGCCGCCACGCCGAACTGCGCGCCGATCACGCCCCCCATCATCAACAGCACTGCCAGCACCACATCCACCGTATAGTTGAGCCGGGCCTGCAGTATGGTGGTGACTGCTGTCAAAAATACGATCTGGAACAGGGACGTACCCACCACCACGTTGGTCGGCACACGCAGCAGGTAAATCATGGCGGGCACCATGATGAAACCGCCGCCGACGCCCATGATGGCCGCCAGCAGGCCGACGAACAGACCGAGCAGGAAGGGTGGGATGGCGCTGATATACAGCTTGGAGCGCTGAAAGCGCATCTTCAGTGGCAGCCCATGGATCCAGTTGTGCTGGCCCGACCGCCGCATCCCAACGACCATGCCGCCGCGTATCTTGCGAATGGTGTTGACGCTCTCGATCATCATCAGCGTGCCGATCACGCCAAGAAACGTGACATAGCAGGCAGAGACAAAGAATTCGAACTGGCCGAGCCGGCGCAGCACGCCAACCAGCTCGACGCCGAAGAACGAGCCGACGATGCCGCCTGCCAGCAGAACCAGCCCCATGGTGATGTCGATGTTGCGTCGGCGCCATTGAGCCAATGCACCCGACACCGAGGATGCAACGATCTGGGCGGCTTCCGTGCCAACCGCCACGGCCGGAGGGATGCCCGAGAAAATCAGCAGCGGGGTCATCAGGAAGCCACCGCCCACGCCGAACAGTCCAGAAAGAAAGCCGACCGCTCCCCCCATGGCGATGAAAATGAAGATGTTCGCCGACATCTCGGCGACCGGCAGGTAGAATTGCATGCAATCACCACGCTGAACGGATCTTGCGGCCGAACTGCACTTGCGCGGTGCCACGCACGCCAGCGCCCGACCGGAGGCGTACTCCAGGGCCTGGAGGCCGGTCAGCGATGGCCACCTTGATCTGGAGAAACCCGCCCGCTTGCGGAGGCGCGTATCAGCGGCCGCAAACTCTCGTTCGCGGGATAGGGACACTATGTTCCCGTCAATTGCAAGGGTCGCGGTAGTCAAAACAGACAAGAAACGACGGGTGCGCCAATCTCGCATCCGTCCGGCAGCATCGTGTCGAGTACACCTCTGCCGGCTCGTGCGATGACCCAGAGGTCGGCTACCACCTCTGCAGCAAGGCCGAGAGGCGGACTTCTCGATCGCAATCGCACTGGCACACAAATTCAACGCGTGCCCGTCAAATCGGGAAATTCGTTTAACATCGGCCGGACGCGGCGACGAATTTCGCGATCAGGACACTAGCCACCGACCTGCAGGTTTGGTTGATCATGGCCGGGGGCGACGGGGGCCGTACGCGGTCGCCAGTCCGCGATTTGCTGCTCGGCTGCCGCCAGCTCGGCGGGGGCCAGGCGAGGCTTGATCTGCCGCTGGCGGACGGCCGCCTCCTTGTCGCCGCCGCGCGCCGCCAGCGTCAGCCATTTGTAGGCCTCGGGCAGGCTCTTTGGCGTGCCGAGGCCCAGCTCACAGAGCAGGGCGAGATTGTATTGGCTGTCGGCAAACCCGCGCTCGGCCGCCTCGCGGAACCATCCGGCTGCCGTCGCATAGTCAGGGCTGTCGCCGTCGCGACGCGCGGTCAGTACGGCCAGGTTGTGCATGGCGTTGACATGGCCCTGGTCGGCAGCCCGACGGTACCACACCTTAGCCCGCTCCAGGTCGACGTCCGCGCCCGCACCACGCTCAAGTAGGGTCGCGAGACGGAACTGGGCGGGCGCAAAGCCGCGCATGGCCGCGCGCTGGTACCACGCGAATGCCTGCGCGTGGCTCTGGGCGAGCTCGCGGCCGTCGGCGAAACGCGAGGCCACCTCGAACTGGGCGGCTGCGTTACCGCTTTCGGCTGCCTGACCCAGGTTCGTCGTGCTCAGTCCCTCGGGCAGCGTGCCGGGCGTGTCCGACGGCTTGGCCCCGTCGTAAGCGACGAGGCTATCGAGCGCCGCGGCAACGAGTTCCTTCTCCGAAGCCACGGCCGGCAGGGAACGCGCAATGGCCGAGGTGGTCTCGGGAGCCGTCTGGGGCTTTGTGCGATCCTGCGTCACGACCAAGTTGGACGGGGCGAGGAAGTGATCGCCGGCCAGATACCCGACACCAACCAGACCGGTCATTGCCAGCGCCAGAAGCAAACCAGACACCCGGCCCGACGGCGTCGACGGCTTGCTCTTGCCGCGAGCGGTGGAGGAGGGCGGTGCCGCCTGATCATCCGTGGCGACGTCGGCAGCCTGCGTTTTGCCTAGAGCGGATGGTGCGCGCCGCTCGCCCGCCCGCGGGTCGGCAACAACATCCTCCTCCCAGTTGGAACCCACCGATCGATCGGGCCCCGGCACTGCGGTGTCTTGCCCCCCGGTTGCATAGTCGGCGGCATCGAGCAGGGAGGCCGGCTGCTGTCCGAGGGCGCGCGCGCCCTGGGCATAGGCCTCGAGCAGCGGATCCAGCGGGGAGGTGGCCTGATAGCCCTCGCCGACCGCACGGCCTGCCGGGGAGACAAAGCCGGGATCCAGCCGGTCGACGCGGTCGAGGATGCTGCCCAACGTATCCTCGATGGTGCGCAGCACGCTGGTCGTCATCTCCTCCGTCTGCCGCCGCTCGGCAAGCTGGTCGCGCATCATTGTCTCGAGCGCATCGAGGCGCTGAGGGTCGATGCTCGGCGCTGGCGGCGGCAAGCGTTCCACCACCCGGTCCGCCGCGCGGTCCGCGGCCGACTGAATGAGAACTTCGATGGCCTGATCGCTGAGACGGGACGCCTCGGGCATGCGCCGATGCTCATCGAAGCGCTCGGCCAGCTCCAGTAAACGCTGGTCGATGGCATCAATGCGCTCCAGCTGCCCGCGCGTTTGCTCCAGATGGGCATTGAGACCGCTGATCTGGGCCTCGATCTTCTCGAGGTGGTGGCCCTCCAGGCGCCGGGCCACGTCTTCGAAAGCAACCGCCAGGCGACGTTCCAGCTCCTCCATGCGGATGCCAAGGGCGCCGACGGACTTGTCGGGGTCGATGCCGGCAATGGACCGCTGCAGACGCTCGGCAATGTCGGCGAGCCGGCTTTCAATCCAGACGCCGCTCCCTCTGCCGCCGGGACCGGCCGCGGCTGCCCGACCCCGATCATTGGGAGGCCGCCGCGCCGAGCGGCTTTCGCGCCACTCGGCCTCGCTTTCCTCATAGGCCCGCGTCAGCGCCTCGGCGGTCTGGCGGTCCCAGGGATCCTCGCTCGACCGCAGCGTGGCGGTGCGCCGACGTTTGGACTTGGAAGACGCCATCTCAGTCCCTCTGGGCCAGGGTGTGCGGGGACGCGGTTACGTCCGGCGTCCCACCAGGGATGATCGAAGCGGAGCGGGATCGGCTTCGATCGGGCCGGCAAAAGCGTGCAGAATTTGGCTTGGAACGCGGGCACCAGCTCGAAAGCTCGTGGTCCAAAGTCGCAATCCGCCGTAAAGTTTCGGTTAAGTGGAAGCGAGGCCGCCAGGCAAAGTTTCCGGCATCCAAGTCGGTCGCACGGCGGCCGAGACGGCCCCGTGATTTGGGAGGAAGGCTCATGTCCCTTCATCGCGCACCGGTGTTGCTGGTCTCAGTCGTGGCGTTTGCGATGCTGGTTGGCGCCGCACCCGAGGCGGAGGAACGCGGCGGCAGGTTTGTCATGACCCCCGTCGAGGGCGGCTTCCTGCGCATGGATACCCAAACCGGCGCCGTCTCCATGTGCCAGCGCACCAGCGGCAAATGGGCGTGCGAGGCGGTGGCCGACGACCGCCGTGCCCTGGAAAGCGACCTGGATCGGCTGCGTGCCGAGAACCGCGAACTGAGCAGCACGGTGCGACGCTTGGAGGACATGCTGGCGCAGCCGGATGGCGAAGGCAGGGACCGCCGCGCCGAGAAGGGACCAAGGTTGCAGCTGCCTTCCGAGGAAGAGGTCGACCGCGCCCTTGGCTATATGCAGCGCCTAATGCGCAAATTCAGGGACAAGATGCGCGAGTTGGAGGGCGACGGCGACCGTCGCAGCCTGTAGGCGGCAGCCCGCCAAGCGAACCCCGATAGGGACCGATCAGGAGGCGCAGGTGGACACGCTCTGGTTCGAGATAGCGGTGGTGAGCACCATGTTCGCCTTCGGCCACATCGTGTTCGGGCATTTCGAGGAACGCACGCCACGCTGGCGCAAGGCGCTCAAGCTCGTGCTGTTCATCGCCCTGGTGACCGGCCTGTCCGCGTTCCTCGGACGGCAGTGGGCGTTCGGGTTCCTGGGGCTGATGTCGCTGGCGGTGGTGTACATTCACGCCGTCTGGCTTCCGAGCAAGGGCATCAACGGATGGACCGGCGAACCGAGGGACAAGTACTACGCGCTGCGCGGATGGACCAAGCCCGGCTAGTGCCCTGTGGGCGAAATTCCCCATCGCGCTAGCCGGCGCACAACCACGCCAAGGGCCAAACGATGCGCCAGGCACTGCATCAGCTGACCATCGAGACGCGCGGGCGCGGCTTCACCGACATCACGCGCGCCGTTGCCGGCTGGCTCGGCTCGATCTCGGCCACCGAGGGGCTCATCACGCTGTTCATCCGCCACACCTCGGCCTCGCTCACCATCCAGGAGAACGCCGATCCCGATGTACTGCGTGACCTGCTCGATGCGCTGCAGGGTTTCGCCCCGCGCCATGCCGGCTACGCCCATGCTACGGAGGGTCCAGACGACATGCCGGCGCACATTGCCTCGATGCTGACCTCGACCAGCTTGTCGGTGCCGGTCAGCGCCAGCCGCATGCTGCTCGGCACCTGGCAGGCGCTCTACCTGATCGAGCATCGCGACCGCCCGCATAGCCGCGAGGTGGTGCTGCACTACCTAGGTGATTAAGGCGCGCGCTGCTACGACACCACGCGCGCGGTCTTCGTCTTCGCATCGCCTTGCCGTTTGGCGGCCGGTTCGGCCAATTTGCGCGATACGAAGCCTGGCACGCGGAACTTGCGCCGGTAGTCGCCGGGCGTCATTCCGGCGAGCCGGCGGAACAGGCGGCGGAAGGAGGCCATGTCCTCGTATCCAACCTCGTGCGCGATCGCATCCACAGTCGCGCTGCCCGTCTCCAGCAACTGCTTGGCCTCCTCGATGCGCAGGGACTGCACATAGGCGAGCGGCGAGTAGCCGGTAGCCGCCCGGAAGCGCCGATTAAAGGTGCGCTTCGGCAAGCCCGATCGGCGCGCCATCTCGGCCACCACGTCCGGGCGCTCGTAGTTCTGGGCGAGCCAAGTCTGGCACTGCAAGATGCCGGTGTCGCCGTGGTCGACGTTGGTGATCATCGCAGCGTAGGGCAGCTGGCCGTCGCGGTGCCACTGGTAGAGAAAAAGCTTGGAGATGCGAATGGCCTCCTCCGTGCCGGCATGCCGCGCAATCATCAGCAGCGCCAGATCCTGCCAGGACGAGGCCCCGCCCGAGCAAACCATGTTGTGGCCGGGGCCGCTCTGCACCAGGATGCGTTCCTCAAACAGCGTGACGTTGGGGTAGAGACGGCGAAACAGCGGCACGTAGCTCCAGTGCGTGGTGGCGGCACAGCCATCGAGCAGGCCGGCCTCGGCCAGCACCAGCGAGCCGCCGCAGGCCGCGTAGAGCTGCGCGCCCTGAGCATACTGGCGCTTGATCCAGTCGAGCATGCGCCGGTCGAGGATCGCCATGCTCTGCGCCGTCTCCGCCAGGACATTCGGTACAAATACGACGTCGGAATGCTCCACATCGTCGATGGTGTCCTGCGGGACGATGCTGACGCCGGTGATGAGCTCGATTGGTCCGGGATCCGCCGCCACGATGCGCGGCTCGAATAGACGCTGATCCTGGACCTTGCCCGGCTGGCCGAACCAGCCGGCCGCCCACAGCGTGTCGTACACACCGTAGATGATCGAGGGGTCGCACTCACGAAATACGGCAAGGCTGACGCGGATCGGCCTGGAGGGCATTGGAGAGACTTTGGCGTGGCTCAAATGGCTCTATGCCGGCCATTCTGCCTCTCACCTGTACGCCGCGCTAGACCTAAGTCCTCGCGCAACAAGCCCGCCCATTCGGTGCTGGCCAACATATTGCGAGGATCATGGCAATGAACGAGCAATTGGATACGACCAAGCTCAACTCCTTACTCGGGACTATGGTGAACGAGATGGGCGCCGCTGCCAACGCGGCGCTCGTGCTGATCGGCGACAAGCTCGGGCTGTTCCGCGCGCTGGCCGGCGAGGCCCTGACCCCGGCCGCGCTGGCCGCCAAGACCGGCACCAGAGAGCGGTACGTGCGCGAGTGGCTGGCCGCGCAGGCGGCATCCGGGTTTGTCACCTACGATGCGGCGGTTGGCACGTTCACGCTGTCGCCCGAGCAAGCCGCCGTATTCGCGCACGAGGACAGTGTCGTCAACATGACCGGCGGCTTCTATTCACGCGGCGAGGGTGTCTATCGCGTGGAGCTGCTCGCGCAGGGGCCGCGCGGGGACACGGTGATCGCGAACTTCCCGCTCTATGCGGGCGTGGACGTGCCCGAGTCGATCTCGCTGGCGCGGCCCGACGCCGGCGAAGT
>DASTOW010000382.1:0-11724 GCA_035762425.1 Hyphomicrobiaceae bacterium | reverse complement strand
CGAGGCGTAGAAGGCATCCAGGTCAGCGTGCAGGATGGTCGCCGTTAGTGCCACCCCGATCTCCCTCAATCGCCTAGGCGCTCAGCCAATTTGCTAGGGCCATCAGGCATAGAACAAAAAGAGAACAATGGGAAGGGGCCTGACGCCTTGGCCCGTCCGGGTATGCGAAAACGCGTATGGCCAGAACAGGTATGGCGAGGACTGTGGCAGCCCACGGCCACTGCCGGACGGTTGTACGTGCCCCAAGCCGTGGGTCGAAGCCCCAGTTGCGCTCAAGTTGGGCTCAAGCTCGGCAACTCCGGCCCTCGGCCGCTGCAGTGATCCTGCGTGCCTCTCTCAGTCGCGGCCACCATGGCTCACGACTGCATGCCCCATTTCCGGATCGTGGCAGCCTCGATGTTGCGGAAGACCAAATTCTCCACGATCAGGCCGATCAGGATCACGGTGAGCAGTCCGGCGAACACGGCTGGGATGTCGAGCATGTTCTTGTTCTCGTAAATGTACCACCCAAGTCCGCCCTTGCCCGAGGAGACACCGAACACGAGTTCGGCGGCAATCAGGGTGCGCCAGGCGAACGCCCAGCCGATCTTGAGCCCGGTCAGGATCGAAGGAAACGCGGCTGGAATGAGGATCTTGAGAATGAAACGGGGACCGTTGAGGCCATAGTTGCGGCCCACCATGCGCAGCGTGTTCGACACGGAACGGAAACCTGAATGCGTGTTGAGCGCCACTGCCCACAACACCGAGTGTACGAGCACGAAGATGATGGAGATGTCACCCAGTCCAAACCAGATGAGGGCGAGCGGCAGCAGGGCGATGGCGGGTAGCGGATTGAAGGCAGATGTCAGCGTTTCCAGCAGGTCGTTGCCAAGACGTGACAGCATGGCCAGCGCGGTGAAGAGCATGGCCAGCACCAGCCCCAAGACATAGCCCTTCAGCAGCAGCCACACGGAGTTGACCACCTTCTGGGGGATGTCACCGCTGAGGATGCCTGCCTGGAACGCCTCCAGCGTCGCAGCAAAGGATGGCACCAGCAGCGGGTTGTTGAGGTAGCTGGCATAGGCTTGCCAGGCGGCGGCAATGGCGATGAGAATGAACGCCTTGCGGAGCCACGCTTGATTGGCAAGCCTTTGCCACAAAGTGAGCGGCTTCTGTACCACGCCGATATCGCCGCCAGCCACGACATCACGCAGGTATTCTGGGCGGATCGGCGCTACCGCGGGCAGGCGCGCCGATGGCGCGCGCATATCAGCCATGGCGGACGACCTCCTGTTCTTCGATACGGTCCGCAAACAGCATCTGATGGATGCGGTCCGACAGGCAGCGCCCCGTGGTAGGATCCGTCGCATCCTGTCCGTCGCTGTTGAGCTCGCCTTTGACCTGACCCGGATGCGGTGACAGGAGCAGGATACGGCTACCGATCAGTACGGCCTCGGGAATCGAGTGGGTCACGAACAGCACCGTGAAGCGGGTGTCGGCCCACAACTGCAGCAGCTCCTCCTGCATTTTGCGGCGAGTCAGGGCATCGAGCGCTGCGAAGGGTTCGTCCATCAACAGTACGTCAGCTTCCATCGCCAGGGCGCGGGCGATGGCAACCCGCTGCTTCATGCCGCCCGACAGCGTGTGCGGGTAGGAGTCGGCGAACTTGGTGAGGTTGACCTTGTCGATGTAGCGCATGGCGTGGGCCTCGGCGGCCTTGCCGCGCATTTTGCCCGAGGCTTCGAGCGCGAACATCACGTTGTGCTTGACGGTCTTCCATGGCAACAGCTGGTCGAACTCCTGGAACACGAAAATGCGGTCGGCACCCGGTCCGCGGATCGGAAGACCCTTGAGGCGCATGCTGCCCTCGGTCGGCGCCATGTAGCCGCCGACCGCTTTCAGCAGGGTCGACTTGCCGCACCCCGATGGCCCAAGCAGAACGAACCGGTCCGCTGCGTAGACGTCGAAGCTGACGCGATAGGTGGCGGTAACGAGATGCTTCTCGGTCTTGTATTGCAAAGTGACGCCTTGCACCTGCAGAAGCGGCGCAGGGCCCGACGGAGCGTTCATCGCAATTCAAGCCTCCAATGGCGCAGAGCTAGCAGTTGAAGCTTAGGTTCGCCGACGCGTCTCAGCTGCCTGGTAGTCCATGCACTTCGGCAAAGAACAGGTCTTTCCAACTTGCCGGCATGGTCTTGATGGAACCGACGCTGTGCATGAACTCAGCGTACTTCATGGTGTTCTCAGGCACCATGGTCCACTTGACCTGCGCGCCGGAGGCGATGGCGGCAACCTTGTCCAGCGAAAGCTTCGACTTCACGTTGTCGATCCAGTATTGCGCCGCCGGCTTCACGTCCTTGTTCAACATCTGCGTCGCCTCCTCGAAGGCGGCGACCAGAGCCTTGTAAAGGGCCGGGTTCTTGTCGCGGAACTGCGAGGACGTCCAGGCAAGCGTGAAGGTGTGCGGACCGCCGAACACATCGTAGGAGTTGAGCACGGTACGGATGCCCTCTTTCTCGAGCTGCTGATACTGGAATGGCGGCACGCTGAACACGCTGGTGATGCCCGCTGAGTCGCTCAGCAAAGCGACGGTGGCGTCGGGCGGTGACATGCCCACAGTCAATGCATCGAGCTTGGCGAAGTTGGCCTGCCCCCACTGCTTGGCGGCCGCCATCTGCAGCATCATGGCCTGCACGGAGATTTTCACCGCCGGCACTGCGATCTTATCCTGGTCCGTGAAATCAGCGATGCTCTTGATGCTGGGATTGCGCGTGTTGAGCAAGACCGGCTGCGAAGTGAATGCGGCAATGCCCTTGACGGCATTGGCCGTGCCATGCGTGCGCGCCCAGATCGTCAGCAGACCGGGCACGCCGCCCGAGACGATGTCGATCGAGCCGGACAACAGCGCATCGTTCATGGCGGCCGGGCTGTTGAAGGTCGCCCACACCACCTTGACCTCGGGCATACCGAGCGCCTTGGCATGTTTTTCGACGAGCTGATGCTGCTCCATCACATTGAACTGCAGGTAGCCCATGGAGAACTGCCGCGCAAAGCGGATCTCCGGGACTTGCGCCCTGGCTGCCATTGCCGACAACACGGTCGCGATGCAGGCGACCGCCAACACTGGGGCACGGGGCATTCGCATTTCCTCCTGATTGTTCTCGTTCAGGCCGCGAGACGGGCATAGTCCTTGGTTGCCATGACCTGCACACGGCGCATGTAGCGCGGCTCATCGGCGCCATAGTCGGGAATGGCGTTGTGCACCGTGCCGATGTTGTCCCACATCAACACATCGCCCTCGCTCCATTTGTGGGCATGGAAATACCGGTCTTGTTCCTGATGCTTGAACAGCAATTCCAGCAACTCGCTGCTCTCTGCTTCGGCCAACCCGTCGATGCGCATGGTGTAGCCCGGATTACAGTAGAGGATGGTGCGGCCGGTGATGGGGTGGGTGCGAAAGATCGGTTGCGACACTGCCGGCTTCTTGGCCCGCTGCTCGGGCGTCAACGGCGCGCGCTGCGAACCGGGGCGCGAGCGCATCATGTCCCAGAACTTGGCGAAGTCGTGCGTCGCCGTGCGCCCGGCCAGCCTGCGCTTGATGTCCGAGGGAAGGTCCGTGTAGGCCAGGTGCATGTTGCGAAACTGCGTATCGCCGAGCGGCCGGCCGTCGCGCATGGGAATCTTGATGGCGTGCAGCACGTTGGCGAGCGCGATATCCTTGCTGTAGGACATGTCGGTGTGCCAACCCTGCCCGGCGTCGCCGAGCCCGACCGGCTTGCCGTCCTTGGTCATGTTCGACAGCACCATGACTTCGGGAAAACCCGGCTCGTGGAACTGGTTGGCGACATTGACCTCAAGCTCACCGAACATCCGGCCGAAGCGTACGAAAGCGGGCGTCTCGAGCCGTTGCCCGGGGAAGCACAACACGCCAAAGGCGCCAAGCGCGCGCAGGATGTGCTTGAAATCGCCGTCAGAGACCGGCTGCGCCAGATCGATGCCTTCGATCCTGGCACCGAGCGCGCCATCTCCAGCCAGCAGCTGCATGCGTTCGCTCCCCCGTGTCGGCTATTGTTGGTGTCACATTGTTCTGGACACACTAAACCGCCCAGAAGCTCGGGGGAAGCGCGTAGCGCAGTTGCGCAGCAAGGACCGCTTCAAGCCGTTGCGTGCGCTGCCACAAACGGGTTGCGCAGGGTGCCGATGCCGGTGATTTCGACCTCCACGACATCACCCGGCTTGAGATCCGGCGAGGTGCCATCGGTGCCCATCCAGATCATGTCGCCTGGATAGAGCGTGAGGTAGCGCGTCATGGTGGCAATGTAGGTTGCGACGCCAAACAGCATGGCGTTGGTTTGAAAGCGGGTGGTCTCTTCGCCGTTGACCCGTACCCTCGTTTCCAGCGCGTCGAGATCGACATCGGTCTCGATCCACGGCCCCATCGGTTTGAAGGTGTCGGTGTTCTTTGCACGCCACAATGTGCGGTCGGACTTCTGCCAGCTGCGCTCGCTGACATCGTTGCCGATGCTGTAGCCGAGCACGCAGGACAACGCGTCGGCTTGGCTCAGATGCTTGGCCCGCTTGCCAATCACCACCGCCAGCTCGCCCTCGTACTGCACCTTGGCCGCATCGGCCGGAATGATGACCGGCGCCTCGTGGGCAAGCAGGGCATTGATGGCTCGGTAGCCGACGTCGGGTTGTTTGGGCAGGTCCGCTGCGATGCCGAGCTTGGCTGCCGCCTCCAGGATATGCTCTGCATAGTTCAAACCCACGCAATAGAACGTGCGTGGAACGATCGGCACTTCAAGCTTGACGGCATCGAGCGCATGCATGCGTGCGGTCTTTTCGTAGCCGCTGAGCGGATCGCCGGCGA
Organism: Hyphomicrobiaceae bacterium; assembly: GCA_035762425.1. Taxonomy (GTDB): domain Bacteria; phylum Pseudomonadota; class Alphaproteobacteria; order Rhizobiales; family Hyphomicrobiaceae; genus AWTP1-13. The sequence goes on along the minus strand of DASTOW010000382.1, from coordinate 6,875 downwards.
CCTCACGCACGCGATCACCCTCGACGATGCCATAGGCCGTGTGGCCATCGCGTGAGAAGCGGATCCAGCGCATGCGGCACTCCTCCCATGCAAGCAATTGGTGCATGCAAGCAATTCGTTTGTTGGCGCCGGCCGACACAACTAACATGGGCAGCCGCCATGCAGGCGTAATGTGCAGGACCACAATAGCCTGACCGGGAGGGTCGATGATGCCAAGCAAAAAGACGCGCCCGCTGTTGAGCCGTCGGCAAGCCTTGCGGGCGATGGCCGCGGGCACGGGTTTGCTGGCGGCGCCTGCCGTGCTGAGAGCGCAGAGCCCGCTCACCGTCAAGTTCGTGCAGCAGCGCGGACTGCTCTACATCCCCGTCGACATCATGGTCAGCGGCGGCATCCTGCAACAGGAGGCGACCAAGCTCGGGCTGGGCAAAGTCGAAGCCACGGCCACCGCGCTGAGCGGTCCCGGGCCGATCCTGGACGCACTGCTCTCGGGTGCGGCAGACTACGGCACCGCGGCTCTGCCCTCGCTCCTGACGCTGTGGGAGAAGACACGCGGCACGGCCAACGAAGTAAAGGCGGTCGGCACCGTCAGCAACGGCGCGATGACGCTCTACACAATCAATCCCAACGTCAAAACGCTTGCCGATTTCACCGACAAGGACCGCATCGCCGTTCCAACCGTGAAGCTGTCGTTCAACGCCATGATGCTGCAGATGGCGGCCGAGCAGCTTTGGAACGATCCGCATCGCCTCGATCATCTGACGGTTGCGCTCGGCCATCCGGACGCGGTGACGGCGCTATCGGCCGGCTACGGCAAGGCAACCGTCACGGCCCACATCGCCGTGCAGCCGTTCACGGACCGTGGCTTGAAGCTGCCCGATGCGCACGTCATCACCGACAGCCGCAAGGTGTTCGGTGGTCCGCTCACGCAAATCACGCTGCTGGCCACCAAGCAGGTCAAGGACAAGAACCCCACCCTGTTCAAGGCCGTGGCGGCGGCGCTTGAGGCATCCATCAAGCTTGCCAACGCCGACAAGCGTGCCGCGGCTCAGCTATGGAAGGAGGCGCAGAAGGCGCCTGACAACATCGACGACCTGGTGGCTCAGCTCAATGACCCGGGTTTCGAGTTCACATCGCGGCCGCAGCGCATTGCGCACTTTACAGGCTTCCTCAACCGCATCGGCACCATGAAGAGCAAGGTCGGCGACTGGAAAGAGCTGTTCTGGGAGACGGCACACCATCAGCAGGGCGATTGATTATGTCGAGCCAGCGTCAGCCGACCTTTCATACCAACCCGAGCAAACCGAAGCTGCGGCTGCCGGCGGGCGCCTGGGATACGCACTGCCACATCTTCGGGCCGAAGGCGCAATTTCCTTTCGCAGCCACCAGCAGTATCGATCCGGCCGATGCCGCCAAGGAGCAGTTGTTTGCTCTGCATGCGATGCTGGGTATCGAGCGCTGCGTCATCGTGCAATCGGCCTTGCACGGCACGGACAACCGCGTCATCGAGGATGCCCTGCTCGCCAAGCCCGGCGTGTATCTGGCCATTGCCCTGCTTCCCATCACGGTCACCGATGCCGAGCTGCGCAGGCTGGACCGCTTGGGTTTCCGCGGCGTGCGCTTTAACTTCATGCAGCATCTGCACCAGGCGGCAACGATCGAGGAGGTGATCGGGCTCAGCACCAGATTGGCCAAGCTCGGCTGGCATCTGCAAATTCACATGGAGAGCACGCTGATTGAGGCGATGACACCGATCCTGAAGCGGTCGGCGGTGCCGGTCGTGATCGATCACATGGGCAGGCTCGATGCTGGACTGGGCTTGTCGCAGGCGCCGTTTCAGAGCCTACGGCGCCTCATCGACAACGACGGGTTCTGGGTGAAGGTCAGTGGCTGCGACCGCATTACGCGGACGGGTCCGCCCTACGCGGACGCGCTTGCTGTGGCGCGTCAGCTGGTCGCCGAGTTTCCCGATCGCGTCCTGTGGGGCACCGACTGGCCGCATCCCCACCATGCCGGGCCAATCCCCGATGACGGCCTGCTGGTCGACATGATCGCGGACATGGCGCCATCGGAAGCGTTGCGCCGCCAGCTTATGGTGGAGAACCCGCGCCGGCTCTACGACAGGCAAGCACAACCGTGACCGGGAGACTGGCCGGCAAGGTCGCACTCGTCACGGGGGCCGGATGTGTCGGCCCCGGATGGGGCAACGGACGCGCGATGGCGGTGCGCTTCGTCGAAGAGGGCGCCAAGCTGTTTGCCGTCGACCGGGACCTACAGCGCATGGGCGAGACGGGCGAGCGTGCACGTGCGGCCGGCGGCGACATCGAAACCTATCAGGCCGACGTTACCGACGGGGCCGGCGTAGCACTGATGGTGCAAGCTTGCATGCAGCGCTTCGGGCGCATCGATGTGCTTGTCAACAATGTGGGTGGCTCAGCGGCCGGTGGCCCGGTCGAATTGTCAGAGGAGGTATGGGACGCGCAGGTCGATGCCAACCTCAAGAGCGTGTTCCTGACCTGCAAGCATGTGCTGCCCGTGATGGAGAGCCAGGCGGCTGGTGCGATCGTCAATGTCGCCTCAACGTCTGGCTTGCGCTGGAGCGGCAGCGCCCAGGTCGCGTACGCGGCCACCAAAGCTGGAGTAATTCAATTCTCCCGCGTGGTCGCCGTGCAGTACGCAGCCAAAGGCATCCGCGTCAACACGGTGGTGCCTGGCCAGCTGCACACACCGATGGTGGAGGCGCGCCTGGCCAAGCAGCGCGCGGGTGGAGATGTCGAGGCGCTGCTCGCGCAGCGCCAATCGCGCATACCGCTACCCTTCATGGGCGATGGCCGCGACACGGCCAATGCCGCCCTCTTCCTCGCCTCCGACGAGGCACGCTTCATCACCGGAACAGAGCTCGTCGTAGACGGCGGCATGACGGCTAGGTGCGACTAGCCATGGCCGCGACGCACAATAGTCCGTCTGGCAAAGGGCTGCTCCTCGTCACCATGGAGCCTCCCGCCGGCCTCGAGGAGGAGTTCAACGACTGGTACGACCATGAGCATTTGCCCCAACGCATGCGCATGCCGGGCTTCGAAACCGGGGCGCGCTTCGTATGTCTCGAAGGCTGGCCGCGCTGGCTGGCGCTGTACGATTTGACGTCGCTTGCGGCACTCAAGACACCAGAGTACCTGGCGGTATCCCTTAGCAACGCCACGCCCTGGAGCAAGCGCATTGCCGCCCGCACGGTCGGACGTTCGCGCGTCGAGGCCGAGCAAGTCGCGCCCGGCAGCGCCATGCTAAGCCCACTCGACAGATTGTCCCGGCTGGTCGTCGCACACTATCCGTGCGCATTGGCTGCTGATTTGACCACCGATGCAATGAGCTGGGTGACCCGCACGGCAGACATGCCGGGTCTCCTGCAGGTTCGGCTGTTTCGATCGGCGACCGCGGCCAGCCGTGATTTCTATGTCGTCGCCGAGTTCGATCGACCGATACCTAGCCAGCCCGTTCTTGACGCATTCTCGGCCCCGCGACAGCTGCGCGCGCGCAGCCTCAACATCTATGCGCCGTACCGTCGCCAGTGAGGACTAGCATCGCCCAGGAGCTCGCATGCGTGTAGCCACGATTGCCCTCGAACACATGTCACCCGACCAGCGCGCCGCCCACGATGAGGTCGTCGCGGGCGTGCGAGGTCGCATGCCCGCGCCCATGCGTGCCTGGATCCACAGCCCGCAGATGGCGGCCCATGCGCAAAAGCTTGGAGCCTTCCTTCGCTACGCAACGTCCCTGCCGCCGACGCTTTCGGAGCTCGCCATCCTGGTCACGGCCCGCTATTGGACCTCACACTTCGAGTGGTACGCGCACAAGCGCGATGCTCTGCAGGCTGGCCTTGATCCGGCCATCATCAGCGCCATCGCCGAGCGGCGCGAGCCGACCTTCGCCGATCCTGTCCAGCGCATCGTCTATCAATATAGCCGCACCCTGCACGAGAAGAGAGCGATCACACAATGCCTGCACGACGCGGCTGTGGCAGCGCTCGGCGAGCGCGGCGTCGTCGAGCTGGTAGGCATTCTTGGCTACTACAGCCTGGTATCGATGACGCTGAACGCCTTCGCGATCGGCTTGCCAGACAATGAGCAGATCGAACTGCAGGATTGAACGGCAGCCGTCCTCGCGTGGGCTCTTGCCAAGGGCGGCGCTCTTTCGCCGGGGGCAGGCCCCCAGGCGTTAATAAGGAAGGGCACGGGGTGGAGCCTGTTAACGGCCAAAGGCAGGCTCTCGTCCGGCAAAGAAGGCACTGATGCCCTCGCGAAAGTCCGCGGTCGCCGCCGCAGCGACGAAGCAATTGCGCTCCGCCTCCAGATGCGTGTCGAGGTCGGATCGTGGCGCCAGCTGAACCAGCCGCTTGATGTTGGCGAGCGCAACGCGTGGACCGGCGGCCAGCCGCTGCGCCAGGGCTTGGCTGGCTCGCTCCAACTCTTGACGCGCCACGACGCGATTGATGAGCCCCAGCGACAAAGCCTGATTGGCCTCGATGGGCTCTCCCAGCATCAGCACCTCCATGGCCCGCCGCGGGCCCAGCAACTGCGTGAAGCTCCAGCTTGTACCTCCGTCGGGGCTGGTGCCTATGCGTGCATAGGCCGGCACAAGCTTGGTATCGTCGGCGGCAATGATCAGATCACAAGCCAGCGCCAGCCCGACGCCACCACCTGCCACAGGGCCCTGGATGCAAGCGATGACGGGCATGGACAAACGCTTGATGCAACGGATCGACTGATGGAACAACTCGATGAGGCGGCTCGCCGCCTCCGCCGCCTGCTCGAGATCGGCATTGAAGACGTTGAGGTCCCCGCCGCCCATGAACGAGCGGCCTGCACCGGCTAGCACCAGCACTTTGACCAGGGGCGCCCGCTCCACCTGGTGCAGAGCCTGCGCCAGCTCCCGGCCCATGCGCTCGTCGAACACATTGAGGCTGCGTGGACGATTGAGCGTAATGCGGGCCACCGGCCCTTCGATCTGTAAAAGCACAAAGTCCGTATCGGCCATGGCTCTCCTCCAAGTCCGGTGCCGCTATTGCAGCCGCCGTCTGCTCCCGGTTGCCCTCGTTTACCGACTAGACTAACGTGGCGGGAAAAATGAATTCAACTCATTTTGGAGGAACGATGTCCGAGGTCCGCTGTGAGCGGCGGGGCGCCGCCCGGTGGCTGACCATTGCTCGTGAGAGCAGCCGCAACGCGCTCAACGAGGCCGTACTCGACGGTCTGCGCGAGGGTCTTCTGTCACTGGATGATGAGCGTGAAATTCGCGCCGTCGTCATCACCGGCGCGGGTGACAAGGCTTTTTGTGCCGGCGGTGATTTGAAGCCGACCGCGGAAGGAGACCCGTTTCGCGTCGACCCTGCGCAGCTCGACAATCCGGTGGTCAAGCTGTTTCGGAGCATCATTGATTGCCCGGTGCCGGTGATCGCCCGCGTCAATGGTCACGCTCTGGCCGGCGGCTTCGGTTTGGCCTGCGCCACCGATTTTGCCGTCGTGGCCGATCATGCCCGTTTGGGCGTGCCAGAGGCGCGCATCGGTATCTTCCCGATGATGATCCTGCCGTACATGCTGCGTACGATCCCGCGCCGCAAGTTGCTGGAGCTGTGCCTGACCGGCGAGCCGATGACGGCTGCCGAAGCCCTCGCGCACGGCATCGTCAATCACGTGGTGCCGCAGGCCGAGCTCGACGGCAAAGTCGAGGCGCTAGTGTCCTCCATCGCGCAGTGTTCTCCGAGCGCACTGCGCATGGGCCGCCGCGCGCTGGCGACCATCGAGGACTTGTCTCTCATCGAGGCGCTCGAATACGCTCAGCGGATGCTGCCGCTGATGGCACGCACGCAGGACGCGCGTGAGGGCTTCAAGGCATTCAACGAGCGGCGCGCCCCGGTGTGGACCGGACGCTAGTCATGACCACAAACTCCGTCAGGATCGGCGGCGCGGCGGGCTTCTGGGGCGACAGCCTCGACGGTGCGCGCCAGCTCGTTGTGCGCGGCGGCGTCGATTTTCTGGTGTCTGACTATCTGGCCGAAGTGACGATGTCGCTGCTGGCACGGGCGCGCAAGCGCCGGCCGGACGCAGGCTATGTGCCGGATTTCATCGACGCGATCACGCCGCTTCTGCGCGATATCAGAGAGCGCGGCATACGCGTCATCTCCAATGCCGGAGGCGTCAATCCTGCCGCCGCCGCCGCCGCCCTGCAGGACCGCGCCCAAGCGCTGGGACTGGCCTTCAAAATCGCGGTGGTCACCGGCGATGATCTGATGCCGCGCGTCAAGGACCTGCGGCATCGGCAGGTCAAAGAGATGTTCACGGGCGCTGAGCTACCTGCGAGCCTGCTGAGCGCCAACGCCTATCTTGGCGCCAAACCGATTGCGGCAGCGCTCGATGGCGGCGCCGACATCGTCATTACCGGCCGCTGCGTCGATTCCGCCGTCACGCTGGGCGCCCTGGTCCATCACTTCGGCTGGAGCTGGAGCGATTGGGACAGGCTCGCCCAAGGTAGCGTTGCCGGGCACTTGCTCGAATGCAGCACCCAGGTCACGGGCGGCATCTGCACGGATTGGGCCGAGGTGCCGGGCTGGGACGATATGGGATTACCCATTGCCGACTGCCACGCCGATGGCACGTTCGTCATCAGCAAGCCCGAGGATACCGGCGGATTGATTACGCCGCTGACGGTCGGAGAACAGTTGCTGTACGAGATCGGCGATCCGTCGGCCTATGTGCTGCCGGACGTGCAATGCGACCTGCGCCACGTGCGTTTGCTACAGGCGGGCGACAATCGCGTGCAGGTTCTCGGTGCCAAGGGCCGCCCGCCGACGCCGCATTTGAAAGTCAGCGCCACCTACGCCGATG
>DASTOW010000381.1:0-9533 GCA_035762425.1 Hyphomicrobiaceae bacterium | reverse complement strand
TCGCAGATCCTCTGCTTTGCGCTCGCCAAGGAGAGCCATCCCGCGGCGCTGAGCGGCACATCGATCGGCTTCACCAATGCCATGGTTACGGGAACCGGCGCCCTGTTCCAGCCGCTGGTCGGCCTACTGCTCGACCTGTCGTGGAGGGGCCAGACCTCTGGGCTCGGCGCGCGCCTGTACGAAACCGACGACTACCGGCTGGCGCTGACGTCCATCGTGGCCTGCTGCGTGATCGGCTTTGTCTCGTTGTGCGCGGTGCGCGAGACCTATTGCCGGGCGCAAGCCTAGCCTAGGGGTCGGGTACGTAGCCCCCAGTCAGGCTCGGCCGGCAGCGACGGCTATCATCGCACAGCTATCATCGCGTGCTTGACCAGTTGTCTGGTTCCCAGCGCAGGCCTCTTGCTCTGCATCACGATTTCGGCAAGCGGGTAGAATCCGCGCGCAGGTGTTCCGTGCCGTGTCAGAATAGCGGCAAGCCCCAAGCAACCAACAAGCCCTAAGCAACCGACAAGGACATCACCATGAGCTGGATGCCATCGAGCGACCCCGTCCTCGGCGACCCGCACTCCTGCAACGCTCTCGATCTGGTCATCGTGCCTCGCGCCCGCGACCTCGGCGGCTTCGAGGTGCGTCGCGCGCTGCCGCATGGCAAGCGGCAGATGGTCGGCCCCTTCATCTTCTTCGACCAGATGGGTCCGGTGCAGTTCATCGCCGGGCAAGGCATGGACGTGCGCCCGCATCCCCACATCGGCCTCGCCACCGTCACCTATCTGTTCGACGGCCGCATCATGCATCGCGACAGCGAGGGCAATGCGCTCGAGATCACGCCCGGCGCCATGAACCTGATGACCGCCGGCCGCGGCATCGCCCATTCCGAGCGCACACCGGCAACGGTGCGCAGCAGCGGTGGCGGCATGTACGGCATCCAAAGCTGGATCGCGCTGCCCGACGCGAAGGAGGAGATTGACCCGTCTTTCCAGCACTTCGACGCCGCCGAACTGCCCGTCATCGAGGACAACGGCGTGTGGGCGCGTGTGATCGCCGGCTCCGCCTTCGGCAAAACATCGCCGGTCGGCATGCATTCGCCATGGCTCTACGTGGAAGTGGTGCTCGCCGCCGGCGCCAGCGCGCCGCTCGACCCGGACCAGGAGGAGCGCGCGATCTACGTCGTCGACGGCGAGATCAAGGTTGCGGGCGAGACTTTCACCGGCCCACGCCTGCTCATCTTCCGTCCCGGCGATCGCATCACGGCCAAGGCCATCACGCCCGCGCGCCTGCTCTTCCTCGGCGGCGCGGCCATGGAAGGCCCGCGCTACATCTGGTGGAACTTCGTGTCCTCGCGCCAGGAGCGCATCGAGCAGGCCAAGGAGGAGTGGAAGACCGGCAAGTTCAAGCCGGTGCCAGGCGAGACCGAGTTCATCCCCCTGCCGCAGACCTAGCGCGGGCCGGCACGGCCCGCCGTCTGCCGGCGCGCAGTCGCGTCTTTCCGGCCAGCTTCAGCAGGCGCCTGAACTTCGGACATTGCATGTGGCTCAGGGCCTGGCAGCGCGCCGCATGCCTGAGACCATCGCGCATGGCGGTCAGCTTGGTGATCGTTCGATCGAGCTCGTCCGCCTTGGCCATCAGGCGGGCTCGGTCGATGCGCTCAGCGGCAAACATCGATGCGATTTCATCGAGAGAGAATCCGGCCGTTCGGCCGAGATCGATCAGCGCCAGGCGTTCCAGCACGCGTGCCGGAAAGAGGCGACGAAGGCCGCGACGCCCGACCGAGCCGATCAGCCCCTTCTCCTCGTAATAGCGAAGCGCCGAGGCGGGCAGGCCGGAACGCTGCGCGACCTGCGCAATATCTAGCATCGACATGCTTGACCTCAAGCCGGCTTGAACTTGTAGCATGCCACCACAAGCGACCCCAGACACGCAACCCCAGACACGCAACTCCAGGCACGCAACAAGGGATGCTGAGCCATGCCAAACCACACGCCAAACCAGGCTCAATGGGACATGTGGAATGCGGACGGCGGGCGCACGTGGGCTGACCTGCACGCTACGCTCGACATGGTGTTTGAACCCCTTGCATCCGTTCTTGTCGACGAAGTTCTGGCAGCTGGCGGCAAGCAGGTGCTCGATGTGGGTTGCGGTGCCGGCGGCTCCACGCTCACGATCGCGCGCGCGCTGGGGCCAAAGGGACATTGCACCGGCATCGACATTTCCGCGCCCCTGATCGCGACAGCCAACGCCCGCTCCGCTGCCGAGGCTGCGGGTAACGTCGCCTTCATCCGCGCCGATGCGCAAACGTATGCGTTCAGCCCCGGCAGCTTCGACACGGTCGTATCGCGCCTGGGCGTCATGTTCTTCGATGACCCGGCAGCGGCATTCGCCAACCTGCGCCGAGCCGCGCGGCCGGCCGCCCGGCTCGCGCTCATCGTCTGGCGCGGCCGCGATCAAAATCCGTTCATGGTTGCGGCGGAGCGGGCGGCGGCGTTGGTCGTGCAGAATTTTCCGGTGCGCAACGATGACGGACCCGGTCAGTTCGGGTTCGCATCGACTGATCGGGTCGAGGCAATCCTGCAGGCTGGTGGCTGGACCTCAATCGACATTCGCGCTGTCGACTTACCATGCAGCTTCCCCGCTACGGAGCTGTCCGCCTATGTCACCCGGATGGGTCCTTACGGCCGTATTCGGGAGACGCTGGACGAGAAGACACGGGCGCGAGCCGATGCGGCAGTCCTTGCTGCCTTCGATGCCTACGTGAGCGGCGGCATGGTGCGCTTCACAAGCGCTTGTTGGCTTGTCAGAGCATGAACGACCTCGACGAGCCGATCGAGCTGGCGAAGTGCGCTCAAGCGTGGCGGGCTTGCGGGATTGCTTGCACTCCGACGCTGAGGCCCGCTCGCGTCATGCCGCGGCCAACAGAGCAGCCCTTGCCTGCGGCGCGCGCACACTCCTGGCATATGCACAGGCCAAAGCCGACGAGGTCGCCCGCCTCGTGAAGGCGGCTTGCACGCGCCAGACGTGCAGGGCCGCCGCGGCGGCCATGACGTCGGAAGATGCCGACAGTCAAGACGCAAGCGCGCTAAACTTGAGCCCGGGGTGGACTAAACCCGCTCCCAGCCGCCGTTGCGCGCGGACCGGAACAGGGCATCGATCACGCGCATGTTGGCGATGGCGCCTTCAAGTGCGTGCTGCTCGACCGCCTCGCCGCGCACGAGACGGGAGAACCGCTCGCCCTGTAAGCCGTACTGGTTCAGCACCGGAAATTCGATCTGCCGCGCGGGCCTGGTGCCGATGCTCTTGTCATGGCCGATGAACAGGCGGCAGGCAGATGGTATCGAGTGCGAGAACGGGAACTCCGCGCGCAGCCAACCCCTGGAGCCCACCATTGCGAAGTGCTGGTGCGTGCCGCCAGTGTCGGGCCCGCCCTGGGTGGTGACGGTGAAGCTCGCGTGGCCCTTGGGGAATTCCAGGATGGCGGTGGTCAGGCGATCGGTCTTGAAGGCCGCGTCGATATCCAGCGAGCCGACCACGCGCACGGGCTCGTCCTCGAACACATATCGGCAGCCGGCGATGGCGTAGCTGCCGATGTCGTACAGCGCGCCACCGCCGAGGTCGGCATTGTTGCGAATGTCCTTGGGGTTGATGTTGTTGTAGGCGAGTGTCGCCTGCACCGAACGCAGCTCGCCGATCTCGCCGGACCGGAGGCAGTCGCGCATGGCGCTCCACTGCGGGTGATTGCGGATCGCGAACGCCTCCTCGATGAGGCGGCAGGTGCGATCGCGGACGGCAAGCAGCGGCTCGGCCTCGGCGGCGGTGAGCGCAATCGGCTTTTCGCACAGCACATGCTTGCCGGCCTGCATGGCCTTGGCGCACCACTCGACGTGCAGGTGGTTCGGCAGCGGGATGTAGACAGCCTCGATGTCCGGATCGTCGAGCAGGGCCTGATAGGAGCCGTAGGTGCGCTCGATCGACAGGCGCTTGGCGGCGGCGCGTGCCGTGTCGCCGTCCCGCGAGGCAATGCCGCGGATGGTGCATGCCGGCACCTGTTGCATGGCGGGGATGACGCGGTTCAGGCCGATGCCGGCCGTGCTCAGGACGCCCCACTGGACAGGCTTCATGTTGCCTCGTCGCTCCTGCTACTTCGCCGACTACTTCGCCGATCCGGGCAGCCACAGCGCGATCTGCGGAAACATGATCACCAGCACCAGCGTCAGGATCATGGTGAAGAAGAACGGCATCACGCCGATGAAGATGTCGGAGATCGGCGGCTCCTTGCCGGGACCGGCGAGCTGGCGGCGCAAGGCGTGCAGGATAAACAGGTTCATGCCTACCGGCGGCGACACGATCGCGATCTGCACCAGCATGACCACGACCACGCCGAACCAGACCAGGTCTACGCCCAGCGCCTTCAGCATGGGCAGGAAGATCGGGATGGTCGTCACCACCATGGACAGCTCCTCCATGAAGGTGCCAAGCACGATGTAGAGCAGGCAGATCATCAACACGACCTGCATCTGGGTGAGCTGCATGCTGATCACCCAGTTGCTGATCAGCGCCGGCAGGCCGAGAAACGCCAGGATGAACTGCAGTACGAAGGCGCCGATCAGGATGAACAGGATCATCGCCGTCGTGCCAGCCGAGGCGAGAAACGTCTCGCGCAGCATGGTTGCGCTGATACGGCGATTGACAATGGCGATCAGGAAGGCGCCGCACACGCCGAACGCCGCTGCCTCCGTGGCCGTGGCAACGCCCGTGTAGATGGTGCCCAGCACCAGCGCCATCAGGAAGAGGATGGGCAGCAGGCTGCCGAGGCCGACCAGTCGCTCGCGCCAGGTCGATGGCGGCACCTTGGGCGCAATCGACGGCTTGCGGATCGCCTGCAGGGCGATCAGGACCATGAAGGCGAACGCCATCATGAAGCCCGGCACGAAGCCGGCGAGATAGAGCTTGCCGATCGATTCCTCGACCAGCACGCCGTAGATGATGAAGACAATACTGGGCGGGATGAGAATGCCGAGCGTGCCGCCGGCCACCAGCGAGCCGGCCGCCACCCGATCGCTGTAGCCGTAAGATTTCAGGAACGGCAGCGATACACCGCCAATCGTCGCCGCCGTGGCGGCACTGGAACCCGAGATGCAGGCGAACATGGCGCAGGCGGCGATATTGCTGTGCAGCAGGCCGCCCGGCAGCGGATTGAGCCATTTCGACAGCGTCGAATACATCCCCTCGGTCACGCCGGACCGCAGCAGCACCTCACCCATCAGCACGAACAGCGGCAGCGCCACCAGCGTAAAGGAGGTGGTGGTGTTCCACGGCACGTAGCCGAAGATGTCCCACACCGGCCGGTCGCCGAAAATGGTGACCAACGTCAGGCCGCCGAGCCCCATGGCAACCGAGACGTAGATCCCCATCCCGAACAGGACGGTGAGAATTCCGAGCAGGGCAATACCGGCCATGGTTGCGCACTCACCTACACGTCGTACTGGACAGGTGCCGCCTTGCTTTCGGCAGCGCGCGCCCGCGCCAAGCCACTCGGATCGAAGGTGGCAACCAGCAGGGTCAGGAAACTCTGCGCCGCCAGCGTGCTAAAGCCGAAAGCCATGACGCCCTGCGGGATCGCCAGCGGCACTTGCAGGATGGAAGGGGAGAGGGCGTGGATGTCATAGGAGTCGAGTGCCAGCCCCCAGGAGTTGATCGCCAGCAGGCCCGCAAACAGGGTAAGCAGCAGCAGGGCGATCCAGTCGAGCAGTCGCCGCACGGGGGCAGACACCAGCCCCAGCAGCAGGTCGACGCGCACGTGTTTATCGATCGTCAGCGTGTAGGCCAGCGCCCAGGTCACGGCCATCGTCATGACGAAGCCCGAGATTTCGTCGGTGGCGCCGCTGTAGAATTTGCCCGAGCCGCGACCGAGCACGTCGGCGGCGATGAAGAACGACAGCAGTGTCAGCAAAGCTCCGCTGATGTAGGCCATCGCCACGCTCAGGCGCTCAAAGAGCCCGAACACGCCCAGCAATGCGCCGCCGTTGCTGTTGGCCATCGTGTGGTCCTCGGTCAGACCAGGCTGCGCAGGTTTGCGGGCGAGGGCCTGACCGGGGCTCGCCCTAGCCCCTCAAACCGTGAAGCCGGCGATCGGCCCAAGTATGTCGTTGAATTCTTTCGTGACCTTGTCGCCGACGCGCTTGGCCCATTTGGCTGCGACCACATCCTTGCCAGTCTTGGTGAGCTGCTGGCGCCATTCGTCCTTTACATCCACGACCGTCATGCCCTTGGCCTTGGCCAGCTCGATACCGGTCTTGTCGTTGATCTGGCCCGCTTCCCAGCCTCTGACGGTGAACGGTGCTGCGATGTCGTCGAGCGCCTTCTTCAAGTCGGCCGGCAGGCGATCCCAGCTCCTGCGGCTGACCACCGTATAGGCCGGCGAGCTGCCAAGCTGCAGGTCGGTCATGTACTTGCACACCTCGTAGAGACGTTGTCCCTCCACCTGGTCCGGCCCGGTCACTGCCGCCTGGATGGTGCCGCGCTCTAATCCCGTATAGAGATCGGCCACCGGCATGCTGACGGGCTCACCGCCGAGCGCGCTGATGTAGTCCACCAGCCCGAGTGAGAAGGTGCGCACCTTCATGCCTTTCAGATCGTCGAGCTTGTTGATCGGCGTCTTCGAGAACAGGAACACGGAGTTGTAGTTGAAGCTCGACATGACCCGGCCGCCCATGATGTTTTCGGCGGGACCGATCACTTTCTCAACCCAAGCGGCCACGGCCTTCTGGGTGGTGGCGTAGTCCTTGAAGACACCCGGCAGCTGCGGAGCGTCGATGGCCGGGAAGTCGCCGCCCACGTAGCCCGCAACGACGTCGGAGAAGTCGACCAGGTTGGAGCGAAGCGCGCGCAACAGCTCCTGGCCGGTGAAGCCGAGTTCCGGCACGGTCGTCACGTTCAATACCAGTCGGCCGTTGGTGCGCGTCTTGATCTCTTCGATCAGCCAGGGCCAGCGATGCGACCAGCCCGCACCGTTGCGGTGATTGGCGACGGCCTTCCAGTTCACCGCATCCTGCGCGGCAGCGCCGACGATAGAGCCCGGCATGGCTGGCGCAACGGCGCTAGCGCCTAGCAGCTTCAAGACGGAGCGGCGATCGTTCATCATGCGGTGTTCCTCCTGATAATCGAGCCTATGCCTTGGCCCTGCTGGCCGATTGACGGCGGTAGAAGGCGATTGTTTGCCGCAGGCCGTCGACGAGCTCAGTCTTCGGCAGCGGACCGAGTACGGCCTCCACGTCATGCGGCTCGAGCTCGGCTGCGATCGGAGGCACCTGCCCGTCCGCCGCAATCTTTGCCGATGACACCAGGCGGCGGATTTCCGCAACCACATGGTCGATGCTGGTCACCGTGCCTCGCAAATTGAAGACGCGCGCGCCTGACACTGGTCGCAGCAGCGCTGCTTCGAAAGCGGCGGCCACGTCATCAACAAAGATCATATCCGTGTCGCCCGTGAATGGAATGACATACGGCTCGCCCTCCGCCGCTTTCCGGCAGGCGATGGACGGCCCAGCCGAGGCGCCGAACTCGCGGCCTGGACCGTATACGGTCAGCGGCCGAAACCCGACGCTCGCAACACCGTAGTCTGCCGCGTAGGCCCGGCCGACACCTTCGCAGGCCAGCTTGTACACGCCGTATAGTGTCATTGGAAACGGCACGACACCATCGCTCGGACCGAACACCCCGGCGCTGCTCGCATATACCACGTTGCGCAACTTGCGGTGGCGCGCGGCCTCAAAGACGTTGATCGTGCCGATCAGATTGACATTGGTACCCGTGATCGGGTCGGCCTGGCATGCCGGGGTAAGCAGCGCCGCGAGATGAGCGATGGCATCGCAGCCTTCGCTGGCGGCCATCACCTCGGCCGGTTGCACCACGTCGCCCGTGCGCCATTCGACGGCCGCGGATGGCGCGCCGACAATGTCGGACACCAGCCTGCGATCACTGCTGCGATCGAAGATGCGCACGGCGTGGCCTGTCGCCAGCAACCGCTTAGCGAGCCACGCGCCAAGAAAACCGGCACCCCCCGTGCACAGCACTCTCATGCGGTCTGCTCGCGATTGGTCATGCGCGCCTTGGCCAACCCGTGCGGCCGATGGCGCCCGCAGGCCAAGCAACGCATTCTACAGATTGCAGATTGCAGCACGTGGCAATCCTCCCGTTCCTCTGGCTGGGCCGCTTTTTGTTTGGCCACATTGGAAGCGCTTCCAAGATTATAGAGCAATACGTTCAATCTCTCGTCAAGCCCATCGACGCGGTGCCTCCGAACAGCGTATGGAAATGCCTCCCAACCTGATCTGCAATTGGTCGGAACTACCAAGGTGCGCGCCAAAATTGCCGATGTAGCCCGGCATGCCAGAGTGGGTGCCGGAACCGTCTCCCGGGTCCTGAACGGGGCCAAGAACGTGTCGAGGCACACGCGCGCCCGCGTGCTCGCCTCGATTGATGAATTGGAATACGTGCCAAACCTGGTGGCGCGGGGCCTCGCCGCCAACCGCACGGGCATCATCGCTGCGGTTGTTCCAGCGCTTGGCTACTCCCAGCACGCCGAGGTGATTCAAGGCATCACCGAATTCCTGCACGAACACGGCATCACCCTGATGATCGGCCACTCGGGCTACGATCTGGAGGTCGAACGGGAGATCATCTCGGCGTTCCTGGCTCGTCGCCCGGACGCGTTCTACATCACGGGCGTGGATCATTCAGAGGCGACGCGGCGCATCCTCAGGGATAGCGGCGTGCCGGTCGTCGAGGGCGGCAACCTCACCGATACGCCGATCGATTGCGTCGTTGGTTACTCCAACTTCGAGGCCGGGCGCCAGCTGACGCATCTGCTGCATGAGCGCGGGCACAGGCACATCGTGCACGTCAACAACGGCAGCGAGGTGAACGATCGCAACCGCGACCGGCAGCGCGGCTACGAAGCGGCCTGCGCCGAGCTGAAGATTGCCAAGAAGAAGCGCGTCATAACCGGCACCAACACCTTGGACGGCGGCGCCCAGGCGGTGGCAGAGATGCTCGCCCTCGGCCGCCCGGTCGATGCGCTGCAATGCGGCACTGACGTGCTTGCCGTGGGTGCCATTCTCGAATGCCAGAGGCGCGACATTGCCGTCCCCGGGCAACTGGCGATCACCGGGTTTGACGATCTTCCCATCGCCAGCGCAATCGTGCCGTCCCTAACCACGGTTAAGATCGACCGCATCAGCCTGGGCCGGCGGGCGGGTCGGGTCCTGTTGCAGCGGTTGTCGGGCGAGATGGTGCCATCCAAGGTGGTCGACGTCGGCTTCCAGATCGTGGAGAGGGCCAGCACGAAGCCCCGCGCGGGAAGGTAAATCTTGCCGTAGCGACGGTCCTACGGACACCCCGTTTCCGCAACTGGCCCCTTTAATGTGAAGATTGCCCGCAAATTCGGCAGGACACGCATTTGTAAAACTTCTGCAGGGCGGGTAGCTTCTGGCTGGGCTGGGAGCAGATCCCAAAGGGGTGCATGCATGACCAAGTCGGTG
>DASTOW010000380.1:0-2966 GCA_035762425.1 Hyphomicrobiaceae bacterium | reverse complement strand
TTCAGTCCTCGGATGGTGTTGCAGAGTGCCGACCTTGATCACTCGGCCGCCGATGCCGGCCGCAGGGCATCCGTCACGGCGGGAGACAAATAGGCGCCCTGCCGTAGCAGCTCTTGCTGGATGGCGCTCACTGCCACGTCGCGAGGTGCCTTGCCAGAGTCCGCTGCCAACGCCGCCGCGATGCCGGCCGCCTGACCCGTGAGCCAGCATTGCGGAATCTCGCGCAGGAAAGTGTGCGAGCTGGCATCGCAGGCCACATGCCGGCCGGCGCCCAGGATGTTGTCGAGCTCGGCCGGGACCAGCGCCCCATAGGGCACGGAGATGTTGGGAAATTTGGGCGACAGCGACGTCGATACGCCGATCTCGTCGTCCCAGACCAGCCCGCTGTCCCACTGCTGGCGCGCGACCTTGCGCATGCCGTTGAGGCGTCGGCTGTGGCGCACGCCGATCTGCGGCGCCCCCAGCATGAGGAACGCGTTGGCAAAGCCCGGCGCCTCGGCCCGGTAGACCTCGAGATGGCCGTTGGCGAGCTGACGGGAGCGCAGCTCCACCGCCGTCAGATCGTCCACATCGACGGCGCTGTAGCCGGAGAGACGCGGGCCCATGAACAGGGCGATGTCGTTGCGCCACGAGACGAACGGCTTCTCGAAGAATTTGAGCTTGGCGCGCCCGTGCGCCATGAACTGCGAGAACGCCTCCGGCTCCGACTTGCGGAAAGCCAGCCACTGTTCCATGTCGACGCCGCCGAGCAGGAAGGCAGTATTGATGCAGTGATGGATGTCGCCTTCGTCGATGTCGGATTCCAGCGATGCCTGCGTTCGCGCTAACAGGTCGGCATCGCCCGTGGTGTCGATCACGGTTTTGGCGAAGATGGCGTGCCGGCCCTCCTTGCTCTCGAAGATCGCTCCCTTGACGACGTTGCCCTCCAGGATCGGGTGCGTGGCCCAGGCATGCAGCAGCAGCCGCACCTTGGCGTCAGTGACCATCTGCAAGGAGAGCGTCTTGAGTGCTTCCGGATCGACAGTCGGTGACCACGTAACGATGCCGTGGAACGCTGCCGTCCGCTGCGCCCAGTAGGCAGCCGTGGCCGCGTCCTTGGAGCCCCAGTCGACGCGCTTGGGGCCCTGCACGGCGTCCTTCGGCAGGCGATCCATCAGGTCGCCCGCAATGCCGCGGATGATGTGCTTGCCCGACCAGTCCGACATCCGGTCGATCCAGATGACGAGGCCGCCGGTCGAAAGGCCGCCCAGGTGGTTGTAGCGCTCGACCAGCAGTACGTCGGCGCCGAGGCGGGCCGCCGCTATGGCCGCTGCAGTCCCCGCCGGCCCACCGCCTACGACAAGAACATCCGTCTCGGCGTACACGGGAATCTCGCGGGCCGGCTCCAGGTAGGACTTGGCGGGACGCTGCCGCCTGCCCGTCCTGCCGCTGCCGCCGAAGACCTCCAGGCCCTGCTCGGCACCGATGCTGCTCGAATAGTTGCCGACGGCCTTGGGGCCGTCCTTGAATATCTCCGACGTGTAGAGGGGCCGCCCCTCGCCCCCACCCTGCTTGTCGTTGGCCATGCTCGCGTCCTCGCCCGTGTCGGGGCGGGGGGTTGCCCCCCGCTACCGTGCGCCATCGAGCTTACGGCAGTTCGGGCCGCAACCGCTACTTCCGCGCAATTCCCCTCTGCGAGCCTCAGATCCTGCCCTGGATCAATCAGCTCGTCGCGTACTTTGCGACAGGAGCTTCATCTGCGAGGTCACGCATCGAGGTCTCTATCTGCGCGCGGCGTATAGGATCAGCAGCACGCCGCCGATCACGATGGCCATCCCCGGCAGCAGGCTCGCATCGAGCGTATACACAGGTATCAGGCCGACAGCGCTGGCCGCGATCTGCACCAGCAGCGTGACTGCCGGAATGAACGCGCTCATGGCCACGAAGTTTTCCGAGGTGATCTTGACCACGGACGAAAAGCTCAGCACGGCCATCGCCGTCAGCACTGCCGCGACCAGCACTGCGCCGAGCAGGATCGTCGGCCCATGCAGCATCTCGGTCAGCGTGGGCACCATCGGCGTCGGCTGCAGCCATCCTGCGGCAATCATCAGGGCGAGCGTGCTCGCGAGCGCCAGGCTCGCCACCGAGGTCACCAGCACTACGAGGCCCGTGACGCGCATCTTCTCCAGAACGCCGGTCGCGCCACGGTTCCAGGGATGAAATTCGGCGGCGAAGTTGCGCAGGTTGGAGATCGCGATTCCCGCCACCAGCGCGATGATTGCCCCGGTGCGGTGCTCGGCGTCGATCGTTACTACCAGCGGTATGAGCGCAACCAGCACCACGGCCGAGCCGACGATCGCCAGCCGCTGCGGCCTGCGCGCGAACAGCAGCCAGCCGATCAAGAAGGATAGGGGAATGGCGAGCCGCATGAGCAGGCTGCCGAGGGCGGGCGAGACATGTGCGAGCAGCGCGTAGTAGGCGATCTCGATTGAAACACTGCCAAAACCGACCAGCCAGCTCTCCGGCGCGAAGGCGATGCGTCGCGCATCCGCCCCCAATCCAGTCACGGCGAGCAGAGCCAGCGCCGAGACCGTCGTACCGTAGAGCACCAGTGCAGTCGGATGCGCACCGACACGCTGCCCGATCACATACAGGATACCCAAGACCGAAATTGCCAGCACGAACAGTGCGGCCTCGATCCAGCCGCTGACGGGATAGTGCGCGGGATGCCCGGGGTTGGCCTCGGCCACGGCGCTGTCCTCAGGAACGGCCGGCAGCGGTGAGCCGGGCAAATAGCACCTGCGTGTCGCCCCAGGTGCGGCGGTCGATGAGATCGAAGCCGGAGGGCAAAGCTACCTCGACGCCATTGCGCTCCTCCAGCACGGCGAGGCAGCCCTCGAGAAGCCAGCCGCCGGCGACGGCGGACGCAAGCGCCCGCTCGCCGAGGTCCTTGCCGTAGGGCGGATCGAGCAGCGCCAGCGCAAAGC
>DASTOW010000379.1:0-2499 GCA_035762425.1 Hyphomicrobiaceae bacterium | reverse complement strand
GCTTGGCCGCCGTGGCGTCCGACAGATCCTTGCTCGTGCGAATGTCGTCGAGGATGGCGACGTTCTGGCTGCGCAGGTTGAGCAGCAGCGCGTCCTCGAACGGCTTGACCTTCTCGAGCGGCATCGGATCGCAGTAGCCGTTGACGCCGGCGTAGATCACGCAGACCTGCTCTTCCATCTTGAGTGGCGAGAACTGGCCCTGCTTGAGGAGTTCGGTGAGCCGCGCGCCGCGGTTCAGCAGGCGCTGGGTGGTGGCGTCGAGGTCGGAGCCGAACTGGGCGAAGGCCGCCATCTCGCGATACTGCGCCAGCTCGCCCTTGATCTTGCCGGCCACCTTCTTCATGGCCTTGGTCTGCGCCGAGGAGCCGACGCGCGACACCGACAGGCCGACGTTCACGGCCGGACGGATGCCCTGATAGAACAGGTCGGTCTCGAGGAAGATCTGGCCGTCGGTGATGGAAATCACGTTGGTCGGGATGTAGGCCGACACGTCGTTGGCCTGCGTCTCGATGACCGGCAGCGCGGTGAGCGAACCCTTGCCGGCGGCGTCGCCCATCTTGGCGGCCCGCTCCAGCAGACGCGAGTGCAGGTAGAAGACGTCGCCCGGATAGGCTTCGCGGCCGGGCGGGCGGCGCAGCAGCAGCGACATCTGGCGGTAGGCGACGGCCTGCTTGGAGAGGTCGTCGTAGATGATGACGGCGTGCATGCCGTTGTCGCGGAAGTACTCGCCCATGGCGCAGCCCGAGAACGGAGCCAGGAACTGCATCGGCGCCGGGTCGGAGGCGGTGGCCGCCACGATGATGGAGTATTCGAGCGCGCCGTTCTCCTCCAGCGCCTTCACGAACTGCGCGACCGTGGAGCGCTTCTGGCCGACGGCAACGTACACGCAGTAGAGCTTCTGGCTCTCGTCGGTGCCCTGGTTGAGCGGCTTCTGGTTGAGAATGGTGTCGAGCGCGACGGCGGTCTTGCCGGTCTGGCGGTCGCCGATGATGAGCTCGCGCTGGCCCCGGCCGATCGGGATCAGGGCGTCGATGGCCTTGAGGCCGGTGGCCATCGGCTCGTGCACCGACTTGCGCGGGATGATGCCGGGCGCCTTGACGTCGACGCGCTTGCGGGCCTCTGCCTTGATGGGGCCCTTGCCGTCGATCGGATTGCCGAGCGCATCGACCACGCGGCCGAGCAGGCCCTTGCCGACCGGCACTTCGACGATGGCGCCGGTGCGCTTGACGGTGTCGCCTTCCTTGATGCTGCGGTCGTCGCCGAAGATCACGATACCGACGTTGTCGGTCTCGAGGTTCAGCGCCATGCCGCGGATGCCGCCGGGGAACTCGACCATCTCGCCGGCCTGCACCTTGTCGAGGCCGTAGACGCGGGCGATGCCGTCACCGACGGACAAGACCTGGCCGATTTCCGAGACCTCGGCCTCCTTGCCGAAGTTCTTGATCTGCTCCTTGAGGATCGAGGAGATCTCGGACGCGCGGATGTCCATCAGGCAATCCCTTTCATCGCGACTTTCAGATTGTTGAGTTTGGTACGAAGAGAGCTATCGATCATGCGGCTGCCAACCTTGACGATCAGACCGCCCAGCAGATTGGGATCGACGCGGGTGTTGATCTGCACGTTCTTGCCGATCGAGGCCTTCAGGCTATCGGACAGCACTTCCAGCTGCGCCGGGGTAAGGGCGTGCGCGGTCGCCACATCGGCGGTGACCTCGCCGCGCTCGCGCGCCAGCAGGGCACGGAACGTCTTCAGGATGTCGGCGACAGCATAGAGGCGCCGGTTGCGGGTGATCAGCTTGAAGAAGTTGGTCGTCAGCGCCGACATGTTGGCCTTGCCCAGCAGGGCCGTCAGCGCGCGCAGCTGGTCCTCGGCCGGCACCACGGGGCTGCGCACCAGCCGGCGCAGATCCTCGCTCGAATCGAGCAGAGCCTGGAAGGTCTTGACGTCGGTCTCGACCGTCTCGATTTGCCGTTGATCCTTGGCGAGCTCGAACAATGCGGCAGCGTAGCGCCCCGCCATGCCAGCCATCATGGGATCGTCTGTCGACACGTGAGAATCTCTAGCCCCGGCAGGACATTGGCTTGCAAGCGCAGCTGCTGCGAAAGCCGCGCAACACGGACCCGCGGCGGCAGCCGCCCGTGCCCCGCCCAGTCCAGCCCGCGCATACCATGGGGCGAGCGGCTCAGCAACCGGGCGCATGTGTATCGAATGCCGCATCAGGGAGGTTGGCCCCCCGGATGCGACCAAAGCGGGTCGGATTGGCACGCTGCGGGTCCCGATATTCGCGGTCGCGAACCCCGGGTGGCAGCACCTCACCACCTGGCGAGCACGTAGTCCTCGGCGTCGCGGCCCTTGTAATACTGCGGCTCCTGCTCGCCGCGCAGGCTCTTGGCCAGCTGGTCCACCCGCTTGACCACGTATTCGGCCAGCTCCTTGGTCGACAGCTCACGCTTGGCCGTGCCCTTGCCCTCCAGGCCCTCCACCACCGCATAGGTGAAC
>DASTOW010000378.1:0-3425 GCA_035762425.1 Hyphomicrobiaceae bacterium | reverse complement strand
ATTCGCGGCAGGCAGAGAAAGCGAAGATCTACGTGCGGGAAACGTAACACTGGACGGTCGACTAGGTTGGCCAGGCTAGTCCGTCAGCCTACGGTGCGCCCAAAAAAGCATTCCGTCGCGCGTTGAGAGGATTTGGACATGGCTAAACTCGCTGAATCGGCCATCTACGGGCCGCACAAGTCTTATCTGGTTTGCCTGCGTTGCATGACAAGGGTCAGCATCGAAAGGGCCGGATCGTCCGTGCGGCTTGTCTACGATTTCGATGACTGGCAGCAGCGTGAGTGCTGCTGCAGGCATGTGAACGATCCCATTAGTTGCTGCTATTTCGCCGACCTCAGGCAGGCTATCACCGAGCTGCCGTGCCCGCATTAACGGTCACGACCGGCTAGAAGACTCGAGCTCGGCGATTTTCTCGCGCACCTACTTCCTGCTTTTCCATGGGCTTTTGAGCGCCCACCATTTGGCAAACTGGTCGTCCGAGAGTAGGCCGCGGCAGAGGGCGCTAGGGCATTTCGTCGAAGACGACCTCGAGGAAGGCTCGCGTCGACACTGGTCGGATACCCGATGTGCGGACGCACGACCTGCGGAGATCTCTGCGAAACGTTCCTCGGAGGCGATCTGGCGCAAGACGCAAAGTTGAACCTTTCATCGCTTGTCGGCCAATTTCGCCAACTGCGTTGCCACCGTCTGCGCCTCGCGCTCCGTCAGCCGGCTGCCGACGGCCTCGCGGAGGGCCTGGGCGTAGATGGGCCACATGCGTCGCCGCAGCTCGCGCCCGGTCGCCGTGATCCGCACCCGCTGGCCGCGGCCGTCCTCCTCGCTACGCTCGCGCGCGACATAGCCGCGCTCGGTGAGGCGGTCGATCAGGCGCGAAATGTTGGATTGCGCGATCAGGATGCGCTCCTCGAGCTCGAACGGGCGCAGGCCTTCGGCCCCGGCACGATCCAGCTCCCACAGCAGGTCGTACCACGCCAGCGGCGGCAGCTCGGCCTCGCGAAAGGCCCGCTCGATCTTCAATAGCGCCGTCTGCTGCGCCCGCATCAGCGCGATCCAGGCGTCGACCGCCGCTTCGCTCAGCTCTTTTCCCATTCCCGCACCATACAACTAAATGCGTTCGCATCCACCTTGAAACGCATGCGGTCGCATCTATATCAATGCGAGCGCATCTAAATCAGGAGATCGCCCCATGGCGGACCTCACGCTCGTCAGCCATCATCTCTGTCCCTACGTGCAGCGGGCAGTCGTTGCACTCCGCGAGAAGGGCGTTGCCTTCGAGCGCCTCGACGTCGATCTCGCGGGCAAACCCGCCTGGTTCCTGGCCATCTCGCCCCTCGGCAAGGTCCCGTTGCTAAAGGTCGCGCGGCCCGGCCGCGGTGATGTCGTGTTGTTCGAAAGCGCCGTCATCTGCGAGTTCATCGAGGAGACGCAAGGCGGCGCACCCCTGCATCCGGCCGACCCCATCGCGCGTGCCGAGCACCGTGCCTGGATCGAGTTCGCCTCCGCCATCCTGAACGACATCTCTGCCTTTTATACAGCGCCCGATGCAGCCCTCTTCGAGGTCAAGCGAACCGCACTCGCCGCCAAGTTTGAGCGCCTGGAGCACGCGCTCGCCGACGGTCCCTTCTTCGCCGGCGAGCGCTTCAGCCTCGTCGACGCCGCCTTCGGGCCGGCGTTCCGCTACTTCGATGTCTTCGACGCCATCGCCGATTTTCGCATCCTGAAGGACAAGCCGAAGATTGCCGCCTGGCGCCAAGCGCTCTCCTCACGGCCGTCCGTGCAGTCGGCAGTGGCCCAAGACTATCCCGCGCGCCTGCGCCGCTTCCTCGAAGCGCAATCCTCCCATCTTCGCCTCTTCATCGAAGCGGCCACTCCCGGTCGCCTGCAGCAAACATGAGGCATCCATGAGCACAGCCTTCATTCTCCTCTCCCTCGTTGCTGGCAGCCTGCTTGCGTTGCAGGCCGGCGCCAACGCGCAACTCTCCAAGGCCGTCGACTCACCCATGGCCGCGACGACGCTGCAACTCGGGGTCGGCGCACTTCTGCTGTTGGGCGTGACTGTCCTCACCGGCACTTTTTCGGCCTTGCCGCTGCTAAGCGGAGCACCGTGGTGGCACATCATTGGTGGCGTGGCCTCGGCGTTCTACGTCGTGTCCACCATCCTGCTGTTCCCGCGCATCGGCGCGGTCGTGTCGGTCGGCCTTTTCATCGCCGGACAGCTTCTGGCCTCGGCCGCACTCGATGTGTTCGGCCTGCTCGGCGTTGCGGCCAGCGGCCTCACACCTGGCATAGCCATCGGCGCGGTCTTGGTGATGATTGGCGCCGGCCTCATCGTGCTCGGCCAGTGGGGCGCCCGCGCCGGCATCGGACGAACCGAGCTGGGCTGGATCGGCTTGGCGCTGCTCGCCGGCGCCGTGCTTCCGGTGCAAGGCGCCGTCAACGCGCTCCTGCGCCACGATCTCGGCGGCGCCGCATTTGCGGTTGGTCTTGTCTCTTTTGCCGTGGCGATGCTCACGATGGCCGCGGTGCAACTCGGCGTATCGGCACTGACCGGACACCCCAAGCCGCGTCTCGATGGTCTGCCGTCGATGCCGTGGTGGGGCTGGCTCGGCGGCTTCGCCGGCGCCACCTACGTGACCACTGTCTTCACGGCCATTCCTACCATTGGCGCGGCCGCCACCGTCGGACTGACCGTCGCGGGTCAGCAGATGGCATCCGTTCTGGTCGATCGATACGGCTGGCTGCGCCTGCCGCAGCGCCCGGTGTCCGCCACGCGGCTCATCGGCGTCGCCATCCTTCTCCTGGGCGTCGCCATCGTCAGGCTGATGTAGGCCGTGAACTCACAAAACAAGCGACGTCGATTAAGCCTCCAGCAAAGCGACGAAATCTTCAGTTCGCTCTTGCCCTAGGATCAGACGTCAGTGCGACCAATCGCACTGTCGCAGAAGTGCGCATTGCCTCATCCAAATTGTTACCGAATAAGCTGACCGTCATGGATACGGTGACGTTGGCGAATCTGATCGCTGGCGGCCATGACGGAGCGGATCAGCATGAGCGCGCGGCGCGAGCTGGTGGTTGCGGTGGCACCGAACGGCCAAACGGGATGAGAAGGGCCGGGTTCTCGACGAGCAGACGGCCGTGACCGGATGGCACCGGAAGCATGCGGTGCGAGCGCTGAGCGCGAATGGTGGACGCGCAAGGCTGAGGCGATGCCCTCAGCGGACCTACGGTGAGGCCGTTCGCACTGCGCTGATTGCGTTGTGGGAAGCTTCCGATCGTGTGTGCGGGAAGCGTCTGAAGGTGATGATCCCGGTATTGCTGCCGGCACTCGAACGCCATGGACGATTGGATCTCGGTGCGGCCGATAGAGACCTCGTGCTCACCATCAGCGCAGCCACGATTGATCGGCTGCTGAGTGAGGTGCGTGT
>DASTOW010000377.1:0-19355 GCA_035762425.1 Hyphomicrobiaceae bacterium | reverse complement strand
GCACCACGTTGAGCTTCGGCGGAACCATGTCTGTCCCCTTCTTCTTCTGCAGGTTCTATAACTCCGACGTTACTGACACTGGGGGACTCAACTGATGCGCTGCCACTCGGCGCCTTCCTCGCGCTTGCGCATGTAGATGGGTGCGAACGGCTCGGCCTGCGAGAGTTCGACCAGGCCATCGCGCGCCATTTCCAGCGTGGCGCCGAACGAGCTTGCCAGCGCCGTGCGAGCAAGCTCAGGGCCTGGCAGATATTGCTCAAGGTACATGTCGAGTTGCACCCACCGCACGGCGCCGCGGCCGACCAGCGTCTGCAGACGGTCGCGCGCATCCTTGATGGACCAGACGGTGCGGCGCGGCACCACGTGCACCCGCTTGACCGTGCGCGAGCGCTGCTCCGCATAGGCTTTCAGCAGGTCGTACACCACGGCGGTGTACTGTCGCGTCCGGATGGTGCGCACCCCTTCCGGCATGCCGCGCGCGAAAACGTCGCGCCCGAGCCGTCGCCTCGTCATCAGCGTGGCGGCCACGCTGCGCATGGCTTCCAGCCGCTTCAGGCGGAAGGCCAGCCGCGCCGCCAGTTCCTCGCCCGACGGCTGATCCGATGTGGAAGGCTCGCGCGGCAGCAGCAGCTTCGACTTGAGGTAAGCGAGCCACGCGGCCATCACCAGGTAGTCGGCGGCCAGCTCTAGCCGCAGCTTGCGGGCGTGGGCGATGAACCCGAGATATTGCTCAGCCAATGCCAGAACGGAGATTTTGGCCAGATCCACCTTCTGCGTGCGGGCCAACGCCAGCAACACGTCGAGCGGACCGGCAAAGCCATCCAGGCTGACGACGAGCGCGTCCTCCAGGCGCGGCGCCTCTTCGCCGGCCTCCCAGACCTCGTTGCCGATCTCCGGCTCGGCCGCGCTCATGCTGGCCTCGATCATTGCGCTATCCTGCTGGTGGATAACCTGTGAATCGTCACAAGCGTGCAGCCTATACTGATTCAGGCGAG
This sequence comes from Hyphomicrobiaceae bacterium, assembly GCA_035762425.1. Taxonomy (GTDB): domain Bacteria; phylum Pseudomonadota; class Alphaproteobacteria; order Rhizobiales; family Hyphomicrobiaceae; genus AWTP1-13. The sequence continues at coordinate 18,360 of DASTOW010000377.1, read as the reverse complement.
CCCGCGCAAAACCTCACCCAGACGCGCCTCTGCCTCGGCCACGTCAAAGGTGCTCTGTTGCCTGAAAACGGCACAGGCGTTGGCGAATCGTACCAGCGCGCGGCCCTGTAGGGACGGCACGACGCCGGCCACGCTCTCGGTGTCGGACAAATCGCCGCTGCACAGCAGGGCCAAGTCCGAGCCCGCCGCCAGCACCGCCTGCGCCCGCTCGGCGATGGTCCCCGTCAAGGCGCGCATGCCAAGATCGTCGCTCATCAGCAGCCCGTCAAAGCCGATCGCGCCGCGGATGATCTCGGCCGTCACGCGCGCCGACGTACTGGCAGGCGCCTGGGCATCAATGGCCGTGAACACCACATGCGCGGTCATGGCCGCAGGCATGCCGGCGAGCGCCCGGAAGGGCGCGAAGTCGTTGGCCTCGAGGTCAGCGCGCGATGCGTTGACAACGGGCAGCTCGAGGTGGCTGTCCTTAGTGGCGCGGCCATGGCCGGGAATATGTTTGATGACGGGCAGCACCCCGCCGTCCATGAAACCCTCCGCGACCGCCCGGCCCAGCGCGCAGACCTGATCCGGCGTAGAGCCGTAGGCGCGGTCGCCGATCACGTCGTGGCCGCCGGGAACCGGCACGTCCAGCACCGGCGTGCAATCCGTGTTGATGCCGAGCGCCGACAGGTCCGCCGCCGTCAGACGCGCAGCCAATCGCGCCGCGGCCAGCGCCCCCTGCTGGTCGCGCTGATAAACCCGGCCGTAAGCTGCCGCCGGCGGCAGCGCGCGCCAGTGCGGAGGCTTGAGGCGCTGCACGCGCCCGCCTTCCTGGTCGATCAGTACGAGGAGATCATCGGAGCCGATTGCCGTTCGCACATCGCTGACCAGACGACGCACCTGCTCGGGGCTCTCGACATTGCGGGCAAATAGAATGACGCCGCAAGGGCGCGTCTGACGCAGCAGCGCGGCTTCGCGCGCGTCAAGTTGCGCACCGGCCAGCCCTGCAATGAACGCAGACAGCATGTGGGAAGCCTTCGCGCCTCTGGCGGTAAGAGCCTGTGGCGGCGCTCTTCAATTTAGCGCGCCGCATCCCAGCGGGCAGTGTAGGCCGTCAGTACCTGGCCGGCCAGCAGTCGGGATGACCGGCAGCCTTCAGATCCTCACAGATCTTCTTGGCGCCCTCATACGAGCGCGGCGGACCGATCACCGCCCGAAACCATACGCCCTTGTCGCCGAGATCGGCCTCTTGCACGTCGAACGTGCTGGACGCCAGCATATCACGATACTTCTGGTCGAGGCTAGCATAGGCCTTCATGGCGTCCATGCGCGTCTTTTTCGACGACAGCACGGCAACGTAGCCGCTCGAAACTGGTGTATTTACAGGCCCGCCGACGGCCGACGCTTCTTTACGCTGCACCACTGGAGGCTTGGGGGCAGTCACGCTGCCTGCCGCGCTGGCGGAGGAGGTGGTCGCCGAGGCGCTTTGCTGCGTGGTTGGCGTGGTCGGTATGGTTGCTGGCCGCCTGGGCGGCAGCACAGGTTCGGCCGCTGTGTCCTGCGACTGCGCCTGCGGCAGTGCGGCGATACGAACCGGGGTGCCTTGCTGCGGACCCTGCTGTTGCTGCGCAGCCTGCTGCTGCCCACCTTGCTGCTGGGCTGCTTGCTGTGCACCTTGCTGCGGCAAACGCCCGCGCGGGCCGCCGGGATCGAGCATCAGGCCTGGCACGGTCACCATCTGCGATCCGCCGCCCGTGCTGCCGGTCGTGGTGACCTGACCAGAACCGCCGCCCTGGCTGCCTGGCTGGATCGGAATGATCCGCACCGGACGCGCACCGCCAACCTGCGCATCGTTGCTCTGGTTGTCGGATTGCGCTTCGGGTTCGCTGCCTGCAGCAGCGCCTTCCTCGCCCAGGCGCGTGAACAGTTTCTTGTCGACCTGCGCGTTCTCTCTGGAGGCGTTGACCGGTTTCACTTTGTTCGGCGGCTCGACGTTCTTGACGATTGCGGGGCGACCCGCACCGTTGGTGAAAAACATCTTGTAGGTGTAGGCCAGTCCGCCACCGAGACCAATAGCACCGACCAGCGCCACCGCGATCACCATCCAGCGACGACCGCTGCGCGGCTCGTCGTCGCCATCCTCCAAGCCATCGTCATAGTCGACATCGGGCTCCGCCGCATAGCCACCCTGCTGCTGGGGCGCGTACTGCATAGGCTCTTGCTGCGGATAGCCCTGTTGTTGCGGATATCCCTGCGCGCCATTCGGCATGTAGCTGCCAAGATCATAGCCACGCGGGTCCTGCTGGCCCCAGTCCTGCTGGCCGCCGGTCTGCGCTGGCGCGTAGCGATCGAGGTTCGGCATCTGGCCTTGACCGCCGTACGGCTCCGGTTCGGCCGGGTAATGATAGCCGCCCTGCTGACCACCGGTGACGTAGTTTGGGTCGGGATAGCCTGCCGGCTGCTGCGGCCACTGCTGCTGCGGAGCATACGAAGAATCAAGCGGGGCAAACGGATCTTGCTCTACCGGATCGCGCCTCCGCCCCTGGCCAAACTGCCCGTTCCGAGACATTCCCCGTTCCTTTACTCGTTGCCCCGCATGCGTCGAATCACGACTCTATCGCATCTCCCGAGGGGCTTGTACGCCCAGGAGCGTCAATCCTGTGGCCAACACCCGTTGGGTGGCCAAGATCAACGCGAGGCGTGCTGCGGTCAAAGTCCCGTCTGTGGCTTGGATAAATCGCAAATGTGGCGATTCATTGCCCTTCGTCCATTGGCTGTGAAAAGCTGAAGCTAAATCATATAGATAGAAGGCGAGCCTGTGTGGCTCGTGTGCACGCGCCGCGCCTTCGACGATGACCGGAAAGGCCGACAGCTTACGGATCAAATCGAGTTCGCCTGTATCCGTGAGCGGCGCTAGATCGGCCGAGCGCAGCGCTGATGAGCTTGCGGTCATCTGTGGAAAAGCGTCTGCCACGTTGCGAAACACCGAGTGCGCCCGGGCATGCGCGTACTGCACATAGAACACCGGGTTGTCCTTCGACTGCTCCACGACCTTGGCGAGATCGAAGTCGAGCGGCGCATCGTTCTTGCGGTACAGCATCATGAAGCGGACGGGGTCGGAGCCAACCTCGTCCACCACATCGCGCAACGTGACGAACGTGCCGGCCCGCTTCGACATTTTCACCGGCTCGCCAGCCCTGAACAGCTTCACCAGCTGGCATACCTTGATGTCGAGATCGACCTTGCCGTCCGACAGCGCCGCCACGGCCGCCTTCATGCGCGTGATGTAGCCGACGTGATCGGCGCCGAACACGTTGATCAGGTGTTGGAAACCGCGCGCGATCTTGTTGTGGTGATAGGCCATGTCGGAGGCGAAGTAGGTGTAGCCGCCATCCGACTTCTGCAGCGCACGATCGACGTCATCGCCAAACTGGGTCGACTTGAACAGCGTTTGTTCGCGATCCTCCCATTCGCCGTCGTCATGACCCTTCGGCTTCGGCAGCCGGCCCTCATAGACGAGCCCCTTGGCGGCCAGCTCCTCAACGGTGACACGCACCTCATCCTTGCCGCCGCTGGTCAGTGCGCGCTCCGAGAAGAAGACATCGTGGTGGATGTTGAGGGCGCCAAGGTCCTCCTTGATCATCTCCAGCATGCGGGCGATGGCGACTTCGCGCACCAGCGGCAGCCAGCGCTGCTCGGCAAAGTTGATGAGCGCTGGGCCGTGCTGCTCGGCAAGCGCGGCCCCGACGGGCTTTAGATAGTCGCCAGGATAGAGTCCGGCCGGGATCTCGCCGATGTCCTCGCCCAACGCCTCGCGGTAGCGCAGATAGGCCGAGCGGGCCAGCGCATCGACCTGCGCGCCCGCATCGTTGATGTAGTACTCACGCGTCACCGCGTAGCCGGCGAACTGCAGCAGGTTGGCCAACGCATCGCCGAACACCGCGCCGCGCCCATGCCCGACGTGCATCGGCCCGGTCGGGTTGGCAGAGACGTACTCCACATCGACCTTGTCGCCCTTGCCGATGCCGGCTCGCCCGTAGTCCGCCCCTTCCTTCAGGATCGCCGACACGACCTGGTGCCAGAACGCCGGCACGAAGCTCATGTTGAGGAAGCCGGGGCCGGCCACCTCCACCTTCTCTATGTCCGCATCGGCTCGCAGCTTGGCCGCCAGCCTGTCGGCGATGTCGCGCGGCTTCATCTTGGCGGCTTTGGCCAGCACCATGGCGGCGTTGCAGGCGAGGTCACCGTACGCGGCATCGCGCGGCGGGGAGACCTCGACATTGGCAAGATCGAGCCCGGCCGCAAGGCCTCCCTCGCGCGCCAGCGCATGCAGCGCTTCGACGACGCGGCCTCGCACCAGCGCATACACATTCAAAGACAGTTCCGGCATCGGCAGTCCCGGCCCCGAGGGCTGTTGCAAGAGCCCCGGCTAACGCAATTCCGGAGTAGCGTCAAACAAGCGCCGGTGCTCGTTGATGGCATAGCGGTCGGTCATGCCGGCCACGAAGTCGGCCACCACGGTGGCCCGCTCCCGTTCCTTGGCATCGGCCGTGCGCCAGGGAGCGGGCATCGCATCGGGCTCTGCCAGGTAGCGCGCGAACAGGTCGGCGACAATCTGCTCGGCCCCGCGCATGACGTGCATCACCCGCGGGTGGCGATAGACCTTGGCGTACAGGAAGGCTTTGAGGCCCATCATCTCGGCCCGACGGTCCTCGGACGCGGCGATCACAGGCCGGCCGGCCGCGCGCACGCCATGCAGGCTCGGCTCGTCCAGCGCCTCCAGGGCAGTCTTCGAACAGCGCACCACATCCTCGATCATGGCCGTAATCATGCGCCGGTTGACCTCGTAGATGACGCGGCCGGTCTCCAGCCCCGTGCCGGTCGCATCGGCGAGGAAGGACCCGGCCAAGGGCACGTCGGCCAGATCGTCGAGGCTGATCAGGCCGGCGCGCAAGCCGTCGTCGAGATCATGACAGTTGTAGGCAATATCATCGGCAATGGCCGCCACCTGCGCCTCGGCTGGTGCGAACAGCGACAGGTGCAGGCGCCCTGCCAGTCCGGCAGCAGCAATGGCCTCGATCAGCACGCGCTCGTCTTGATGTTCGCCGGTAAGCGGGCCGTTGTGCTTGACCAACCCCTCCAGCGTTTCGAGCGACAGGTTGAGCCCGTCGAAGGCCGCGTACTTGCGCTCGAGCCGCGTCACCACCTTGAAGCTCTGCGCGTTGTGGTCGAAGCCGCCGTACGGCGCGGTCGCCGCCGCCAGCGCCCGTTCGCCAGCGTGGCCGAATGGCGGGTGGCCCAGGTCGTGCGCCAGCGCCAGCGCCTCGGCGAGGTCCTCGTCCAACCACAGCATGCGGGCGATGGCGCGAGCAATTTGCGCCACCTCCAGGCTGTGCGTCAGGCGCGTGCGGTAGTGGTCGCCCTCATGGAACACGAACACCTGGGTCTTGTAGGTCAGGCGGCGAAAGCTCGTGGCATGCACGATGCGGTCGCGATCACGCTGGAAGGCTGAACGCATCGGACAGGGCGGCTCGGGGTGCTGCCGGCCGACGCTGGCCTCGGCCCGGGTTGCCCAGGCCGCCAGGGACCGCCCGGCCGGGCCGTCGGGCAGGTCGGGCCCAGCCTTCTGCTCCTGACGTTTTGCGCTTCTGGTCATCATCCCGGGGGTTTGACAAGGCTGCCGCCGAACCTATCTTCTGGGCATAAGGCGGCTGCTTCTACCGCGAGTCGCTCGACAAAGACCTAGACCATCCAAGCGGTTCCAAGAGCCGGATCATGAGCGACACCGCCACCCCGACCGCCGTTACCGTCACCGAGCGCGCCGCCAGGCGCATTTGCGAGATCATCGCCGGCGAGGCTGAGCATACCATGCTGCGCATCAGCGTGGAGGGTGGCGGCTGCTCCGGCTTCCAGTACAAGTTCGATCTGGTCGGCGACCGCACGGCCGATGACGTGGTGATCGAGCGGGCCGGCGCGCGCGTGCTGATCGACCCAGTCTCGCTCGATTACCTCGCCGGCTCCGAGATCGACTTCGTCGACGACCTGATCGGCGCCGCCTTCAAGATCAAGAATCCCCAGGCGACGGCCTCCTGCGGCTGCGGCACCAGCTTCTCCATTTAGGCGCAGTGTCATCCGGAATTTGCCGTGGGCAAATACCGGCACCCAGCAATCTCCACACATCGCGCCACGACGGATCCTGGCTGTCGCTGCTGCGAAATTCCGGGACGACAACACTACTTGCGCCGCACCGGAGCAGGCTGCACAAAGGCGGCCATGAAAATCGCTACCTGGAACATCAACGGCGTCAAGGCGCGCCTGGAAGGTGCGCTGACCTGGCTCAAGGAGACGAGCCCGGACGTCGCCTGCTTCCAGGAGATCAAGTCACTCACCGAAGCGTTCCCCTTCAGTGCCTTCGAGGAGGTCGGCTATAACGTCGCCGTGCACGGGCAGAAGGGTTTCAACGGCGTCGCCATTCTTTCCAAGCGGCCGTTCGACGAGGTCGTCGTCAAAGGGCTGCCCGGTGACGACGAGGACGCGCACGCCCGCTACATCGAGGTGCTTGTTCCCGCCGGCAGCGGGGTGGTGCGCGTCGGCAACCTCTACCTGCCGAACGGCAATCCAATCGGCACCGACAAGTTCGCCTACAAGCTCGCCTGGATGAAGCGCCTGCAGGCGCGCACCCGCCACCTGCTCGAGTTCGAAGAGCAGCTTGTGCTGATGGGCGACTACAACGTCATCCCCGAGCCGGTCGATGCGAAGAACCCCGATGCCTGGCGCGAGGATGCACTGTTCCAGCCGGAGACGCGCGCCGCCATGCGCTCACTGCTCAACCTCGGCCTGACCGATGCGGTGCGTGCCTGCCATCCGCAGCCTGGCATCTACACGTTCTGGGACTATCAGGCGGGCGCCTGGCAGAAGGATCACGGCATCCGCATCGACCACATCCTGCTGTCGCCGCAGGCAGCCGACCGCCTGCAGTCGGCCGGCATCGACAAATTCACGCGCGGCTGGGAGAAGCCATCCGACCACGTGCCTGTCTGGGTGGAACTGAGGGAGTAACCACTTGGCGGGGGCAATGGCGGCGCAGCTCTTCGCTATTGCCTATCACCCTTTGCCAAGGCATGCCTCACTTCGTCGTACCGACGTCCCGCATGCCGAAGTTGGCAGCGCTGCCCTGCAGCATCTCGCCGCGCCCAGACATGGGCCTGGCCGCCACGGTACCGGTCGTGTCGACCGGAGTCCTCGGCCGCTGATTGAGATCGACGACCTCGCCGTTGCTGCAGATCAGGCTCTGCGTGCGCTGCTTGGCATCGGCCGCAGCGCGGGTCGTCGTCGGACGGCCGAGCACCTGCCGCCAGATCTGGGCCAGACTGTCAGCCTGCGCGCGCAGCGTCGGTGAGGTGCCGCAATAGATGTTCTGATGCACGGCCTCGATGCCGGCGCGGTCGTGCACAGGTGCATTCTCAGACGCCATCGTGATGAGCGCCAACGCGCGCTGATCGTCCTTCTTCACGTAGCGGCCGCGCCAGTACATGTCGGCAAGGAAGGCCTGCGCGTTGGCAAACCCGTCGCGCGCCAGAACCGACAGAAAATGCTTCCCGAGCTTGACGTCATCGTCGCCGCCGCGGGCAAGGTAAGTCTTGGCCAGCTCGAACTGCGCCTCCTGGTCGCCGAACGAGGTCGCCGCGTTCTGCAGGCACTCGACGGCGCGGTCGATGTCGGGCTTGACGCCGAGCTCGGGCACGCCGGTGCGCAAATAGCCTGCCAGTGCGGTCAGAGCCTTGGCAACGAACGGAGCGCGATGGCCGTCATCGGGATCGGCATCGGCATTCTCGTCGGCCAGCTTGCGGAACAGCTCATAGGCCTTGGCACGATCGGCCTTGCCTCCCGATGCGTCGGAGTAGATGCGCGCCAGGTAGAAATCGGCGAAGAACTGGTTGGATTCGCTACCGATCCTGGCCGCTTCCTCAAGCGCCGGCACGGCGATCTCGTATTGGCCAGCCTTGTAGGCATTGAGCCCCTGCTCGAAGGCCGCCTGCGCCGAGTCGAACTTGCCTGGCCCCGCTGCCGCCGCACCCGTGCTGAGCCAAGCAAGGCAGGTCGCCGCGATCAACGCCCTGGATATTCGCGTGGCAAGCACCTTCAGTTCCTCCACCCGCATGGATCACTGCTCCTACTGCGACGCTCAAACAAGCATCGGACAAACAAACCTGCAGGCGGTCTGGCGCCCGCAAGACATCTGCCGAGTGAACGTCGAAACCCGCTAGAATTCGGGGCGCCGCAACTCGGTGCGCCGGCGCCGGTCAATGCGATCTGATGGGTCCTATGTGGCGACCGTTTGTGGCCCAACAGTGGCACATCCGAGGTCTTTTGTGGCGTGAGCGCCACATATGGTTTACCAAATGCATACGGAACCTGGGATTTTCTCAACAGATGCATGGGTGCACGGCGGCCACGCCCGGCACGAATTCGTCCGGCGACAGGTCGGGACGGGTGTCCTGCCTTCGCCCCATTGTCACGCTATTGTTACCGTCCGTGTATCGGATGTTTCGAGATGCGCAGACTTGCACTGTTGCGGATGTCCGCATTTCTTCTTGTTCTGGCAGGCGCCTACATTGCCTGGCCCCTCTACACCGCCTTGCAGATCCGCGACGCCATGCGCTTCGGCGACACGGCGACGCTGGCAAGCAAGGTCGAATGGGAGAGCGTGCGCGCCACCCTGAAGGCGTCGATGAGCGCTGAGGCGCTGGCGGCGCTGGAAACCGAGCCGGGCGCCCCTAAGCCCTCCATCTGGCAGCGCGTCAAAGCGACCGTCGCCCCACATATGGCAAGCTCCGTCATCGACCGCTATGCCACTCCAGAATACTTCCCCGTCCTGCTCGGCTACCGCCGTATCTGGCGCGGCACCCTGCAGCCCGTGATCGGTCCACCCGAGCCGCCGACCGTCATGAGTGGCACCTGGCTCGCCGGCACCTTCATCGACCGCTTCGTCGCCTTCTACTCACGCATACGCCGCGCGGTCTTCCACTCGCTGACGCGCTTGGAGATCGAGGTGGTCGACCGGCATCGGGCAGACCGCAGCTACACCGGCATGCTCGAGCTGAGGGGCTTCACGTGGAAGCTCACCGCACTGTCAATATCGGGTGCTATCGTTGCGCCCAAAGCTACCAATCAACCCTGACCCGCTGCCGACCTCAACGAAGTTCGCCATGCGCAAGTTCATCATCGCTGCTCTTGTGCTGATGCTCGCCTACCTGGCCTGGCCCCTGGCCGTTGCCTGGCAGCTGCGTGTCGCCGTGAAGGGGAACGACATCGCCGCCATCGACAGCAAGGTCGACTGGGCAACGCTGCGCGCCAACCTGAAGCGGACGGTCGGCAGCAATCTCAAGGAAAAGAGCACCGATCCGCAACGTGGCGTCATCACCCGCGTGCTGATTGGCGCAATTGGCACGGCCGCCGCCGACGCCGTCATCGACTTCACCGTCACGCCGTTGACGCTCGGCAAGGTGCTGGCCGGCCGCAGCTTGCTGGACGATCTCGGTATGACCCGGCAGCCCGACCAAGCCCCTTCAGCCGACGCGGTCGGCGCTGACGACCCGACCGCCGATCCGCTGGCGCCACGCCGTCTGCGCTGGGCGTTCTTCGAAAGCCCTACCCGCTTCAAGCTGGAAGTCATCGATCCCAAGATGCCCGGCAAGCGCGTGATCAGCATCCTCGCCCTGCAGGGCATGCGCTGGAAGCTGGTCGACGTGTACTACGTGACGCCAACCTGACCTGTCATCCCGGGCAGCGCGCAAGCGATCACCGGGACCCACAATAAAATCGCCGATGGCCAGACTTGATGGCCAGACTTGATGGCGAGACTTGATGGCCGGACTTGATGGCGAGACTGGCTTCCCCGACATTGGCTGACGCGAATTCCGGCATGACATCACTTCTGCATTTTGGCCTGCACCAGCACCGCAATTGCAGCGTCGTGGCCACCGGCACGCTCCCCCAACCCGCGCACGACACCCTCGCGGTCGCCTATGTCGCGGTTCTGGCTCATCTTCATCTTGCCCTCCAGCCGCGTGATGGCGAGGGTCAGCCCGACGATGCCACGCGTCTGACGGTCGAGATAGTCGGCAGGCGCGTCCGCCATTGACCAGCGCTCGGCGTAAGGCCTCTCTTGCTGGTTGCTCAGTTCATCCACGTGGGCCAGCAGCCAGTCCTTGTCCTGCGACACCTGCAGGCGGCCGTAGGCGTGCACGACCGCATAATTCCAGGTCGGCACCGCCTTGCCGTGCTGGGCCTTGGAGGGATACCAGCCGGGCCGGATGTAGGCCTCGGCGCCCTGGAAGATCATCAGCGCATCCGTATCCGGCGCTAAGGTCTTCCACTGTGGGTTGGGCCGCGCCAAGTGACATTCGATACGGCCGAGCGGGCTCGCCTCGTCCACCTTCAGCACGGTTGGCAGATGCGTCGCCACCACGCCGTCGGCGCCGTGCGTGACCAGAATGGCAAAGGGGTGCGCACGCATCAGCGCGTGCGCCTCCGCAGCCTCGTCGAGCTTGAATTGCACTGGCGTGTACATGTGCTACCTCAAGATGAGCAACGCCTTCTCGCCCTTTGGCGGGAGGATGGAACGTCACAGACTTAGACCCGCAAATGAGCGCGACCACGCCGGTAACCGGCGGGCCAGGCCTGCTGACGTCCTGGTGAGGATGACCATTACCAAGACTGCAGATCAAACGACACCCCTCACCTGACGCGCCGAACGAGTGAGCAACCTGTGTTGCCAACATCGAAAGCGCAGGCGTTCGTGGCCGCGTCGCTAGCTCCTAGCGCGTCTTCCTCCCCCTCAAGGCGCACGGAGAGGGCCATGACAAACTCAAGTGGCGGCCTCGACCCGCTTCAGCGCTGCCTGCAGCTTGGCGATGGTGGCCTCGAAATCGGCTTTGCGCTCGCGGTTCTCCTCGACCACCTCGGGCGGCGCCTTGGCAACGAAGCTCGCGTTCGCCAGCTTGGCGTCGACCTTGCCGATCTCGCTGCGGCACTTGTCAATCTCGCGCTCCAACCGTGCGCGCTCTGCCCCCATATCGATCACGCCGGCGAGCGGCAGCGCGGCCACCGTCTCGCCCAGCACGATCTGCGCCGAGCCCTTCGGCGCCGCCTTGGCAAACGAGATGTCATCGAGCCGGGCCAACCGCTCGATCGTCTCGTCGTGACGGTCAACACGTGCGCGCAGCGCCTTGCCGGCGCCTACCAGCACCAGCGGCACCTTGGCACCGGCCGGCACGTTCATCTCGCTGCGCACCGAGCGCACCTCGCTGATCAGGCCGACCAGCCAGCCGATCTCCTCGTCGGCATCCGCATCGGCGAGCCCCTCGAACACCGGCCAGGTGGAGAGGCACAGCAGGTTGTCGCGCTCGACGCCCACCTCCACCAGCCGCGCCCACAGCTCCTCGGTAATGAAGGGCATGAACGGGTGCAGCAGCTTCAACACCTGGTCCAGAACCCAGGCAGTCGTGGCGCGCGTCTCGGCCTTGGCCTCCTCGTCCTCGCCATTCAGCACGGGCTTGATCAGCTCAAGATACCAGTCGCAGAACGTGCCCCAGGTGAAGTCGTAGATCGCGCCTGCCGCCTCGTTGAACTTGTAAGCCTCGATGCCGGCCGTGACGGCCTTGGCCGTGCGCTCCACCTCGCCTGCGATCCAGCGGTTGACGGTCTCCTCGACGGCCTTCGGGTCGAAGCCCTTCTGGCGCACACACTCGTTCATCTCGGCAAAGCGTGCTGCGTTCCACAGCTTGGTCGCGAAATTGCGATAGCCCTCGACGCGCGAGGTCGACATCTTGACGTCGCGGCCCTGCGCGGCCATCGCCGCCATCGTGAAGCGCAAGGCATCGGCGCCGTACTCGTCGATCAATGCCAAGGGGTCCATGACGTTGCCCTTGGTCTTCGACATCTTCTGCCCCTTCTCGTCGCGTACCAGGGCATGGATGTAGACGTCGCGAAACGGCACCTCCTTCATGAAGTAGAGGCTCATCATCATCATACGCGCGACCCAGAAGAAGATGATGTCGAAGCCGGTCACCAGCGTGCTGGTCGGATAGAAGCGCGCCAGTTCCTTCGTCTTTTCCGGCCAGCCAAGCGTCGAGAACGCCCACAGCCCCGATGAGAACCAGGTGTCGAGCACGTCCTCATCGCGCTTGAGCTCGACCGCCGTCTTGTAGTGTGCCTTGGCGAGCTGGGCGGCACCCGCCTCATCGAGCGCCACGAAAGCCTTGCCGTCGGGCCCGTACCACGCCGGGATCTGGTGTCCCCACCACAGCTGACGCGAGATGGTCCACGGCTGGATGTTGCGCATCCACTCGAAGTAGGTCTTCTCCCAGTTCTGCGGCACGAAGCGCGTACTGCCGTCCTCTACCTTGGCGATCGCCTGCTTGGCGAGTTCGGCGGCGTTCACGTACCACTGGTCGGTCAGCCAATACTCGATCAGAGCGTTGCCGCGCTGGGCATGCGGCACGGCATGCGTCGTGGGCTCGATCCGCTCAAGCAGGCCCGCCGCCTCCATGTCGGCGATCACCAACTTGCGCGCGGCGAACCGATCGAGCCCGCGATATTTGTCCGGCACGTTGTCGTTGAGGTGCGCCTTGGCGTCGAAGATGTTGACAAGCTCCAGCTTGTGCCGCCGGCCGACCTCGAAGTCGTTCAAGTCGTGCGCCGGCGTGATCTTCACAGCACCCGATCCCTTCTCGGGGTCGGAATACGTATCGGCGAGGATTGCAATCTCGCGCCCGACCAGCGGCAAGCGCGCTTTGGCACCTGCTTTCAGCAGCGCTGCATAGCGCTCGTCCTCGGGATGCACGGCCACTGCAGTGTCGCCCAGCATGGTCTCGGGGCGCGTGGTGGCAACGACGATGTAGTCTTTGGCGTAGCCGGCCACCTGTGCGGTGAGCGGATAGCGGAAATGATAGAGGTGGCCGGCTGGATTGCGGTCCAGCACCTTGCCCAGCGCCTTGGCATCGAAGGGCTTTTCCGGATCGCCGGCCGTCCAGTTGAACGAACCACGCGCCTCGACCATGTCAACCTCAAGGTCGGAGACGGCGCTCTGGAACTCCGGATCCCAGTTGACGAGGCGCTTGTCCTTGTAGATCAGCCCGTCGTTGTAGAGATCGACGAAAGCCTTCAGCACCGCCCGCACCATCTGCTCGTTGGCGGCGCCATGCTCTCCCATGGTGAAGCGCTCGCGGCTCCAGTCGCACGAGGCGCCCAGCCTCTTCAGCTGGTTGACGATGGTGCCGCCGCTCTCGGCTTTCCAAGCCCATACCTTCTCGACAAACTTGTCGCGACCGATCTTGCGCCTGTCGGGCTCCTGGCGCTCCATCATCTGCCGCTCGACGACCAGCTGTGTGGCGATGCCCGCGTGATCCGTGCCCGGCTGCCAAAGCACGTCCTTGCCGCGCATGCGCTCGAAGCGACACAGCACGTCCTGCAGCGTGTTGTTGAGCGCGTGCCCCATATGCAGCGACCCCGTCACGTTAGGCGGCGGGATGACGATGCAGTAGGGCTCGGCTTTGGCGCGGTCCGGTCGGCCGGCTGTGAAGGCCTCCGCCTTCACCCACTCCTGGTGGATGCGCGTTTCGATATCGGCTGGCTGGTAGGTCTTCTCGAGCATGGGGGTATCAGGTTACGGGCAGGGGGCGGCGCCGCTCGGCCCAACGCGGCAATCGAGGAAGGGCCGATCCTTGGTCTACAGCGACGCCGAGCGCGCAACGGCTCAGATCTTCAGCTCACCGCGCGGTCTCTTGATCTGCCGCTGCATCTCCTCGCGGATGGCAGCATCTACCATGCTTGGCAGGTTCGTTTCGAGCCACTTCTGAATCACCGGCTCGAGCAAACGCGCAATCATGTCCTGCAAGGCTTGGCTCTGTCCGGCCGCCGCCGGCTCCGCACTCAGGGCCTCGCGCCTCGGCGCCTCCGGCAGCAGGGGTTCTGGAAGTGGCGGTTCCGGCAGCGGAGGCTCCTCCCACATGGTGGCGGGATCCTGCATATACGGCACCCTAGCCTCGGCTACCGGGACTTCGCGCGGTAGGGGGATGATCGTCGCCGGCGGCTCCGGCAGCAAGACCGGCTTCTCCACGGTGGGAGCCACTGGCTCGGCAGCACGCGCCTTCGCTTCGACGGGGGCAGCCGGCTTCGGGGTCTCGGCGACCGGTTCGCGGGCCGCCTTGGGCGTCAGCAGCACATCAGATGGACGCGATGGCGCCGGCATATCCGCCTGGCGGGCGGGAAGCGTTTCGCCCCCCCCGAACAACGGGGGGAATGACCGGCGCACCGTTTCGGGTCGCGTCAGTGCAATCTCCTCGGGCATGGTCTGCCGGGGTTGCTCGATCTCGACGCTGGCCGCGGCCGGCTTGGCATTACCTTCGCCAGATTGCGGATCGCGCTTCAGGAACCAGGGCACGTCCTCGGGCGAGGAAGCCTGCTCTGTCTGTCTCGGTGCCTCGGAGGACAGAAGTTCCGTAAGGTCCGTCTCGGCCCGACCGTTGCCCGACCCATTCAAGGCGTCAGCCAGGCGATTCGGTAGCGCATCCGAGCCTTTGGGTGCATGGCCATTGGCCTCGGTCTTCGCCTCGTCCTTCGGCTCAGACGGCGCATTGTTGAGCTTGGAGAGGCCGTCCTCGGGTCGATCATCGGACAGTGTCTTGCGGATCGACGCCAGGATCTCTTCCAGGCTGTTGCCCAGCAAGTCGGGCTTACTCATACCGCGCACCTCATTCAAACGCCGCCCACACGCACAAACCCGCGCCCGCGCCCCAACAAGCGCGCAGATTGTAGCATGGGTAGGGCGTCTCTATAGCGGACCCCCGCGCCGTTCAACAGAGCGATTTCGCCATATTGCGGACCATCGGCGGCGACAGGAGCACGACACCTCCCTATTTCGCGCGACGGGGCGGCTCCTGCTCCGGCACTGCCTGCAACACCTCGCGCCGTCCATCGCCATGCGTGATGTTGATGTCCGTCCATTTGCGGCGCACCTCGAGGTAGTGCGCCTCGGGGTCGTAGACCAAGCCTGCCACGCCCAGCTCCTGGGCGTTGAGCCGCCCAATCGCCGACAGCACGGCGTAGGAGGCAACCACCAGATTGCGCTTGGTGGTAACCAGATTTACCTCGGAGTTGAGCAACTCCTGCTCGGCGTTCAGAACGTCGAGCAGCGTCCGCTGACCGACCCTCTCCTCCTCACGCACGCCAGCTAGCGCTATGCGGTTGGCATCCACGCTCGCCTGGTCGGACTCAAGCTGCGCCCGTGCGGCGGCCAGCTGCGACCATGCCGCCACCACCAGCGCTTGCACCTCGGTGCGAAACTGTTCGATCTCCTGCAGACGGCTAACGTGAGTGTGTTTGGCCTGGCGCACACGCGCCTCTACCTCGCCACCCGTATAGAACGGGACCGTCAGGCGGCCGGTAACAGTTGCGGACTCGGTCGACTCAATGTTGTTGGACGGATCGAAGCGCCGACCGTAGCTAGCTTCAAGGTTGACCTCCGGCAACAATTCGCCGCGGATGCGATCAACCGCGTGGCGCGCGGCCTGCTCCAGGTAAAGGGCCGCCACCACCGCCGGACTCTCGCGCGATGAAATTTCAATGCTGGCGTTCAAAGTTGCCGGCACCAAACGGCTGGCTCCTGGATCGACCAGATTGCTGGGCGGATGGCCGACCACGCGCTCGAAGGTGGCGCGGCTGGTCTTGAGGTTGGCGCGGGCAAGGTCGAGCGCAGATACCGCCCCTGCGCGGCGAGCCTGCGCCTGCGCCACGTCGGTCCGCGTCACCTCACCCACGTTGAAGCGGTCCTGCGTGGCCTTGAGGTCGCGAGTCAGCACGGTGACGTTGTTCTCACGCAGGCGAACGACGGCCTGATCGCGCACCACGTCCACGTATGCGGTCACGCCATCGAGCAGGACGCTGCTCTCCGTCGTCCGCAGCGATTCGCGCTGCGCTCGCACCGTGGCCTCAGCCTCCCGCACTGTATTTACGACGCGAAAGCCCTTGAACAGGGGCTGCTGCATGTCGACGGAATAGCCGCGCGGATTACTCTCGGTCTTGCCGCCCGTGGAAGGCCGCGTCGTCTGCAGCTGATAGCCGGTGTCGGCGTTGCCGACCACCTGCGGCCGGAATCCCGACATGGCGCGCGGCACTTCCTCGTCGGTCGCGCGCAAGGTGGCGCGAGCTGCGTCGAGCCTCGGATTGAACTTGTAGGCGGAAGACAATGCTTGCTGCAGCGTTTCGGCCGAAACGCCACCAGACATCGCACAAGCCGCAATCGCGCCAACGGTAGCCCAAACAAGGCCACGCCCCCGCAGGCGCTCTTGCGCAGCTCGTCGTCGTCCCACGAACTTCCCCCGTTTTTCACGCCAGACCTGCGTCTCTGGCGACCCAGTCAGGTACTCCCCCGAATCTCCGCGCTGACTGATATCGAGTACCTAACAGATTCGATCGCTCTCAATGGCACACATAATGGGTCCCCGGTGCGGAGGAAGCTGCATAACCTTGTGATCAGGAAGATTGTTTTGGATGCGTTGCCCACAGCACACACCTGTCCACGGCAACAGGCTGTGCACAGGTTTTCAACAGGCGCGAGGCGCGCTAAGCGGGGCTGTCAGAACACGAATCCGGGCTCGCGCGCAAACCCCGGAAGCAGGTCGGCAGCGGCATCAAACGCGGTGATGCTACCGAACGAGCGCCCCGTGCGGCGCCAGACCTGAACCTGTCCATAGCCAGTCGGGGCCACGATCGCCACCAGCCGCCCACCGTCCTTGAGCTGGTCGAGCAGCGTCTGCGGCACCTCTGGCACGGCGCCATTGAGCAGGATGGCATCGAACGGAGCCTCGTCCGCTACGCCAGCCGCCAGCGGACCCTGCACCACCTTAATTCCTGCCGCGTCGACCTTGTTCAGGGCCGCGTGGGCACGCTCAGCGAGATCCGGATCGGCCTCGAGCCCAACCACCTTCCCGGCAAGTTTGCCGATGAGGGCCGTCGAGTAACCGGTAGCGCACCCCACGTCCAGCACCGAACACTCAGGCTCGACGGCTGCCAGCTGCAGCATTTTTGCCAGCGTGCGGGGCGGCAACAGCGTGCGGGCGGCCCGCTCGGCACTCGCTTTCGTCACCGGCAACGCGGCATCCATATAGGCGAGCGCGTGCATATCCCCCGGTGCGAACGCCTCGCGCGGCACCTCCAGCATGGCTTTGATGATACGCCTATCGGTGACGTCGCTTGGCCGCACCTGGCTGTCGACCATATTAATGCGCTGCTGGATGGTATCGGTCATCGCACGTTCATCGGGAGCTTGGCGGTTGGCGCGGGACCTTAGCCAATCGCTGGCCGGCCGGCCAGCATTGCCGGGGCTGCCGGCTGCAGCCAATCGCCGCAAATCGGCGGCTGCCGGCCAGGTTCCGGGCATTGCCACGCCGGAACGCTGCGTGATACACGCTGGGCCGCGCATCGAGGCCACGTGGCGGAGTGGTGACGCAGCAGACTGCAAATCTGTGCACCCCGGTTCGATTCCGGGCGTGGCCTCCAAATGTCTCAGCTCTCGAACCTCTTGGGCGGGCCCCTGACGTCCCGAGCGCTGCCGAGCAGGATCCTGGCAGGAGGGCCTTGGCGTCGCCCCCGCTAGTTGCTATGAGGCGCTGCGCGCTGAGGCGCATCGGCTGTTCCGCGGTAGCTCAGCGGTAGAGCAACCGGCTGTTAACCGGTTGGTCGCAGGTTCGAATCCTGCCCGCGGAGCCAATCTAACCCCAAGATAATCAAGAGAAATCGCCGCTTGGCCAGAAGCCAGCGGAACGGCCATTTTCGGTCTGGGGTTCACCTGGGGTTCAAAGCCGCCGAGCTAGGCCAGGCTAGGCCAACGCCGTCCCAGAGATCCGGTTGGCAGCTCAGACGCTGCCCCACGCGCGTTCCGTACATCAAAGGGGCGCATATGAGCTGGCGTGGACGGGCACCGCAACGGGGACACGATGCACTGTAAAGACAGTGCGGGCGTAAATATCTGTGGATCGTCTTTACATCGTCGCACGTAAATCTGACCGACACGGCTATACAGCCGGCATCCGCTTCACTCCCGCACATGGATGTGTCAGATGCTGGTTATCTCCGTCGTTTCGAGCAAAGGCGGTGTCGGCAAAACGACGATCGCCGCGAGCCTGGGCGCCCGCGCCGCGCAAGACAGCGTCCGCGTCGCGTTGGTTGACTTAGATCCTCAGCGAGCCCTGGTTGAGTGGTGGCGGCGACGCGGGGAAACAGACAACCCTTGCATCTTCGAAGGTGTCGACAAGCCGGCCGATGCGGTCGAGAGGCTGGAGCTAGACGGCTGGGACGTGCTCATCATCGATGGCCCAC
>DASTOW010000376.1:0-3861 GCA_035762425.1 Hyphomicrobiaceae bacterium | reverse complement strand
GTGACGGGATTGCTGGTTCCGCCGCGCGATTCGCAACCGTGCGGCCAATTCATCCCTGGTCAGGAAGTAGTCGGTGCGCGGCGGCGCCTTGGAAGGAAGGGTGACTGTTGGAACGACCAGTTCGCCGTCCATCTCGCGTTTGTAGAAGCGCAGCGCCGCCCGCAGGCTCTTGAGATCATGACGCGCGGTCTGATCGCTGACCTTTATCGGCGGCTTCTTGGACTTGGGATGACGCTTCCGGTTTTGCGCGGTGCGCCAGCGCACATAGGCACGACAATTCATGCCATTGACCTGCGCTAACGTCTTGCCGGTCCACCACTGCAGCAATGGCGCGCACGTGGCGCGTCCAAAGTCGCGGGAATGCTTGGATGAGAGCTGCTCGACGTGATGCTCCAGATAGGCGGCGATCGCCTCGACCACTAGGAGTTGCGCGCCTTTGCCGGTCGGTGGCTCGAACTTTCCCTTGATGTAGTCGGCGAGCCTGCGCTGAGCCTGCTCAATGTCGCGTTCGCCGCATCCAGTGCTCTCTCGTTTCGCACCATCAATGATGCACCACACGGCTGCCCGCCCCGGCCGCCCTGCGCGAGCGGGCTCGGCGGGCTTGAGGTAGAGGCGCGGAGGTTTCTTTCGACGCGACATCGATCGAGCCAATCGGCCAGCCACAATTCCGTGACGAGCAGCTTGCCCTGCGGTTTGGTTGCCTGCAACTCACCGTCGCGGATGGCCTTGCGCAGAGTGTTCACCGTGATGGGACCGTCCGCAAAGAACCTTTCCACGGCGCGAATAAGGCTGTAGTGAGGCTCGAGCGCCACGATTGATCTCTCAGCCGAGCAACCGTCCCAAGACGACAGAGCAAGGTCTCACGCGCGACGCTCTCCTGTCGACATTGACGCGTTCACTCCGGGGGCCGACATCGAGCGCAGTGCGTGGGCGGTCTCGAAGGGAATGGGTAGCGACCGGCGCGTCGTGGAATCGACCAGAGCCACCACGGATTCCGCCACGGCCACGCATCGTCGCTCGATGAAGAGGGCCTGCGCCAGCAGCAGGGAAGATTTCCGGATCCAATCGATGCGCGTTCCGACCTCGACCATGCCGGGCCAATGCATCTCGGCTCGAAACTCCAGGACCAGCCTGGCGATGACGAAGTGCGTGTCGGCGGGCACGGGCACCCTGCGCCGATCGCAGAGCAGCTCCATGCGGGCGTTTTGGCAGCAGGCAGCGAACACGGTATTGGTTATGTGACCGTTGCGATCGGTATCCGCAAACCGCAACTTCTCCACCGTGATCACGGCGTAGTCGGCCGGGGATGGCGCAGAGTGGCGCGCAGCGCGCGTTGAGCCTGTGCCCGTGGTGTCAATGCCTGTCATGGATTTGCATCCCAAACCACAATTGTGCCCGGTGCGTTGGCTGCGGCAAGCCGCCCCTGTGCTGGATCCAGTGGGTGGTCAATGCGGACAGCCAGATAGCCGGCTGATTCGATCGCGTTGCGCGCGAGCGCGGCCGACGTGACGCGGATGCCTGAAGCGGTGCCGTCGACGGCTCGCCAAAGCAGGGTTCCTAAGGTGACGCACAGGACAGTGCTGACGGTCGCGGCAAGCCGCCAAGCCCCGGCATCGCGGTGGTTTGCGTGCAGCCGCAGTCGCCATATGTGTTTGCTGGGGGTGGTCAGCAGACTTGTGTGCGTCGCCGCGAAGGACGAGGCGGGCACCCGTCTCATGGCTGGTTGGCGTCGAGGCAAGAAGAACCAGCCCAGCGCGACGAGTTGGGCACAGAGGCCGACCGCCATGGCCACCTGGTGGGCCTCGGGCGCATAGCCGGCATCGGTCATTGGCCATTGGGCGATGATGAAGCCCGTGCCCGACTGCAGGAGGAACGCAGCGCTCACGTGCAGCAGGTTGAGCGCCGCGTTGGCCCGGCCTGACATCTGCTTCGGAAAATAGTCGGGCAGGATGGCAAAGCTTAGCACGGTGGCGGCGCCGGCTGCGGCAATCACGGTCCAAAGAACAAGCGAAGGAACGGGACCACCGAGCAGCAGTCCTGCTTGGGCGGCAATCGATGCGCTCAGCGTGGCCGCAAGCAGGAGCTCCGTCTTGACACTGATGCGCCGGAAGCGGTCTGCCATGGCGCCGAACAGCAGCGCTCCAGCACAAACGGCAGTGGCCATGACAGCGAGGTACTGGACGATGGCCGTCCGATCCAGTCCGTCGACATCGCGGAGCCACGGCGCCACCCACAGGCCCTGCAACGACCAGGACGTGCCTATGCCGATGGCGGACAGCGGGGCGATGCGCCAGAACCGACAGTCACGGTACGCAGCCCATAGATTTTCGGCGTCGGCTGCACGTTTCTTGCAGGTGGCGGCGACCTGGTCCGGCACGACCAGAAGCACGAGCAACGCAGCCATTGCGGACAGCCCCGCTAGCGCGGCGAACAGACCGCGCCATCCCGTCGTCGTCAGCATCATCTCCGCCGGGACTGTCGCCGTGACGGCGCCGAGCGCACCCAGCATCACCACCCAGCTATTGGCGGCCGCCACGCGTCCTGCGGGGAACCAGAGAACGACCGCCTTGAAGGCCGCCATCAACGCCAGCGCCACGCCGAGCGCCAGCAACGCCCGACCGATGACGAGGCCAGCCAGTCCGTCTGCGAGCGCGAAGATCAACGCGCCGGTGCTGGCAACGAGCAGAAGCACGCATTGAATGAACTTGGGCCCGTGCCGATCGAGTGCCGCTCCGAACGGCAGCTGCACCGCCGCAAAGACGAGGAAATAGATGGCGGTGAGGACGCCGAGATCGGCCGCTTCCAGTTTGAGGTCGGCCGCCAGTTCGGTGGCGACGACCGCATTGATGCTGCGAAACAGGTAGGAGAGGTAGTATCCGGCTGCAAACGGCAGCAGTACGCTGGTTGTAAGGCACATTCTGGTCATGGGGCTGACTTGCTCGACGCATGGAAGGCAGGATTGGTCAGGAGCTCAGCTGTCCTCTTTCCGCTCCCGCCGCCAAAGCAGGCGCGCCACACCGTCCTCGCTTGCCTCGAGCAAGGCGCCCCAGATCGGCTGCGGCAGTGCGGGATCGTCGAGCTTGACGCGCAGATAGGTTTCCTCGGAACCTTGCTTGGTCTTGCGCCAGGCCGCGCCGATCTCGGCGCCGCCGACCATGATGCGAAAATCCGGTGCGCCCTCGCCCTCCTTGCGATCATTGGCGATCATGCGCACCTTGGCCGACACAGTGAGGGTGCGGATGGTGCCGGCGTAGCCATCCTTGACCGCGGAGAAGTTCCCAATCACAGGCATGCTCTTATCTCCCGTTGTTCAAGTTCAATTCCGAAGGCACTCGATAGGGCCGCAGCACGATGTCCTTGTAGACGATCACCCGCAGCGGCCATCCCGGTCGCACCGTGATGGTCGGTTGCACATTGAGATAGCGCTCGACGAGGCGCTGCCCGGCGCGGTTGCTGGTTGACTGGGTCGATTGCTGCAGGGCCTTGATGAGGTCGTTGTCGGAAGAGCCGAAGGCGAGCTCGCTGCCGACGCCGAGCACGGTTGCGAGTGCCACGCCTTTGAGCAGCTTCCAGGTATGGAGATCGACCTGGTCGGCGAGGCCCGCGTATCCGCCGGTGTCGGTGGCCGGCAGATTGTCGATCACGATAGATGTGCCGTCCGGCATGATGATGCGCTGCCAGATGACGAGCGCGCGGTCCTGGCCGAAAGCGACGACGTTGTCGTACTTGCCGATCAGGCGCGAGCCCTGCGGGATGAGGAGATGCCGGCCGGCGACGCTGTCGAATACGTTTTCTGTCACCTGGCCGATGACGAAGCCAGGGAGATCCGAGTTCAAGCCGCTCACCAGGCCGGCGGCGATG
>DASTOW010000375.1:0-11506 GCA_035762425.1 Hyphomicrobiaceae bacterium | reverse complement strand
CGTGCTTAGGCGAGTCTACGTCGGCTTTGACGTCTGTAAAGAGCGGCCCGGCGTCACGTGGACGGGCCGACCGTTGGCCAGGCCCAATCTGCACGAAGGCATCAAGCAGCCCAACGGCCGGGCATCCAACTCGTCCCAATGAGGGGGTGGCGCGAGGGAGAATGACACGGGCTGGTGCGGGAACGCACTTTGCCGGCAATAAAGGTAGGGCTGCGCCGACGCCGGTGGAATCGGCGCTTCTTGTGCGTCTCCGGTCTATCCCGTTCGCTTTCGGTTCGTCTGTTTCTTGGGCGTAGCTTGGGCGACGCGCTCTTGGAACTGCGGGTGGTGGTGCCCGTAGGTATCCATCAACGTGTCGGTGCTCATGCCCAGGAAGCCAGCGATCATGGCAACATCTTCACCGCTGGCCATGAACAGCGTTGCCGACGAATGCCTCAAAACGTGCGGCGAATCTCGACGCTTGGTGCCCACCTCCATACGGATCGATTGCCAGCCAGCATGCACCCGAGTGAGGGAGCGGCCCCAGTAATGGATCACATTGGTAATGCCATGTCGAGCTTCCGCCACCTGGCCAACGGTCGGCCCGTCCACGTGACGCCGGGCCGCTCTTTACAGACGTCAAAGCCGACGTAGACTCGCCTAAGCACGGTGCATGCGAGCAAGACCTTGCCTTGCAACGCAAGGAACAGCCAAGCTGCGACGATGCCAAGGCCAGCCTCGTACCCCGATCATCAACCCGATATCTTCAACGATTTGCCTCGTCCAGGCCCGCTGTCCCACCGAACACCCTCGGGAGAGGGCACCCAATAGGAGAAAAACCATGCCCACCATGAAGTACCGCGTGCTCGGCCAGAGCGGCGTGCGGGTATCGGAGCTGTGCCTTGGCACCATGATGTTTGGCGGGCCGACCGACGAGGCACAGGCGCGCCGCATCATCGACCACGCGCTCGAGTCGGGCATCAACTTCATCGACACGGCCAACGTCTACACCGATAGCCACTCCGAAGAGGTGATCGGCCGCGCGCTGAAAGACACCCGCCAGCACTGGGTGCTGGCCACCAAAGTCGCCAACCCGACCGGCAACGGACCCAACGAGCGAGGCCTGACCCGCATCCACGTGCGGCGGGCCATCGAGGCCAGCCTGCGCCGCCTGCAGACTGACCACGTCGACCTCTACTACATCCACAAGCTCGACCCCGACACCTCCTGGGAGCAGATCGTACTCACCTTCGGCGAGCTGATCCGCGAGGGCAAGATCCGCGAGTGGGGCGTGTCGAACGTGCGCGCCTGGCACATCCCGCACATCCACCACCTGTGCCGCGCCGCCGGCGTACCGGCACCCACCGCGCTGCAGCCTTACTACAACCTGATGAACCGCATGCCGGAGGTGGAGCTGCTGCCGGCCTGCCAGGCCTTCGGCCTCGGCGTCGTACCCTACAGCCCGATCGCGCGCGGCGTGCTGTCTGGCAAATACAAGGTCAACCAGGTGCCCGAGTCCGGCAGTCGCGCCGCACGCCAGGACAAGCGCATGATGGACACCGAGTGGCGCCCCGAGAGCCTGCTGATCGCGGAGAAACTGAAGGCCCACGCCGAGTCTCGCGGCACCACGCTGGTGCACTGGGCGACCGCCTGGGTGCTCAACAACAAGACGGTGAGCGCGGCCATCGCCGGACCGCGTACGTTTGAGCAATGGACCAGCTACTTGGGCGCGCTCGACTACACGTGGACCGCAGAGGACGAAGCGCTGGCCAACAGCCTGGTTCCCAGCGGTCACGCCTCCACGCCCGGCTACACCGATCCGCAATATCCCATCGACGGTCGCTTCCCGCGGGTCGGATAGTTGCTGGCATCCCTGGCATGCCCCTCAGTGGAACATCCAGCCACGGGGTAATCTTCAATGGTTGCACCGACCGCTTGGTGCCACCCTTGACACCCCTTGCCTTGCCTCGCATAAGAGGCGCCGACCCCAGAAATTCGGGCGGTTAGCTCAGCGGTAGAGCACACCCTTCACACGGGTGGGGTCGTAGGTTCGATCCCTACACTGCCCACCATCCCTCCCAAACGGCGCTCGGGCCCTGCCCAAACGGCTCTAGGGCGACTTCTTGGCGCGCGGCAGGATCGGGTTGTCGTTCATGGCCGCCTTGGCGCGGTCATCGGCGACGCGCCGGCATACGCGCTCCCACTGACTCTTCGTCATGTGCGTGGAAGGTTCCCAGTCCTGCATACACTGCTTGAACCAGTCGGCGCGCAATTCGGCGGCGGATTGGGTGCGGCCGGATAGCTGCGCCTCGGCCATCCCCGAGGTGCCGGCGGCGGTGAGCAGGAGGATCGAGCAGACAAGTAGCGACTTGCGCATGACAATCACCGTGACCGTCGGAACCTGTCTCGGACGTAGCCAAAATACACGGCGTGGTCCACTGCCATCACCGCTGCGCCCCGCCGTACCTTGCCACCCCTGCACCACAGGCCTAGCCTCGCGCGCCGCCCACGGGCCGTGACAAATTCGCCTGGCGGCAGGAGGACCACCCCTTTGCCCGACTGGCAACTCTGGCTGCCACCGGCGCTGACCAAGCCGCGCTTCCGCCTCTACGTGGCCGGCCACACGGTCTCGGTGATCGGCGGCTGGATTCAGCAGGTGGCGCTCTCCTGGCTCATCTACCGCCTGACCGGCTCGATCTTCCTGCTCGGCCTGGCGGGCTTCCTGCTCAACATCTTCTATCTGCTGCTCGGGCCGCTGGCAGGACTTGCCGCCGACCGCCTGCCGCGCCTCAAGGCGTTGATTGCCATCGATCTGGCGCTGGCCGCGCTCGCCGTGTTGCTCGCCGTCATGGGGCTGGCTGACGTCACCGACATCCGTGCCTACCTGGCTGTCGCCACGCTGATCGGCATCGCCAGTGCGCTCGAGATGCCGATGCGCCAGACCCTGTTCAAGGAGATCGTCGAGGATCGTGCCCTGCTCGCCAGTGCCGTAGCGATGAGCGGCATGGTCTATAATGTCGGCCGCATGATCGGTCCGGCCATAGCCGGCACCCTGCTGATCTACATCTCCGAGGCCTGGTGCTTCGTCCTCAATGCGCTGAGCTATGCCGCCATCATCGGTGCCCTGTTGGCCATGCGTCTGCCGTCGCGCCACACGGCCGTCGCCGCCGGCCTGGCGCCGGAAGGGTTTGTCGCCAGCCTGACGGTGATCGGCTCGTTTCCGGCCGTGCGCTATTTGCTGCCGACGCTGGTCGCCATCGGCCTGCTGGCGACGTCCTATGTGTCGCTGATGCCATCGATCGTCGCGCATTTCTTCGACGGACAATCCTCCACCGTCGGCCTGCTCATCAGTGCGGCCGGCCTCGGTGCCTTGGCGGCCTCAACCTATCTTGCGGTGCAAGCCGGCTTTAGCCGCCAGCTGCGCCTGGTGAGCATCGCACCGCTGGCGGTCGGCGCATCGCTGGTCGCCTTCGCCTGGTCGCGCAGCCTGCCGCTATCGATGCTGCTGCTGGGCGCCATGGCCGGCTCGATGCTGGTGGCGAGCAACTCCACCAACGCCTTGCTGCAACAGTCGGTGCCCGACGCCTGGCGCGGCCGCGTGATTGGCGTCTACAGCATGGCGTTTGCCGGCACCGCCCCGATCGGCGGACTGCTAGCCGGCTGGCTCGCCGAACAGATCGGCCTCACCCCAATGCTAACCATCAACGGCGTATTGATCGTCGCCGCAGGCCTCGTAACACGCTGGCGGCTGCATAATCATCCCGAGGCCCTGCGCGGTCTGATGCGCAGCCTCAGCCGGCCGTAACGGGCGGCGCCGTCCCTCAAAGGTGACAGGCTGGGCGATCTCGGCGATAACACCGCCGTATGAGCAAGACTTTGCGATCGGTGTCGGAGTTGCAGGCGGCGGGCATGGTGTCGACGGCGGACGCTGCCGCGCTGCAGGCGGTGGCTGCCCGCTACGCCGTCGCGATCACGCCGGCCATGACCGCGCTGATCGATCGAACCGACCCCGACGATCCGATCGCGCGCCAGTTCGTGCCGGACGCTCGCGAGCTCGAGCATCGCCCCGAGGAGCTGGCGGATCCGATCGGCGACGAGCGCTTTGCGCGCGTACCCGGCATCGTGCACCGATACCCGGATCGCGTGCTGCTAAAGCTCACGCACGTCTGCCCGGTCTACTGCCGCTTCTGCTTTCGCCGCGAGACGGTTGGCCCCGGCGGCCCGCAGGCGCTTGGCGGCGAGGGGCTCGACGCCGCGCTCGCCTACATCGCTGGCGATCCGCGCATTTGGGAGGTGATCCTCACCGGCGGCGATCCCTTGATGCTCTCGGCGCGCCGCATCAGCGAGGTAACCGGTAGGATCGGCGCCATCGCGCACGTCAAGGTACTGCGCTGGCACACGCGCGTTCCGGTGGTGGCGCCGGAGCGCATCACCTCCGAGCTGAGCGCCGCACTGCACGCCTCGGACAAGACGACCTACGTTGCCGTGCACGCCAATCACGCCCGCGAACTGACCCCCGCCGCGCGCGCCGCCTGCGCCCGCTTGGTTGATGCCGGCATCGCGCTTATCAGCCAGACCGTCCTGCTACGTGGGGTCAACGACGACGCTGCGATACTAGCTGAGCTGATGCGCGCCTTTGTCGAGACGCGCATCAAGCCTTACTACCTGCACCATGCCGACTTGGCGCCGGGCACCAGCCGCTTCCGCACCAGCATCGCCACGGGACGCAACATCATGCGCCAGTTGCGCGGACGGCTCTCCGGTCTGGCCCAGCCCACCTACGTGCTCGACATTCCCGGCGGCCACGCCAAGGTGTCGATCGGTCCCGATTATGTTTCGGACGACGGTCGCACCGTGCTCGACCCCTCCGGCACGCCGCACGACTACCCTGACCGCGGTTGACACATCGCACAACAAAAAAGGGCCGCTTGCGCGGCCCTTCTTGTCAGTTTGCCTTGCGGCCTATGCTGCTCTTGGTAGTGCTTCAGGCAGCTTGTTGTCCGTCTTGCGCTCCTCGGCGGATTTCAGCGCGATGCCAAAGTAGCGGGTGCGCTTGCCGATCCTGTCCTTCTTGACGCCGAGTTCTCCGATCTCGCGCGTCACGCGTGGGTGTGCGAAGGGCTCCTTCTCGTTCTCCTCGCACCAGGCGCAATATTCCTCATAAAGCTCGGTTGACGTGAGGCTGGAAGACTCCGGTGCGGCAATGATCCTTTCTCTGTAGAAGCGCTGCACGTCGCTGTCCGGCACCAGCGGCTTGCTGGTTGCCTTGCTGTCGTTGACCTTGGTTTCGCTGCTCTTGTTGTCGTTGGCCCAGACCTTGGGCGCTTCGATCTGCGCCTGGATGGGAGCCTGCTGCGACGCCTGCACGGTTGGCAGGATCTCTTCGGAGCGCTGCCAGATTTCGTTGTCGGTCTCCTCTACCGGCTTCTTCACCTGATCACCCAGACGCCAGTAGGCGAAGGCGACATACATGCCAAACGCTGAGCCGATCTCGATGAGCAGCGCCACGAAGATGGTGAGCGCTGTCTGCACCGCGGCGATGTCGAGCCCGGTCAGCTTGGCAAGCACGCTTGCCTGCGGATCGGCTTCCGCCATCACGGTCCCGCCGGCAGCGGTTGCCAGCTTGCCGTTCAGCTCGGTGATGCGCGCGCTTAGCTTCTCGGCCTGCTGGGCAGAGCCAAGCTCTGCGCTCAGGCGATGGAACTGCTGGCAGAAATCGCGCGTGGCCTTGCCGGTCACATCGGCGCAGCCGTTCGTCGACTTCCACAGGCGCTGGTCCTTGACGCTGGCGATATCGGCCTGCACGGTCTGCGCCGGCCTATGCTGAGGGATCCAGGCCAGCTGGTCCTGTGCGCGTTTGGCTTCGGCGCGCATGTCCTTGTAGGTGTTCGCCTCGACGGCGCGCTGTCCGGTCGTATCGAGCCGGTTGAGCGCGGCATGGCCGAGCGCGGAGGTCATCGAGTAGCCGGTGACCACGGTCCACACCACGGCAGCGGCCGCCGCCTGCGACCACATGCGATTGCGGATCGCGGCAAACAGGAAGAACGGCACCAGAGCCTTGAAGCAATCGGCAGCCGCCGAGGCAAGGCCGTAGATCTGGCCGTCCATCGCGGTTTTGCCGAGACTGAACCCGAAGCGGTAGTTCATCGCGGCGGATACAGCCAGCAATATGCCGGCCGCTACCACCCCGAGCACTCCCAAGAAATGTCTTGCCATTGACGCCCCCATTGTTCCGGTCAGGCCGCGGATCGGCCCGCCGCGGTACGCAGTGCTTTACGCAAAGAGGAGGCTCGATAGGCCCAGGCCGCGAACGCATGCGCCGGCAGCGGTCCTCGAGCGACTGGCCGGCTTGTTGTCGCCGGGCATCACTCCGCGCTACCTGCACACTGCAACCAGGGGCCCGATCCGCCGCGGTTATGCACAGTCGCCGAACCTTCATGGAACGACCCTTATGCACAAGCCCGCCGGGGATCCGACAAACGGCAAGGTACGCTAGAGCCGCATGCCCCCTCGGATCGGCAAGTTAAGTGATTCGTAATAAATTCAGTTGCGTATGCCGCACCCCCCGAGCAGTTGCAGCGTGTTGGACGCGCGCGAAGCAGGGTCACGGAACCTGTCAAGGGGGCCGCTCTTTGCACCGGTCATCCACCGCTGTGCGCAACTTTTCCACTGCGGCACAACATGTCTTGTGACATTGGGTCGGAGCTGAAGGCCACGGGTGTTGCGCTCGCATCACACGCGGTCTGGAGTTGCTGAACGGCCCTCTCGATCGGCGCATTCGCGAGCCTGCGACGGCCGCAGTTGCCCGCCTGGCGTGCACCCCCTCAATGTACGCTCGTGCGGCACCGCCCGATCGCGGCACGGGGGTCTGCCGTGGGCGGCGCGTGCGCGAAAAGCATTTGGGTGAGGATCGAGGCAAGTGATCACCGGCCGGTGGCCGGCGAGCCAGGCTCGAGCACCACGGCCGTGCTGACCCCGCAGTCCACCTGGGCGCAGCCCGTCTGAACAATGCCCATCTGCACAATGCCTCGGGCTGCTGGTGAGCAGCAAATACTGCCAGCACACATCGGCTTCCATCGCGGCGTATCCGTCGCCGCCATGCCTGTGGACGGCGGTCACATGCGCCGCGTAGCCATCCGGCAAAGCCAGCAGCAGCTGGCGCAGCCATGCGATCTGGTCGGTTTGGCTAAGCATCGACATCTCGTACATCGAGCACGGCGCCATCCGGTCGTGGCGGCGGTGCAAGGCGCCGAGGGGTGGGAGCGACGCGTGACGTGCATTGGCATGTACTGATGCCAAGCGTGAAAGTTGCAACGAAACTAGTCTGCCCAATCGCACATCGGCTCAGGCCCAAACGGCGCTCCGTTCACACGCCAGAGGCATTGCCAGAAGCCCGCCGACTGACCATTCTACAGGTCGCCCTCGCGGTCGATTGCCGAGGCAATGGATCAAGGGCCGTGCAAGTGCCCGGCACCTCACAAGGTGGACCTTCGGTGCCAATGCTGCCGCGCCGGCGGCTGGCCCATCGGCGCGTGAAGGTCAAGACTTGACCCTCGCCGTCGCAAGCTCCAAACCTCTAACCGTCACGCGAGCATGTGAGGCTGGTTGGGGCATCGGGCGAGGCGTTGATGCCCGTCGCTTGCGTGCGAATCTGCATCGGCCAACGCAGCTGGGGAGATGCAATGCCGCCGACCGTTCGCCGGGCGTTCTGCTTTGCCGGAGCGTTCGGGTTTGCCGCCTTGGCGTGTCTGGCATCGGCCTCTGCGGACGCCAGCGTGCTCGACGCGATCCGCGCCCGTGGACACGTGCTGTGCGGCGTCGGCGACGGCCCCAAAGGATACTCCTCGGTCAACAGCCAGGGCGCCTGGTCCGGCATAAGCGTCGATTTCTGCAGGGCGCTGGCCGCCGCTGTGCTCGGCAATCGCGAAACCGTGCAGTTCCGCGAGCTGTCGGAGGCCGAGCGCTTCGCCGCGCTGCAGTCGGGTGAGGTCGACGTGCTGTCGCGCAACCTTGTCATGACCTCGAGCCTCGATACCACCCAGGGCATCCGCTTCCCCGGCGTCCTCGTCTATGACGGACAAGGCTTCCTGGTGCGCAAGGGCCAGAACGTTACCAGCGCGCTGGAGCTGTCCGGCGCGCGCATCTGCATCACCACGGAGACCGCTGACGCCCAGGGCGTGACCGATTTCTTCAACGGCCTGAAGCTGCCGTTTGATCTGCAGAAATTCGAAAAATGGGCCGACGCCAAGACGGCCTATGCCACCAAGAGCTGCCAGGTGCTCTCCGCCAACCTCTCAGCGCTCGCTAGCGCCCGCCAGCTTTTGCCCGATGGGAGCGAGCACATCATACTTCCCGAGCTGGCCTCCAAGCAGCTTGTCGGACCCGCCGTGCGTCAAGGTGACGACGACTGGTTCAGCGTGGTGCGGTGGACCATCTATGCGCTGATCGCGGCCGAGGAGTTCGGCATCAACAGCGGCAACGTGGACACCATCAAAGGCTCGGCCACCGGCGAGGTGCGCCGCTTTCTAGACCTCGATTTGGGCAAGCGCCTTGGCCTGAGCCCTGACTGGACGCAGCGCGTCATCAAGCAGGTAGGCAACTACGGCGAATTGTTCGATCGCCACCTGGGGATCAAGTCATCGCTCAAGCTGGAGCGCCGGCTGAACAACTTGGCCAGCAACGGTGGCCTGCACTACGCGCCCTCCTTCCGTTGATGGAAGCGGCCCCTGCTGCTCAATCCTCCACGTGTGCCTGCAACCGCGCCAGCGCATCGTCCCACTGCCGGGACACGTCATCGAGGTAGCTGCGCGCCTCATCGAGCGGCTGCGGCTCGATCTCGAACAGGCTCTCGCGTCCGACGCGCACGCTGCGCACCACGCCTGCACTTTCGAGCACGCGCAGGTGTTTGGTCACCGCCTGCCGCGTCAGTCTGGTGCCCGCGGTCAGCCGGGCGATGGACTGCGGCTCGCCCTGGCACAACTTGGCCATTACGGCAAGCCGCGTCTCGTCGCCGAGCGCCGCGAATACCGACGCGCGCAGTTTCAGCGCATTGTCACGTCTGTGGTGCCTGCTCGACATGCCGGGCGATATTCTTCATCTGCGCGCTCCAGCCGCCCTCATTCATGCGGAAGGCTTCGGCGCGACGCTTGCTCGGAAGCATATCGAAACCCGACTCGACGACGCGCAACAAGGTTCCTGTCGCCGTCTTCTCCAGAGTGAACTCGACCAGCGTCGGCGGCTCCTTGGAATAATCCTCGTTCGGATCGATGGCGTAGGGATGCCAGGTGAACGAGAACAAACGCTCCGGTTGCATTTTCTGCACCATCGCCTCCCAGCGCACGTGCTCAAAGCCTGGATGCGTGATCTGCCCGCGCGATACCTGTCCGACCACGAATGGCCCATCGATGCGCACCCGGAACCACGTGCCGAACTCGCGGTAGTCGGTCAGCGCCCGCCACACGCGCGCGAGCGGGGCCTTGAGTTCAATGGTCTTTTCGATGCGATCGCTCATGCGCAACCTCCTGGTTGCCTGTTTCCTAGCCTGGCACGAGCTGAAATGCAACCAAATGGTTGCCTTTGGGCTGAACGGCTTAAAGGTTACACCCTGCCGCTGTTCTTGTGGATGAACACTGCCAGGCTGGAACCGGCACGGCGTTGAGCAGTTGCTCTCGCGCTCACCAAACGTGAGCGCCACTTTGGGGATCGCGGCGGCATTCGCGCGCCGCCTGTTTCACAAGAAAGGACGCTTCATGCACATGATCAGTCTTCTGATCCTGGCCGGCACGATGTTTGTCGGTGCTGTGTCCGCTCCCGCACAGGCCGCCGAGCGCGAGCAGGTGCGCATGGTCATCAATCTGGTGGCTGGCGTGAAAATGCCCTTTCCGCGCAACCTCGAGAACAATCAGTCGCGCACCGAGCTGGTGAAGCTCGACACCAACGGCGCCACCGTTGCCTGCCTGCGCCTCGATGACAAGGTCAGGTGGTGCTACGAGCACATCGCACCTGTCGGTGCGCGCGCCGAGATGCTGCGAATCACCAGCGAGCCGGTCGCCGGCATGATCGTCGGCCAGCTGTTCAACTACGTTGACGACTTCGATCTCGACGGCTCGGTCGACATCGGCAGCACGACGCGGCTCGACGGCCAGCCGCACGCGCCGATCGGCAGCGTGGTGCAATTCTTCTTCCGCGGCATCAATCGCGGCGAGCAATTCCGCGGCGACTACCAGAAGCTCTACGACGAGGGCATCCAGATCGCACTCAAGTATCTGGGCGAGTGACGATTTCGCCGGCGGCGCATCGCTGGCACGTCCAAGTGTGCGACGGCAACGCTGCAACTCGACGCAAACATTTTCGTAGTTGTGGCGAACCTTAGCGGCCGTGCCGAGTTGAACCGTGGGCTGTGCCTGATGAGGCTTGGCCCCAAGTCGCCAGCTTTTCCTGCGGCTCTTTGCGAGGGGTTTGCCAATGCTTCAGACAGCTAAGCCTTTCTTGTTCGCGAGCTTTCTGCTGTGCGTTCCGTTTACGTCCACCAATGCCGCCGAGCGCGAGGACGTGCGCAAGGTCATCAATCTCGTGACTTCGGTGAAGATGCCTTACCCGGAGACTCTCTCGCGCAACAAGGCGAGGACGGAGCGCGTGTGGCTGGAGCGTGACGGACTGACCGTCGGCTGCATCCGCATGGAGGAGCGTCGCTGGTGCTACGAGCACATCGCACCGAACGGCAATCGCGCCGAGATGCTGCGCATTCGCAACGAGCCCTCGCGCGGCGTCTACATCGACGCGCTGTTCTACTACATGGTCGATTTCGACCTGACGGCCTGATCGATGTCGGATCGACGACCGAGATCGAAGCCGTAGGCCGGCAGGAGCGTACGCCGATCGGCCACGTCACGCAGTTCTTCCATCGCAGCACCAAGCGCGGCGACCAGTTCCAGGGCGACTTCCAGAAGATGTACGACGAGGGCATCCAGGTCGCGCTCAAGTACTTCGGCGAGTAGCACTCTCCCTCTCCCCGTCCTTACGGGGAGAGGGTCATGGCGGAGCCATGCCTCCGGCATGAGGTGAGGGGCCGCCACAAAGATCGGCGCAAACGTCTGCCCCTCACCCTGGCCCTCTCCCCATGAAGAATGGGGAGAGGGAACGAAGCTATGCCGGCTCGACGGCGCGCAGGAACGTGCGCTCCTCGGCCAGGATGAAGCGTCCCTCCTCCGCGGTCATGAAGTTGGCCGCACCCTCCTTGTCGGCCTTGATGCGCGCGCGATAGGCCTCGTAGGCCGCCAGGCTTTCAAACGAAATCAGCCCGAAGGCGATGTTGTTGGTGCCCTCATGCGGCATCCAGTAGCCGAGCAGGTTGCCGCCGCACGCGGGTATGATGGTCAGCCAGCGGCGCGCGTAACCTTCGAACGCCTCGCGCTTGAACGGGTCGATCTGGTAGCGAATGAAAACGGTGATGGTCATTGTGGCCTCCATGCTCTTTGCTTGTGTTGTAGTTTGCATGACGGCGGGCCTGGACGCTTCGGTCTCCGCC
>DASTOW010000374.1:0-10956 GCA_035762425.1 Hyphomicrobiaceae bacterium | reverse complement strand
CGATGTGGTCGTAGAGAGCCATGCGTCCTGGTTCCCCCTCCGGGTGGTGCGCCAACGTCGCCGCACTTCACCGTAACACTGCACCGGCCGTTCTTGCGATGCGAGAACAAAACGTGTACGCTGTGGTTAAAGGCCGAGTCGCGTTTTGCCTGCCGGTGCAACTCATGAAATAAGGGAATCGCGCATGGAAAAGCCGTCTCTGCGGGTGGTCGAAGGGGGTAGCATGGACAAGCAGAAGGCGTTGGAAGCCGCGCTCGCCCAGATCGACAAGAATTTCGGCAAGGGCTCGATCATGCGGCTGGGCGCCAACGACCGCCGCATCGAGGTCGAAGCCATTTCGACCGGCTCACTCGGCCTCGATATCGCGCTTGGCATCGGCGGATTGCCGCGCGGCCGGGTGGTGGAGATTTACGGGCCGGAATCGTCCGGCAAGACCACGCTGTCCCTGCAGGTGCTGGCGGAAGCCCAAAAGAAGGGCGGCATCTGCGCCTTTGTCGACGCCGAGCATGCGCTCGATCCGGTTTATGCCAGGAAGCTCGGGGTCAAGGTCGAGGATCTGCTGATTTCGCAGCCCGACGACGGCGAGCAGGCGCTGGAGATTGCCGATACGCTGGTGCGCTCGGGCGCCATCGACGTGCTGGTGGTGGATTCGGTGGCCGCGCTCACCCCCAAAGCCGAGCTGGAAGGCGAGATGGCCGACATGCAGCCCGGCATGCAGGCCCGCCTGATGAGCAAGGCGTTGAGGAAGCTCACCGCCTCGATCTCCAAGTCCAAGTGCATGGTGATCTTCATCAACCAGATCCGCATGAAGATCGGCATCATGTTCGGTAACCCGGAGACCACCACGGGCGGCAACGCGCTCAAATTCTACGCCAGCGTACGCCTGGATATCCGTCGCATCGGCCAGATCAAGGAGCGCGAGGAGGTGGTCGGCAACCAGACCCGTGTCAAGGTGGTCAAGAACAAGGTGGCGCCGCCCTTCAAGCAGGTCGAGTTCGACATTATGTACGGCGAGGGCATCTCCAAGACCGGCGAGCTGGTCGATCTTGGTGTCAAGGCCGGCATCGTCGAGAAGTCGGGTGCCTGGTTCTCCTTCAACGGCGAGCGCATCGGCCAGGGTCGCGAGAACACCAAGGCGTTCCTCAAGGAGCATGCCAAGGTGGCTGACCAGATTGAGAAGGCTATCCGCCAGAACGCCGGCCTGATCGTCGACAAGATGCTGCAGGCCTCGCCCGAAGGCGACGAGGCGGCCGACGCCGAGGCAGGCCCCGACAGCCTCGAGGATGACGAGGCGCCCGGCAAGAAGGGAGCGCGCGCCAAGCGCTAGCCCATCTTACCCTTGTCCCGGAGGTTCGCCGCCGAGCGGACACCGGGACAGGGCGCGACACTGGTTGCAAGTTGACAGGGTTTGGGTGGTGGGCTGGTCGCCCACGGCCCAAATTTTGCGTTTGTGGACAGCCTCAGGCTGCGCCGTTAGAAGTGGCGACGGCGAAATTCCTGCACATGACTGAAGATCGCGTCCGATCGGACGCCAGAGTGGGTATCATGACGACCGTCAATCAGGTCAGGTCGACCTTTCTCGACTACTTCCGCAAGAACGGCCACGAAGTCGTGCCGTCATCGTCGCTGGTGCCGCGCAACGACCCGACTCTGATGTTCACCTCGGCCGGCATGGTGCAGTTCAAGAACGTCTTCACCGGCCAGGAGAAGCGCTCCTACAATCGCGCCACGACCTCACAGAAATGCGTGCGCGCCGGCGGCAAGCACAACGACCTCGACAATGTCGGCTACACGGCCCGGCATCACACCTTCTTTGAGATGCTCGGCAACTTCTCGTTCGGCGACTACTTCAAAGAGCGGGCCATCCCGCTGGCCTGGGAGCTGGTGACCAGGCATTTCGCGCTCGACCCCAAGCGCCTGCTCGTCACCATCTATCACACCGATGAGGACGCCTATCGCATCTGGAAGAAGGTGGCGGGCTTCTCCGACGACAAGATCATCCGCATCGCCACCTCCGATAACTTCTGGTCGGCGGGCGATACCGGGCCGTGCGGGCCCTGCTCGGAGATCTTTTTCGACCAGGGCGACAAGGTGAAGGGCGGTCCGCCCGGCAGCCCCGACGAGGATGGCGACCGGTTCCTCGAGTTCTGGAACCTGGTGTTCATGCAGTACGAACAGCGCGCGCCGGGCGATCGCATCGACCTGCCCAAGCCGTCCATCGATACCGGCATGGGGCTGGAGCGCATCACCGCGATCCTGCAGGGGGTGCATTCCAACTACGATATCGACCTATTCAAGGCCCTGATCGCAGCGTCGGAGGCGGCCACTGGCGTGCCAGCCAAGGGTGCTCACTTGCCGAGCCATCGCGTCATCGCCGATCATTTGCGGGCGTCGAGCTTCCTGATCGCCGACGGTGTGCTGCCCTCGAACGAGGGCCGCGGTTACGTGCTGCGCCGGATCATGCGCCGCGCCATGCGGCATGCGCATCTGCTAGGCGCCAAGGACCCGCTGATGTTTCGCCTGGTGCCGGAGCTGGTGCGGCAGATGGGTGAGCCTTATCCCGAGCTGGTGCGCGCGCAGGCGCTCATCACCGAGACGCTAAAGCTTGAGGAGACGCGTTTCCGCAAGACTCTCGCCAAGGGGCTGGGCCTGTTGTCCGAGGCGAGCTCGAAATTGCAAAAGGGCGATGTGTTCGCCGGCGACGTGGCCTTCAAGCTGTACGACACCTACGGCTTCCCGGTCGACCTGACCCAGGACGCGCTGAAGCCGCGCGGCATCAGCGTCGACATGGCCGCCTTCGACACCGCCATGCACAAGCAGAAGGAGGAGGCGCGCAAGGCCTGGAAGGGCTCGGGCGAGGCGGCCACCGAGGGCGTGTGGTTTGAGATCAAGGACGAGACCGGCGCCAGCGACTTCCTGGGCTACGAGACGGAGACGGCGGAAGGCGAGATCCGCGCAGTCGTCAAGGGTGGCAAGGCGGCCGAGGGCCTCAAGAGCGGCGAGGACGGGGCACTGGTGCTCAACCAGACGCCGTTCTATGGCGAGTCCGGCGGACAGATTGGTGACCAGGGTGTCATCAAGGGGCCGAAAGGGGCGCTGTTCCGCGTCACCGACACGCACAAGAAGCTAGGTGACCTGATCGTGCACGCGGGCACGGTCGAGAAGGGTTCGTTCAAGCCCGGCGATGCCGTCGAGTTGGTGGTCGACCACACACGACGCTCGGCAACGCGTGCCAATCACTCGGCAACCCACCTGCTGCACGAGGCACTGCGCCAGGTGCTGGGAACGCATGTCGCGCAAAAGGGCTCGCTGGTAGCGCCCGAGCGCCTGCGTTTCGATTTCTCGCATCCAAAGCCGATGAGTGCCGAAGAGGTGGCGGCGGTCGAGAGCATGGCCAACGCCATCATCGTGCAGAATGCGCCGGTCGAGACGCGCCTGATGGCGATCGAGGACGCCATGGAGACGGGCGCCATGGCGCTGTTCGGTGAGAAGTACGGCGAGGAGGTGCGCGTCGTGTCGATGGGTGTCGGCGAAACCGGCCCCAAAGCCAACAAGGCCTGGTCGATCGAGCTGTGCGGCGGCACCCACGTGAAGCGCACCGGCGACATCGGCTTGGTGCGGGTGCTGGCCGAATCTGCAAGCGCTGCCGGCGTGCGCCGCATCGAGGCGCTGACCGGGCACGGCGCGCGGACTTACCTTGCTGAACAGGACGCGCGTGTGCGCGAGGTGGCCGGCGTGCTGCGCACGCGGCCCGAGGACGTGGTCGACCGCATCAAGGAGCTGCTTGAGGAGCGCAAGCAACTCGAGCGCGACCTCGCCAACGCCAAGCGGCAGCTTGCGCTGGGCGGCGGTGGCGTCTCAACCAACGGCGCCGCCACGGCGGCCGAGCGGGCCGTGCGCACGGTCGGCAAGGTCAAGTTCATGGCGCGGGCGGTCAAAGGCCTCGAGCCCAAGGACCTGCGCGGTCTGGTCGATGACGGCAAGACGCAGATTGGGTCGGGTGTGGTAGCCATCGTCGGGGTGACCGAGGAGGGCAAGGCCAACCTGACGGTCGGCGTGACCGACGACCTCAGCGGTCGCATCAGCGCACTCGACCTGATCAAGGCAGGGGCCGAGGCGCTTGGCGCCAAGGGTGCGGGCGGTAAGCCGACCTTTGCCCAGACTGGAGCTCCGGACGGTTCCAAGGCCGAGGCTGCGCTCCAGGCGATCGAGGCCAAACTCGGCGCGCTGGCGACCTGAACGCCATTTAGTCCGTCCTCTTTCCGTGAACTGGCATGGTGGTTGACGGGTTGGGCAACCTCCTCTAAAAGGAGCCGCAAATTCGGGACGCGAACTAGAGCAATCGGGTCTGGCGGCCAACGCCGGGACCTGGTTTGTGCGCGTTTTTGAGATTTCCTGTCCGGTCGAGGCGGCGGCGACCCCGGCAGAGGAACAAGGGCGCCGCTTTAGGAGACACCCGTGGCTCGTATTGCTGGCGTTAACATTCCGACGCAGAAGCGCGTCGTTATTGCGCTCCAATATATCCACGGCATCGGGCCCAAGTTCGCCAAGGACATCTGCACGAAGGTCGGCATTCCCGACGCGCGCCGGGTGAACCAGCTCACCGATGCCGAGGTTCTGCAGATCCGCGAAACCATCGATCGCGACTACGTCGTTGAAGGCGACCTGCGGCGCGACGTGGCCATGAACATCAAGCGGCTGATGGACTTGGGCTGCTATCGCGGCCTGCGTCATCGGCGCGGGCTGCCGGTGCGCGGCCAGCGTACGCACACCAATGCGCGCACGCGCAAGGGTCCCGCGCGGCCCATCGCCGGCAAGAAGAAGGCGACCTAGCGCCAAGCCCTGCCAGCTGGCGCCGCGGCGCGAGCCACCGCCCACGCATAAGACACACGATCACCGGGTCCCGGAGTTGAACAGACAATGGCCAAAGAGCAAGCCCAAGCACCTCGCGGCAAGACGCGCAGGCGCGAGCGCAAGAACATCACATCGGGCGTGGCGCACGTCAGCGCCTCGTTCAACAATACCATGATCACCATCACCGACGCGCAGGGCAACACCATTGCCTGGTCGTCGTCGGGTACCATGGGCTTCAAGGGCTCGCGCAAGTCGACACCCTACGCCGCGCAGGTGGCCGCCGAGGATGCCGGCAAGAAGGCCATGGAGCACGGCATGAAGATCCTCGAGGTCGAGGTGATGGGTCCAGGCTCGGGCCGCGAGTCGGCGCTGCGCGCGCTGCAGGCGGTTGGCTTTCAGATTACCTCGATCCGCGACGTCACTTCGATTCCCCACAACGGCTGCCGCCCGCGTAAGCGCCGCCGCGTGTGATATCGGTGCCGGCCGCTGCCGGCGCCCCTCGTGAGACTGGGACGCGGGAGCCGGGACGCCGGCACCCCACCCTCGACCAACAGACCAACGTGAGGCCAACCCCCGTGGCAAACGTACTGCAAAAGAACTGGCAAGACCTGATCAAGCCGAGCAAGCTCGAGATCGCGCCCGGCCGTGCCAAGAACCGCGTCGCGACCATGGTCGCCGAGCCCCTGGAGCGGGGCTTCGGCATGACGCTTGGCAACGCGCTGCGTCGCGTGCTGCTGTCCTCGCTGCAGGGCTCAGCCATCACCACCGTGCATATCGACGGCGTGCTGCACGAGTTCTCCTCGATCCCCGGCGTGCGCGAGGACGTGACCAACATCGTCCTCAACATCAAGGAGATCGCGCTGCGCCTGCACTCCGACGGCGTCAAGCGCATGGTGCTGAAGAAGGAGGGCCCCGGCCCGGTCAAGGCCTCCGACATTGAGGCATCTTCCGAGGTGGAGATTCTCAATCCAGAGCACGTGATCTGCACGCTCGATCAGGGCGCCTCGATTCGCATGGAGTTCACTGCCAGTATGGGTAAGGGCTACGTGCCGGCCGAGCGCAATCGCCCCGACGATGCGCCGATCGGGCTCATTCCGGTCGATAGCCTGTACAGCCCGGTCAAGAAGGTATCCTACAAGGTCGAGAACACCCGCGAGGGCCAGATCCTCGACTACGACAAGCTGACCATGTCGGTGGAGACCGACGGCTCGGTGACGGCCGAGGACGCCGTGGCGCTGGCCGCGCGCATCCTGCAGGACCAACTCGCGGTGTTTATCAACTTCGAGGAGCCGAAGAAGCCGACCGAGGAGACCAAGCATCCCGAGCTGGCCTTCAACGCCGCGCTGCTCAAGAAGGTCGACGAGCTAGAGCTCTCCGTGCGCTCGGCCAATTGCCTGAAGAACGACAACATCGTCTACATCGGCGACCTGATCCAGAAGACGGAAGCGGAGATGCTCCGCACGCCGAACTTTGGGCGCAAGTCACTTAACGAGATCAAGGAGGTGTTGGCCAGCATGGGTCTGCACCTGGGCATGGAAGTGCCGAACTGGCCGCCGGACAACATCGAGGATCTGGCCAAACGGTTTGAGGATCAGTATTGAGAATGCGGCAGTGGGTAGTGGGCGACAACGCCTGCGCCCATTGCCAGTCTGCCAACTGGCTAACTGAAGCGAGGCGAGGCCATAGAACCTCCCCGCCAAACAACCTAAGGGACCTGACATGCGACACAAGAAACTGGGGCGGCGCTTCAGCCGCGACAGCGCACATCGCCAGGCCATGTTCTCCAACATGGCGGCCGCGCTCATCAAGCACGAGCAAATCGTTACCACCTTGGCCAAGGCCAAAGACCTGCGGCGCGTGATGGACAAATACATCACGCTCGCCAAGAAGGGCGACCTCAACTCGCGTCGCATCGCGGCATCCCGCATGGGCGACGAGGCGATGGTCAGGAAGCTCTTTGACACGCTGGCGCCACGCTACAAGGATCGCGCCGGCGGCTACACGCGCGTGATGAAGGCCGGCTACCGCTATGGCGATTCCGCCCCCGTTGCCGTCATCGAGTTCGTCGATCGCGACGACAGCGTGAAGGGCGTCGAGGACAAGGCCCGTTCCCAGGCCATGAAGGAAGCCGAGGCCAACCCGTAGGTGGCCGGCGCTGCTTGGCCCGCGCAGGTTGCCCGCGCAGGTTGGCTTGCTGCCGTAACCCAACGCATCGCACGCTACAAAGCTTGGGTTACGTTGACAGCCTAAGCCGACCTGCTTGCTGCACGCCCGGCGCATCGTCCTGGCCCGAACATCGGCTTGGGCATACACAGTTTGCACCCGACAAGTGTGCAACGGCCCGCAGTTCGATTGGAGCGCGGGAGGGGCGCCCGACGCCTGGTTCTGTTCATACGAGCTAGTCTTGCACGAGACGTCCCGCGCCCGTATCGGTCTTTGCGTTCGCCGCTGCGGCGCGTGAGCCAACCGGCCCATGCGCAGGAAGCGCCCGTCGTGGCGGCTATGCGCATGCGGCCCTTGGCCCGCAGCATCAAGACGCCTAGCGACGGCGCCCCTCGTTGAGCCGAGGTGCGGCTTGCTCCATGGCCCGGAACCGCGCGGACAAGGGCGCGGCCAATCTCTCCTGCATGGTGAATCGAGCACAGAGTGTCGCTGGGCCCCTAACCTTCAATCCCGGCCGCGTGTGACATATATTGCCGGCAGCAAGCACAGCCACGATCGGAAGGGGTGAGAGACTTTGGCGTTCTGGCGAAGCGATTGGGCAGGAAGCGTCTCAAGGGCGCTGGTGGTGGGCGTGTTGGTGGCAGCGAGCGCAGCTCCGGCCGCCGCGCAGCGCCGGGAGGTGCCGGCTTCGCGGGAAGCAGCCCAATACTCGTTTGCGCCGATCGTGAAGAAGGCGGCGCCAGCTGTGGTCAACGTGTACGTGCGGGCGCGCGTGCAGACGTTCGTGTCGCCGTTCGCCGATGATCCACTGTTCCGGCGCTTCTTCGGCGAGGCCTTCGGCATGCCGAAGGAGCGCATCGAGAATTCGCTGGGCTCGGGCGTGATCGTCAGCGCCGATGGTATCGTGGTGACCAACAATCATGTCATCAAGGTGGGTGGGGCGACCGAGATCCGCATTGCGCTCGCCGATCGGCGCGAGTTCGACGCCAAGGTCATCCTGCAGGACGAGGGGAGCGACATCGCCGTACTGAAGATGGAGGGTGGCGATGGTCGCTTTCCCTATCTGGAGTTTGAGAACTCCGACACGCTCGAGGTGGGCGACCTGGTGCTGGCGATCGGCAATCCCTTTGGCGTCGGGCAGACCGTAACGAGCGGCATTATCTCGGCGCTGGCGCGTACCGAGATCGCGCGCTCGGCGGCGCAAGTGTTCATCCAAACGGACGCCGCCATCAATCCCGGCAACTCCGGCGGTGCGCTCGTCGACATGGCGGGACGCGTGATCGGCATCAATACCGCGATCTTCTCCCGCTCCGGCGGCTCGCATGGCATCGGCTTCGCCATCCCGTCCAACCTCGTGAAGCTGTACGTGGACAGCGCCGTGACGGGCCGCAAGATCGAGCGGCCGTGGATTGGTGCCAAATTGGACGCGGTGACGCGCGAACTGGCCGAGGCGCTAGGGCTCGATCGGGTCGGTGGCGCAGCCGTCACGCGCCTCTACGCCAAGGGACCGGCGGCTGAGGCTGGCCTGCAGGCGGGCGACGTGATCGTGGCCATCGACGGCTATGAAGTCACCGACGCGCGCACTGCACAGTATCGGCTGACCACCCGCGGGGTCGGGAACCGCTCCCGCCTCGATGTCGTGCGCAAG
Source organism: Hyphomicrobiaceae bacterium (assembly GCA_035762425.1). Taxonomy (GTDB): domain Bacteria; phylum Pseudomonadota; class Alphaproteobacteria; order Rhizobiales; family Hyphomicrobiaceae; genus AWTP1-13. Next base: position 2,291 of record DASTOW010000374.1, on the reverse strand, counting down.
GGCAAGCGGACGACCATGGAGATCGCGCTGCGGCCGGCGCCCGCGCCGGGTCGCGATGACGTGCGCAACCTGGCGGGCCAGCATCCCTTCGACGGCGCGCGCGTCAGCAACATCCTGCCGGGCGTGAGCGATGAACTCGGGCTTGAGGAGGAGGATGGCGTGGTGGTGCTGTCGGTGCGGGCGGGCTCGACTGCGAGCCGGCTCGGCTTCAAGCAGGGCGATGTGATCGTGCAGGTGGGGCGCCAGAAGATCGTCACCGTCGTCGAGCTGGACAACGTGCTCAAGGACAAACCGCAGCTGTGGCAGGTGGTGGTCAAGCGTGGTGCGCAGTCCCTGCAGCTGCAGATTCCAGGCTAGAGACGGCGAAGCGTTACTGCGAATGACGCGTTGTCTCTCAAAGCCGGCTTGAGGCCAAGCTGCCGGGTGTAGAATTCAACCGACCGCTGCATGTCCCGCCTGCCAAGAAGCAAAGGTCATAGCCGATAAGCCTCTTGCCGAGCACAAAGGGTTCGCTCGGGCACAGGCACTGATTGAGCAAACGCCTTCGCAATTTTTTGGGGCAAGGCGTCCGCTCGCGCCGTCTAACGCGACCTAGCCCATCGTCGATCATCACACATGATCGTCGCACTGGGGCCGTCAATTTGTCGCCGTCGACTGATTAATCGCTCGCGTGCGGGGGACAGATCGGTGTGAGGGATGGCTATGCTGGCATGGTTGATCGACAAAGTGCGCTGGTTGTTGCTGATTGCCGCGGTCGGCGGACCGGCGCTGGCTTATTTTTCCTGGTCGGATGCAGAAAGAATCCGTGACGTGGAGACCAACGGGGTCGAGGCAACAGCAATCATCGAAGGCGCAACGCGCACGCAACGTCGTCGCGGCGGCACCAGCTATTCTCTGGATCTTGCGTGGAAGGACGACAAGGGCGGCGTGCGCAAGGCGGAAAAGGTGAGCGTCAGCCGTACCTTTGCCGACCAGCTCGTTAGGAACGACAAGCTGACGCGCAACGCGTTGCGCATCAAGTATCTGCGCGATGATGCATCAGTAACGCCCGTGGTGATCGAGGATGCGAGCCGGCAGGAGGACCAGGATGCCTTCATGGTGCAGGCGGGCGTCGGCGCTGGCGCGATCGGTATCGTAGGCTCGCTGCTGATGCTGCTGATGCGGCGGCGGCGGCAGACCGCGGAAGCCTGAGGTATTTGCGTGCGACCGCCCTGATGGGGGCCGAAAGGGCTTGCATCAGGGCGCGCGTCCTTACCCCCCAGCCAGGGGGCAGGGCAGGATACACGGGCCGGCCGCCGCCTACCGGCAAAGGCTAGTCATTGCAACCGAAGCGATGCTGGTCTGGGACACCGGTTGGCGGCCAGGCTATGATTGGTCATGACCAATCTGTTCGAAGCCGCCGGTCTCGACAAAGGCACTCCGCGACCGCTGGCCGACCGGCTGCGGCCGAAGCGGCTGTCCGAGGTCGTCGGCCAGGATCACCTGGTCGGCCCCCAGGGCACGCTGACGCGCATGCTGAAGGGCGGGCGCCTGCAGAGCATGATCCTGTGGGGTCCGCCGGGCTCGGGCAAGACCACGGTAGCGCGCCTGCTGGCGGACGAGACCAGGCTCGCCTTCGAGCAGCTGTCGGCGATCTTCTCGGGCGTGCAGGATCTGCGCAAGGCCTTCGATCGCGCCAAGAGCCTGCGCCAGACCGGCACCGGCACGCTGCTGTTCATCGACGAGATCCACCGCTTCAACCGCTCGCAGCAGGACAGCTTCCTGCCCTACGTGGAGGACGGCACCATCACGTTGGTAGGTGCCACCACGGAGAACCCGTCCTTCGAACTGAACGGCGCGTTGCTGTCGCGCACCGTCGTGCTGGTGTTCCATCGGCTGGACGATCCGGCGTTGGAAAAGCTGCTGCAGCGGGCCGAGCAGGAGGAGGGGCGCGCGCTGCCGCTCGATGCCGAGGCGCGCGAGACGCTCAAAGCCATGGCCGACGGTGACGGCCGCACCGCGCTCAACATGGTGGAGGAGCTATTCGGCTCGGTGCCGGCTGGTTCGGATTCGCTGAGCCGCGAGGCTCTCACCGGCTTGGTGCAGCGGCGCGCTCCGCTCTACGACAAGTCGCGCGACGGTCACTACAACCTGATCAGTGCGCTGCACAAGTCGGTGCGCGGCTCCGACCCCGATGCGTCCTTGTATTGGCTGGCGCGCATGCTGGACGGCGGCGAGGATCGCTTGTTCATCGCCCGGCGCCTGGTGCGGATGGCAATCGAGGACGTCGGGCTGGCTGACCCGCAGGCCTT
>DASTOW010000373.1:0-9535 GCA_035762425.1 Hyphomicrobiaceae bacterium | reverse complement strand
GCTGCTTGCGGCAAGCACTCGACGCAGCCCGATGCGATCGTTGTTTGCCGCTGCGGCCCATCAGCAGGAACGGGCAGGGGTTGGGAATACCCCGTCGCCTCGCCCCAGGCGTTCGCTGGCGCAGGCGGGAGTGCGGCTTTCTTTCACCATACTGGCAGGGCCCGGCCCCGATACGCCGCCAATCCAGGCGTGGTCGGCGACTTGGCTGCGCGTCTCGGTGGCTAGCCGCTCAAGCCCTTGCGTCAGTCGAGGCAAGGTATCGTGATCACGACGTATGGCAGCCGCACCGTGCAGTCCTTCTGCTTGCCATGTGCTGCCGCAGTGTCGCGCCTGCCGGGCTTGGTTGCTTGCGAAGCCGGAGGCTCGACGGCACGCGCGGGCAGGTCGGCTGCCGGAGGGACCTTGTCTTCGGCGGTCGTCTCAGGCACGGGCTCCAAAGCCGCCCGTGACGGGTTGGAACCGCATTTTTGCAGGTCGGCTGGAGCGCGTTTCCATATCATGGTCTCGCTCAGAAACTTCACCCCTGCATAGCCCATCACCTTCAGCTTCTGATCGGATTGCTGGGTGATCTCCACATCGTACTTGGAGTTCCTCTCGGGGTCGTAGATCCAGCCGCCATCCCACCTTCCGCCCGTCATTGGCTTGACGTCGCCGAGCACCTGCCGCCCGCAGGTGCCAATGTTGGCCGCATCCTTGAGCCAAACGATGTGCCCGCACAGCTTGCCGCCGCAGTCAGTAATCTCTACCGCGCCACGGCCAGTGTGATCGAACCAGATGCCGGTGGGGCTCGCAGCAGCAACAACGGGGCGACAGGCCATTGTGAGGCCGATGATCAAGGATGCCATCGCAAACCTGCTTGTCGTGGTCATGGATCTTACCTCGGGTCGGTTGTGAGCGGCCGTGGACCAGCCTGTCTAGCTCTGCTGTTAGTCGGATCGATCGCGGCCAGCTGTTCCCCCTGATACAGCTCGCGACGCATGTCGCCTGCGCGACGCATTTGGCCTGGTGGTGTGGCTTCAATCGGAGGCTGGCGGCCGCGCCTGGCCGCCGCACCTCGCGCGCGCGGCCAGCGCGGACAACATCGATCGGCCTGTTCCCGACGGAACTTCGCGCAAGTCCGTACCGCCCTAGGGTCCAGCATCAACCTTGCAAACAGGGCTCGCGGACCATGACCGGAACAAACACGACTTTCAAAATCGCCGGTGGCAAAACCGGAGTTCTCCTCATCCACGGCCTGTGCGGGACGCCTGCCGAAGTGCGCTACGTCGCAATGGGCCTGGCTCGCGCCGGCTACACCGTGCATTGCCCGCAACTTGCCGGCCATGGCGGTAGCCGCGCTGACGTCGTGAAGACGGGCTGGAAAGATTGGTATCGCAGCGCCGAAGACGCGCTGATTGAGTTGCGCAAAGATTGCGACACGGTGATCGTGGGCGGCCTCTGTCTTGGCAGCATCATCGGCCTGCACCTGGCCATCAGGCATCCGGAGAAGGTACAGGGCATCTCACTGTTCGCACCGACCCTTTGGATCAACGGTTGGGCAATGCCGTGGTACATGAAGCTGTTCAGCCTCGTGCGATACAAGTGGATGGCAAGCCTGATGCAGTTTCCCGACGCCGCGTCTCTCGGGATCAAGTGTCCGCGCGTTCGCGAGTTCGTGCGGTTGGCCCTGGCATCTGCCGATGGCCCGGAGGTGGGCACAACCGGCACGCCGGCCGCCATGGTGCTGGAGCACCGCTGGATGGTCGAGGCGGCGATGAAGGATCTGGGCAAGGTCGAGCAGCCGACACTGATCGTGCATTCGCGGGAGGACGATCATGCCGACCTCAACAACGCGCTCTACCTGCAAAAAGCGCTGGCTGGCTCCGTCGACGTTGTGATCCTGGACGACAGCTATCATATGGTGACGCTCGACAAGCAGCGCCAAGTGGTGGTCGACAAGACGCGCGCCTTCGTTGACCGAGTCGTGAGCGACCTGCAGGGGCTCACGTTCAAGGCCACGCCGATCAGCGCCTATCGCAACCGCCCGGCGATGACGGCCGTCGCCTGATCCCGCGTAAATACTCAGTCCCGTGTTTCTCAACGCAAGAGAGATGCTATGTGTAGTCCCCGTCATGCGCCTGGCGCGCAGGCTGTCGAGCGCTCCGACTACTCTGCCCTTGTCGGCCGCGCGCAAAAGCCGCCGCACCGCCTGCGGGGCCTTGTCACCGCGCTTGCGAGCATCCTGTCGATGACCTTCATCGGCGTGTGCTGGTTCTTCTATTGGTTCAGTGCGATACCAGCCGCCATCACCGCCCTGGTTGTGCCGAGATCGGTGCTGGAGCGGCACCCCCTGTTCTGGCTGAGCAGCGCTTCCATCGGACTGGCCTGCCTAACGCAAAGCATCGACACGTTCCTTCCCAACTATCTCAACCCGCACGATGTGCTACGCGAGGTTGCCGTCTGGTTCGGCATCGGTTTTCTGGCGCGCACCTACCTAGCCTACACCCAGATCCCCGACACCTTCGAGGGTGTTCGCGCCACGATTGCCAGTCGGACAATCGACAGGTGGTTTGAAAGTGTGCTTCCCAACTCCATTGATGCGATCTTCGCGCGCATCTGGGTAGGCAACTCGATCGTCATACTGCCGCTGATCGTCTTGCTGATCGTGCCATCAACGACCAACTACTTCGTGGTGCTGGCCTACAGCGCGCTCTTGCTGCTCAGCCAGTTCCCCTACGAGATCACCGACCACGTCAACATCCACAACCGCATCTTCAATCCGAAGCCCGACGCGTCGGATGCCACGCGGCGGACGCTGAAGGCGTGCCAAGTCTATTTCGACAAGGTGCTGCCGCTGCTATCGGCGCGGGTGCCCGACTACTATCGCATCCAGCATGTCTACGTGCACCATGTCGAGGAGAACGGTCCCGATGACACGCAGTCGACCATGGCATACGACCGCAAGAGCTTCTTCGACTTCGCTCGGCATGCCTTCTGGCAGGGTCTGGAGCTCGTGTCGGGGTTCACCGTCATCCCCTATTTGCGCCGCCGCAAGAAGGACCGCCAGTTGCGCGAGTTCAAACGCGGCCTTGCAATCTGGTACGCGTTTGTGATCGCGGTCACCGTCATCAATCCGATCGCGGGCGTGTTAATCTACGTCTCCCGCTTCTTCGGCGGCAACATTCTGACCCTGGTTGCCTTCTTCCAGCATGGCGTGATCGATGCCAACGATGTGCACGCCGTGCATGGCAACACACTCGATTACGCAGGGCCGGAGCACGGCAGTCTCGGCGATGACTATCACGTCGAACACCACCTGAAGCCCGCCCGGCACTGGAGCCGCTATCATGACGATTTCGAGAAAGAAGCCGCGAGCGAAGGCGGCCCACGCGCACTTACCCTCGACAAGCAGTCGTTCACTCCGATCGCTTTCGTTGGTGCCTTGTGGCGGCGCGATTTCGCGACCGTAGCCCGCTATGCCAAGATCAAGGTCGCCGATGCAGACACAGCAACCGTGGCAGAGCTGGTGCAACAACGGACGCGCCCGATCGGGGACGTCGAGCGGAGTGGATGGGCAGAGCGCCTCGACAGAACCACCAGCAGCGTCATGGCCTGGATGATGCTGACATCGTTCCACAGTTGCGGCCTCAGCCGCGTTCCGGCAGCGACCGCACTCGACAAGGCGGCCATGTTCGCCGGCTCGCTGTGGCAATCGCTGCGCCAGTCACGCATGCACGGGGCGAGCCAATGACCGGCACCTACAGCTGCCACTGGTCGGCAAGCCGCCCGCCTCGCGCCGCATGCCCCGCGGTTGCGACAGACCTCTCAGCCGATGTGGCGGTGATCGGTGGCGGCTATACGGGACTGGCGACGGCCTACCACCTGAAGTGCGCGGAGCCGAGCCTCGATGTGGCGATCCTCGAGGCGGAGACAACAGGCTACGGCGCCAGCGGCCGCAACGCCGGCTTCGTCATGACCCTGTTCGGCTCGTCGGTGGGCCTGATGAAGCTGCTGCACGGCAACAAGCGGATCTGCGAAGCGCACGACTATATGGTCGGCGCCGTCGCTTCCCTCGAACGCATGATTGCCGACAATGGCATCGATTGCGACTACGAGCGCAGCGGCTTCTTGCGCGTTGCCACTACGCCGACCTACGCCAACCGGGTGCGCAAGGAGGTGGAGTTCTTGCAAAACCTCGGGATCAAGGGCTTCGAATGGGTGGAGCCCGCGTGGATCGCAGCACGCATCCGCTCGGCCGCCGCATTGCATGGCGCCTGCTGGGAGCCCGGCTGCGGCAGCCTCAACCCGATGAAGTGGGTTGAAGGCCTGCGCGGGCTCGCATTAGCAAAGGGTGCACGTCTCTATGAGAACACGCGCGTGATGTCGGTAAAGCGCCAATCGGGTCGATTCGTCCTGCAGACGGCAGGAGGTCGTGTGTCGGCCGACAAGGTCGTGTACGCCACCAACGGCTACACGCACCTTCTGCCGGGCATGCGCTCCAAGCAGACTCCTGCCTTCACCTATGTCGTCGTCACCGATCCGCTCACACCAGAGCAGCTCGAAGGCTTGGGCTGGCAAGGCCGTGAGACGATCGAAGACGCTCGCAACTTCATGCATTTCTACCGGCTCACCCGCGACGGGCGCATTCTGGCCGGAGGCGGTCCGGGACATGTGCCATTCAACGGTGGCATGAACCACGACTCCTCGCCCAAGGCGTGGGCGCACCTGGAGCGGTTCATCGGCGACACCTTTCCGGCCTTGCGCGGCATTAGGATCGCGCACCGCTGGGGCGGCGCCTTTTCCGTGACGGCGAACTTTACCCCGCAGGTCGGCACCATGGACGGCGGCGGAGCGGTTTATTCGATCGGCTGCACGGGCCACGGCGTGGCCATGACGCAGATGAACGGCCGCATCATTCGCGACCTCGTGCTGGGGCGGAAGACGGAGCTGACGGACTTGTGGTTCGTCAACCAGCGCATCCTGCCAATGCCACCGGAGCCCATCCTGTCCATGGCGACAAGATCTGTCGCGACCGCCATGGCGCTCGACGATTGGTGGTGCGATCGCGGCCAAGCCCAGGGGTGATGCATGGCACTGCAGAAAATTGCCGTGATCGGCGCCACCGGCATGCTCGGCATCCCGGTGGTCGCCGAGCTGGTGGACGCCGGCTTCGAAGTGACGGCGCTGGTTCGCAACATCGAGCGTGCCCGGCGGGTTCTGCCCGCGCAGACCAAGCTGGTGCAGGCGGATGCTGCAAATCCTGACAGCTTGCAGCGCGGTCTCGCGGGACAGGATGCCGTTTATGTGAGTGTTTCCATCGCGCCCAGCGAAAGGAAAGATGATTTCCACGCCGAGGCCGAAGGTCTCGACAATATTCTGGCCGCGGCACGCGCCTGCGGCGTCCGCAGGATCGCCTATCTCTCCGCGCTCATCCAAGACGGCGATGCCAAGGGCTGGTGGGTTATCGAGGTATGGCGAAAGGCTATCGCCAAGATCAAGGGGTCAGGCATTCCCTTTACGATCTTCTATCCATCGAACTTCATGGAAACGCTGCCGCAGCGGCACGGCATGGGCAGGTTTCTTGCGCTGATCGGCAGCGCGCGCCATCCCAACTACTGGATCGCAGCGGCGGATTTCGGCAAGCAGGTGGCAAGGTCGTTTGCGCTCGGTGACGCCGTCAACCGCGAGTTCGTCATTCAGGGTCCGGTGCCGCTGACCTACGACGAGGCCGGCCGACGGTTCGCGCAGCACACGCGACCGCGCCGGTTCGTATTCAAGATACCTCTCTGGCTGGTAAAGGCCCTCGGCACCATGTCGCCAGCGATGGACTTCAATGCCCGCATAATGGACGCGGTCTTGAGCTATCCGGAAGTGTTTAAGGCGCAGGAAACCTGGCAGATGCTCGGCAAGCCATCGACCACCATCGACGAGTTCGCAAGACGGCAAGGGCCGTAGTCGACTGCACGAACCATCCCAAACCCAGGCGGACCGGTGGCGCAGAGTAGGTCTCCCCACTCTCACGGCATGGGATGGGTTTCACAAAGCCGGTCCACAACGCGCATTGGCCGATGGCCGCATGCCCATTGATGGCGACGGCGCGGGCTGGGGTGCAAATTCGGTCAGCTGGACTTGAATGATCCGCACTCCGTAGGCGTTCAGCACTTGCCCAAACCCGTTTGGTCGGCCTGGCATGCAACGCCAAGGTTGGCCTCAATCTCTTTAAGGGGTTCGCACCCAGCTGCGCCAGGATCGCACCCTGCACGCGCTGCCATTATGCCGGAGGCTAGGTCGGCAATATGCGGCAATCGCGGCCACGACGTCCTCCACATCGCAGGTCACGAGGACAGCGACGGTGACGGTTGTGCAAGTCCTCGCTCATCACGAGCTTGCAGGCAATCGTGGCGTCTGGCCAATGATCGCCGTGGTTTTGTAGGCGGTGGCCACCGGCCAGTACCAGTGCCGCCCCGCACGAGGGGGTGGGGCAGGAGCCATAACGCGGGAGCTGACCGATGGGCAAAGTCAGGCCTGCCTGACTAAGCCGCCGTACGAGCGTTGCAGGCCGCCACACGAACCATCGTGGCAACGTGTGCCGCTGACTGAGGCCGGCTAATGAAATAGCCCTGGACTTCTGTGATGCCGACGGCACGTAGTCGTGGTCATGCCCATGCTGGCGCCCAGCGTGGCAACGGCTTCGATAATGGCCGCGGACAAAGCCCAACAGCCGTTAAGAACGGGTGAAAATCGTACCTTTCCGCACCCTGGTCTGTAGGGAACCTGGAAGCGAGTTCGCAAGCAGGGTGGAGACCGAGTAAATTCTCAGTCTTGAGTGGGCTGAGGGCGCTTCGGCGACGCTGCCTAATTGGTCGGGCGAGCAGGAGAAAGGGGCGTCATTGCCTGCGGACAGGCTTGGCGGCGAAGGGCATCACGTGGACTTGATTTCGTGGACCGGAATAGGGATCGCCGGCGACCGTTGTCGAAGGGGGACGACGGCCGCACGCCACCAAGCCCCATTGATGCGCAGCGCCTCAGAAGCAAGGAGCAATCATGCCGGAACAGGCCACACAGTCCGGCGATGGGGAATTCCCGGCCATCGTCAAAAGGGCGCAGGACGATGTGCGGTGTCGGCAGGCGCTTGCAGGTCTGGGCTACTCCCAGGTGCGATCTGCGTATGCTCGACACAGGCAAGGGGGATTGGACGTATTTGAGGACCTCGGTCATGTGCAGCTGTGGCCGACGGTGAGTTTCGTGCGTGACTGGCTGAAAGAGGAAAGACGGCGCATTGTTGCGCAGGTGCGATGGCCGTTCGTCGCGGCCATGCTGGCGACCATCCTCGCCGGTTTGGCGTTCTTTGCCGCGTATGGCGTCCTCTAGGCGCCAGTTGGCGGGCGCGCCGAGCCGCTTTGTCACACACTGTTCGTGCATTGCCCGAGACATTGCTTGGTTGCGACCGGAAGCCGCCATTCACGCACACCTGCGCGCGGCGCCGCTGCAAAAAACGATACCAGTAGAAGGGTCGGGCGGTTCACCACCAGCGCGCCGAGTTGCCGATCGGGGTTCTGATCTACTCCCGTCTATTTCGCACCCAACGGTGGCCGTCTGGACTCGCGCGTTGATGCGGGATGGCAGAGGTGGCCGGGCCCTTGACTTGCGAGTTGCTCGACCCAGCGCCTCACGTACTCACTCGGCGAGTGCCGCCTGCAGCGACGCCACGCACTTGCGCAGCTCAGCGCCACGGTCGGCCGCCGCATCCCACATCAATCTGAGCTCAGCGTCGCGAGTGAGGACGCGCGCGGCCAGAATGCGCGCGGCACTCAGTGCCAGGGGCATGAGGTTGGCGTCGGGAGCCGGAGGCAGGCGCTTGCTCAACTGCGCAGGCCAGACGCTGTGCGGCCACGTCCCACGCCAGAGCGCGACCAGGCCGGCGAATGCATAGGAGCGACGCTCCTCGCTCTCCCTGGGCCGACCGTATCCTTGCTTGCCGACCGCCTCATCGTGGAACCGTTGTACGGCATTGTCGATGCCATACTGCTCGATCCACTGCAGCAGGCGCTCCAGAAGGGCGCCGTCACCGAACGGACCCGGTGTCGTCACTTGCCGCCGGCCGACCCATGTCGCGGCATTGCGTGCGCGCAATTCGGCTTCGCGTTCCTCGAGCGAGCGAACGCGTTCAACCGGCCGCGTGCCCTGGGCGACTGCGCGGATCGCCTCCTCATCGTGGAGACGGTTCATATCGTGGTCGCGCGCTTCTTGGTATGATGCCCTCCGCAAGCCACCGCCGGTTGCTGTCGAGACATAGTAGTGTTCGAGCGCGCCGCTTTCGCTTGCATAGTATTTCTTTGCCCGAAGCTCCTTGCGCAGCGGCACGTTGCCGAGCTTCCGGCCGCGACGCAGGAGCTTGTTGGCGGTCGTCGGCACCCGCCGCGCTGGCCGGTTCCTCACGCCCTCAAGCGCGGCCTTCTCATCTGCGTATGTGCCCTCAAATATGGCGACCTCCCCCGGGCCCACGACCTGGACTACGACCAACTGCGCGGATTGGGGGGCGGACTGCAGAACAATCACATCGCCTGCCTTCGGCTTGGGCAGCTCCCGCGGGCCTTTGGCCGCGGCTTGCAGTCGGGAGCGCAGATGATCCAGGGCCGCGTCGAACTGTGCGCCGTCGCTGCCATCATGCCACAGGCCGGCCAGCTCGCAGGTGGCTGGGTCAGCGATGCGCGCCAGCACGTCCAACGCCAGCAACCTGTGCTCCTCCTTTGGGCGCAGCTTGCCGGCCAGATCGAGGATGTGGTCGTCGAGTGTGGCGGTGTCGCCATAGCCGAAGGCGAGAGCAACCATCTCACAGGCCGACCAACCAGCGCCGGCATCGTCGAAGTCGATGTATGTGCCGGCCGGGGCTCGGGCGATCTCGCGCAGGGCCTTGGCAATGCAGCGTGTGTGAGACACGCGCAGCGCGTCGAGGAAATCGGCGGCGGCGTCATTGTCAAACGGACCGGGACCCCAAGTGCCCATCGCAAATGCTTGTAGCATGTGCGACCGGCACGGACCAAGACCACGCTGGTCGAAAGCGGATCCTCCTTTCCCGGTCTGCCCATGACGTGGGGACGGTCAATGCAAGCAAATTCCGCCGGCTCGGGAATGAATGGCTTTGCCAACCGTTGTGTGTGTGATCGGCGAGGACCGGTTGGCCGGCGCCAAGGTGATCGATCAGGGCGCCCGGCCCCCGCCACTGGTGCCCTGATTCCGCGCCTCAGTCCGACGGCGGTCAACAGCGGCGCGATCGTCAATTCGCCCCTCGGGAGGAGGCAAAGTCGACGCGAGTCTCCCATCGCTTCAGGGTTGCTGTCGGCAGGTCAGGCGGGGTCTTGTGTTCCCCATCCGGCGCACAATTGGAAGGTGCCGTCACGAGACCCAAACCAATTGTGTCGTCGCGAACGCTTTTCTTGGTCGACAAGTGCGCCAGCGTTACCGCCTCCGGGATGCGCGGCCTGGATGTGTCGCTACTCGCCGGCAGCAAGGCATGTTTGTAGATTGACGCCACGATGGCAGTGATGAATGGCGC
>DASTOW010000372.1:0-10718 GCA_035762425.1 Hyphomicrobiaceae bacterium | reverse complement strand
GGATCTCGCCGGTGAAGTCAGCTAGCACTGCCGCGATGGCGGCACGCTCGGGGCGGGCATCGCTGGTGGCCACGGGGCGGCCCTCCGCATCGTCTGTGTCGGTTTCCACGCCCCAGCGCACGGTGAAGCGGTAGCTCTTCTGACCATCCACCGCATACGGCACCGTCTTGGTGGCCTCGCCGAGCGCGATGGGCAGAATGCCGGTCGCCAGCGGATCGAGGGTACCCGCGTGGCCCGCCTTGCGCGCATCGAACGCGCGGCGCACGGCCCCGACGGCCTGCGTCGAGGTCATGCCGACCGGTTTGTCCAGCACCAGCCAGCCGTGAACCGATCTGCCCTTCTTGCGGCGCGCCATTCGTCAATCTTCGTTCGAGTAGTAAGAACGCTCAGGCCTTCTTCAGGTCCTGGGCCACCTTGGGGGAGCGAAGTATCTCGTCGATTCGGCGCGCCTCGTCGAACGTCTCGTCGGCGCGGAAGCGCACGTCGGGCGCAAACTTGAGATTGACGACGTGTGCAACCTCGCTGCGGATGTATTTGCGGTTTCTGTCGAGCGCCGCAAGAACCGGCGCGAGATCCTCCCCGCCTAGCGTGGTCACATAGATGGTGGCAAGCCGCAGATCGGGCGACATGCGCACCTCGGGGATGGTCACCACATGCGCGGCCAGCACGTCATCATGGATCTCGCCGCGCGTCAGCATCTCGGCCAGCGCGTGCCGGATGAGTTCTCCGACGCGCAGTTGACGCTGCGACGGGCCGGCGTTCTTGTCGGATCGGCGATTGGCCATGATGGGTGTCAGACCCTCCGGGTCTGACACCTGCGCGCCGACCCGGAAAACTGGTGAGGGACCTTTCGGACCCCGCACGCTGGAATGGTTAAAGCAGCGGTGTCAGACCAAAGGTCTGACACCGTTTACAGGGACCGCGCGATGGTCTCGACGTTGAAGCACTCGATCACATCACCGGCGCGGATGTCCTGGTAGTTGGCGAAGGCCATACCGCACTCCTGGCCAGCCGGCACTTCCTTCACTTCGTCCTTGAAGCGCTTGAGCGTCGACAACGTTCCCTCGTGGATCACCACGTTGTCGCGGATCAGGCGCACTTTGGCACCGCGCTCGACCTTGCCGTCGGTGACGCGGCAGCCCGCCACCTTGCCGACCTTGGAAATGTTGAACACCTCCAGGATCTGCGCGTTGCCAAGAAAGATCTCGCGAAGCGTGGGGGCCAGCAGGCCCGACATGGCCGCTTTCACATCATCCACGAGATCATAGATGATGTTGTAGTAGCGGATCTCGACGCCCGACTGGTCGGCGAGCGCCTTGGCCTGGGCGTTGGCGCGCACGTTGAACCCGATCACCACAGCCTTTGAGGCATTGGCGAGCGCGATGTCGGACTCGGTGATGCCGCCGACGCCGGAATGCACGATGCGTGCCTCGACCTCGTCGTTGCCAATCTTGCGCAGCGCCCCGGCAATGGCCTCCACCGATCCCTGCACGTCGCCCTTGACCAGCAGCTGGAACTCCTTGCGGCCAGCCTCCTTGAGCTGCTGCATCATCTGCTCGAGGGTGCGCGCCGTGCCGGCCGAGCCCAGCGTCTGGCGACGCTTGCGCACGCGGTAGTCGGTGATCTCGCGCGCCCGGCCCTCGTTCTCGACGACGGCAAACGGGTCGCCCGCTTCCGGTGCCGAGTCGAAGCCAAGGATCTCCACTGGCACGGACGGTCCAGCCGAGCTAACGGTCTCGCCGCGATCATCGATCAGGGCGCGCACGCGGCCCCAGGCACTGCCGGCGACCACGATATCGCCGACCTTGAGCGTGCCGCGTTGTACCAGCACGGTGCCCACCGAGCCGCGGCCGCGTTCCAATTTGGCCTCGATCACGACGCCTTCGGCCGAACGCTTGGGATTGGCCTTCAGATCGAGCAGTTCGGCTTGCAGGTGGATGGCTTCCAGCAGCTTGTCGAGACCGGTGCGCTTGAGCGCCGAAACCGGCACCTCGAGCGTCTCGCCCGACACGCTTTCCACGATCACTTCGTGCTGCAGCAAATCCATGCGTACGCGTTGGGGATCTGCATCCGGCTTGTCCATCTTGTTGATGGCCACGATCAGCGGCACACCGCCGGCCTTGGCGTGGTTGATGGCTTCGACCGTCTGCGGCATGACGCCGTCATCGGCCGCCACCACCAGCACGACGATGTCGGTGACCTTGGCGCCGCGCGCGCGCATGGCCGTGAATGCCTCGTGGCCCGGCGTGTCAATGAACGTGATCTTCTCCCCATCAGGCGTCGTCACCTGATAGGCGCCGATGTGCTGGGTGATGCCGCCGGCTTCTCCGCTCACCACGTTGGTCTTGCGGATAGCATCCAGCAGCGAGGTCTTGCCGTGGTCGACGTGGCCCATGATGGTAACCACGGGCGGACGCGGCTCCAGATACTCATCGGCGTCGGTCTGGCCGATGAAACCTTCTTCGACGTCGGCTTCCGAGACACGCTTGGGCGTATGGCCGAACTCGGTCACGATCAGCTCGGCCGTGTCGGCATCGATCACGTCGTTGATCTTGTGCATCTCACCTTGCGCCATCAGCAGTTTGATGACGTCGACAGACCGCTCCGTCATGCGGTTGGCGAGTTCCTGGATGGTGATCACCTCGGGGATGATCACCTCGCGCATCACCTTGTCGCGCGGCTGCTGAACGCCGGCCTGGCGCAGCTTCTCGCGCTCGCGCTTGCGCTTGAGCGAAGCGAGCGAGCGCTCACGCTGGGCCTCGTCGAAGGCGTTGTTGATGGTGAGCTTGATGCGCTCGCGCTTGTCCTCTCCCGGCTTGACCGGGCTCTTGATGGGCTTTGCGCCCTTCTTCTTGCCGCGCGCATCGTCCTCGATCTCGGGCTCGATCTCGGCCGCGCGGCCGGTACGGCGCGCTACCTGCTCGGGCCGACGCACGGCTTCCGCGGTCTTCGCCTTTTCGGGCGCAGCCGGCTTGGTCTCGACGACCTTCTTGGGTGCTTCCTCGACCTTGACGTCGACCTTGGCGACCACCGCCGGCTCCTGCGCCGGCTTTGCCTCGGGCGCAGGCTCGGGTTTCGGCTCGATTTTTGGCCGCAGTGCCTCGAGGCGGGCGCGCTCGCGCTCGGCCGCCTCGGCACGGTCCCGCTCGGCCTCGAGCGCACGCCGGCGCGCATCGAGCTCATCGGTCGACAGACCGCCGGTCTTGGGTGGCGCAACCTCGGCAACGCCACCGCGAGCAGCCTCGGTGGGCTCCAGGACCTTGCCGTCGTCCGCCTCGCCGGCCGTTGCCAGCTTGCGCGTCTTTTTCTTCTCGACGACCACCGACTTCGAGCGGCCGTGGCTGAAGCTCTGGCGGACATGACCGGACTCGACCGTCCGCTTCAAGCTCAACGGCTTGCGGAGCGTCTTATCAGTGGTTTCCTTCGTCTCAGACATGCACGTCCTGTGTTCGATTGAATCAATGGCAAGAAGGGCCAGGGCCTTGGCCCTCGCCCGCTCGGTAACGCCTAAGGCGCACCGCTTCCTGCAGCATCCGTTGGCTGGCACCACCCTCGGACGCTGCAGCATGTACCACATTTGGCCGGCCGATGGCCAAGCTCAATTGCGCGCTCGTCAATTCGGCCACGGTTGATTTCTGGAAGCGCTCGGGGCCGATTAACGCTTTGAATTTGCGATCGAGTTTCTCGACACCATCGGCGCCGGCGTCGCTCGCGTGCAACAGGACCGCCGCCTGACCCTGTTCCAAAAGGGCCTCTACCTTGGCAAATCCGGCCACGAGCTGGCCCGCCTTGTTGGCTAGGCTTAGCGCCTCGGCCACGCGTTTGACCAGCAACTGCTCGACCAGATTGGGCAGGCTGTCGGGCGCCGTAATCTGCTGCTTTAGGCTTCTGGCAAACACCTTCCGGCGGACCGCCGCATCCACCATCGTACGCGTTGCGGTAACCCACACGCCGCGGCCGGGCAACCGCCGGGCGAGGTCTGGCACAATAGAACCGTCGGGAGCCAGAACGAAGCGGATCAGCTCGTCAGGCGGCAACTGCGCGCGCGTGACGGCACACTGGCGCAGCGAGCCGATGGCTCCCTGCCCCTGCGCGTCGCCAGCTGTGGTCCGTGCGCCTGCCACCTATGGTCCCGCTCCTCACCACGACCGTCAGACCTTGGCGTCCGCGGGTGCAACCGCGGCTGCCTTGGCAGCTTCGGCCGCAGCCGCTGCTGCCGCCTGCTCCGCACGCATCTTCTCAATGTCCTCAGCCGTTACCCAGCCCGCAGCGATACGGGCCGCCATGATCATATCCTCGGCGTCCTTGCGGCTGATCTCGATGCCCTCCAGGGCACCCTTGTGCCGCACCGGCTCGGCATCCTTCTCCTTCTTGCGCTCGGTCCAACCGATCAACTCGTCGGTGGCGCAATCAGCCAGGTCGTCGACGGTCTTGATGCCGTGCTCGCCGAACGCCACCAGCATCTGGCTGTTGACGCCCGGGATCTTGGCGAGGTCGTCGGAGACGCCGAGCTCCTTGCGCCGAGCGTCTCGCTCTGCCTCCTGGCGCTCCAGGTAGTCGCGCGCGCGCGACTGGATCTCCTTGGCCGTCTCCTCGTCAAAGCCTTCGATGTGCGCCACCTCGCCGGCATCGACGAACGCGACTTCTGCAACCGACTCGAAGCCTTCGGTGGCCAGCAACTGCGCGATCACCTCGTCGACGTCGAGCGCCTCCATGAACAGCTGCGAGCGCTCCGTGAATTCCTTCTGGCGACGCTCGGATTCCTCCTGCTCGGTCAGGATATCGATATCCCAGCCGGTCAGCTGCGAGGCGAGCCTGACGTTCTGACCGCGGCGGCCGATGGCAAGCGACAGCTGGCTCTCGGGCACCACCACCTCGATGCGGTTGGAGTCCTCGTCCAGCACCACCTTAGTCACCTCGGCCGGGGCCAGGGCGTTGACGATGAAGGTCGCCGCGTCCTGGTTCCATTGGATGATGTCGACCTTCTCGCCCTGTAGCTCGCCGACCACCGCCTGCACGCGCTGGCCGCGCATGCCGACGCAGGCGCCGACCGGATCGATCGAGGAATCCTTGGAGATCACCGCGATCTTGGCTCTCGAGCCCGGATCGCGCGCCACCGACTTGATCTGCACGATGCCGTCGTAAATCTCCGGCACCTCCTGGGCGAACAGCTTCGACATGAACTCGGGCCGCGCGCGGGACAGGAATATCTGCGGGCCCCGCTGCTCGCGCCGCACATCGTAGATGTAGGCGCGGACGCGGTCGCCAAGGCGCACGTTCTCGCGCGGGATCATCTCGTCACGACGGATAATGCCTTCGGCGCGGCCCAGATCGACGATCACGTTGCCGTACTCGACGCGCTTGACGGTGCCGTTGGCGATCTCGCCAATGCGGTCCTTGTATTCACCATGCTGGCGCTCGCGCTCGGCCTCGCGTACCTTCTGCACAATGACCTGCTTGGCGTTCTGCGCGGATACCCGGCCGTAGTCGAGGGGCGGCAGCGTCTCGGCGATCAGATCGCCGACCTTGGCATCGGGATTGCGCCGCTTGGCGTCGGCCAGCGTGATCTGCGTGGCATCGTTCTCGACCAGCTCGACCACCTGCAGGACGCGCGTGAGCTTCGTCTCGCCGGTCTTGGGATCAATCTCGCAGCGGATATCGTTCTCGCTGCCGTAACGCGACTTGGCGGCCTTCTGGATCGCATCTTCCATGGCCTGGATGACGATCTTGCGATCGATCGTCTTCTCGCGCGCGACCGCATCGGCGATCTGCAGCAGCTCCAACCTGTTTGCACTGATACCTGTGCTTGCCTGGGCCATAGTTTGGCGCCCTCCAAATTCCAACTACTCCGCCGCATCCTCGCTGGATGCTTCGGCGGCCATTTCCTGCTTTGAGCGCCGCAGCGCCTCGCGAATGAGGTCGTCGGTGAGCACCAGACGCGCCTCCGAGATCATGCCGATCGGCAGCCCGATTACCTGCTGGCCGACCTGGTCGAGTTCGACCTCCAGCCGGACCTCGCCGTCCTCCACACCTTCGAGCACCCCGCGAAACCGCTTGCGGCCCGCAATTGCCTCCTTGAGCTCGATCTTTGCCTCGTAGCCAGCCCAGTCCTCGAAGTCGGAGGGCCTGACCAGCGGTCTGTCGATGCCAGGGGAGGAGATTTCGAGGGTATAGTGGCCCGAAATCGGGTCATGCGCATCTAGCACGGCGGACAGATTACGCGATATCTCTACGCATTCCTCCACAGTGATGGTGCCATCCGGGCGCTCCGCCATGATCTGCACGGTCGTGCCGTCGCGTCCCGAAATCGCCACCCGCACCAGGCGAAAGCCCAAGTCGACGAGGACCGGCTCCGCCAGCGCTGCAACATCAGCAGCCAAGCCGGTCTCGCCAATGAAGCGCGCGTCAGACGCAGCGCCGCTCACCGTCGTCGTCATCCGTCTGGTTCGTTAGAAAGGGCTCGAATTTGCTCAAGCGATCGCCCAAAACAAAAAGAGCGGACCCCAAGGGCCCACTCTCAGAGTTGAGATGATCATGAGCACCTGGAGATTATGCACAAAATGCCCGCTTGGCAAGCTGATTTTCAAAGTTCTGTGACCGGTTTTCCCCACTCTATAGGACTGACCTTGACCCGAGCGTTAACGATTTGGCCCGGCAGGGCTAGCGCCGCCGCAGGCTGAGATAGGTGCACCGCCGTCCCTCATGAATGGCCTTCTGCTCGTAACGGGTGGCCGGCCAATCGACCGGACGCTGCCGCCAATCGCCGGGGCCCTGCGGCTCCCACACGAAGCTGGCCTCGCTGTGGGTGGCCTGCAGCATCGCGCGTGCGTAGTCGCCGATATCGGTGGCGACGCGCAATTCCGCACCCGCTGCCATTACGCGTGCCAGCTCGCGCAGCAGACCGACCGACACCAGCCGGCGCTTCTGGTGGCGCTTCTTCGGCCAGGGGTCCGGAAACAGGATGAAGGCACGAGCCAGGCTCGCCTCGGGTAACCAACGCAGCACGGCGCGCGCATCGTCGGCGTACAGGCGGACGTTGGCGATCTTGCCGTCCTCAATGCCACGCAACACCTTGGTCACGCCGTCCTGGAACGGTTCGCAGCCGATCAAGCCAACGTCGGGGTTCTGGGCCGCCTGCCAGAGCAGGTGCTCGCCCCCGCCAAAGCCGATCTCCAGCCACACCTCGCGCACCGGCACGACGAACAGCTTTGACAACGGCGTTGCGGCCGGCTCCGACAGGCTCAGCACGACATCTGGCAGCAACTGATCGATAAGGGCCACCTGGCGGCGACTGGGCTTGCGTCCACGCCGTCGGCCGTAGCTGCGCAGGTCTCGGCGGTGCCGCTCGTCCATGTTTGCCCAAGTCCAGAAAACGAAAGCGGCCGCCTCGGCGACCGCTTCGTCATGGCATCAGATTGGCGGCCGCAGTCTCAGGCCATCGCCGACTTCAGTTTGTCGACCAAATCGGTCTTCTCCCAGGAGAAGCCGCCGTCTTTGTCCGGCTCGCGCCCGAAATGGCCGTAAGCCGACGTGCGCGCGTAGACCGGCTTGTTGAGATCGAGATGCTTGCGGATTCCGCGCGGCGAAAGATCCATCAGCTCGGCCAGCACACTTTCCAGCTTGGCGCCGTCGATCTTGTTGGGGTTGCCGGCGAGGTCGACATAGATCGACAGCGGCTTGGCGACGCCGATGGCATAAGAGAGCTGAATGGTGCAGTTGTCGGCGAGGCCGGCGGCCACGACGTTCTTGGCGAGGTAGCGCGCAGCATAGGCTGCCGACCGATCCACCTTGGTAGGGTCTTTGCCCGAAAAGGCGCCGCCGCCGTGTGGAGCTGCACCGCCATAGGTGTCGACGATGATCTTGCGCCCGGTCAGGCCGCAGTCGCCGTCAGGGCCACCGATATAGAACTTGCCGGTCGGGTTGATGTGCCACACGGTGTCCTTGGAGATCCAGCCGCTCGGCAGCGCCTTCTTGACGTAGGGCTCGACCAGCTCGCGCACCTGGGCGGAGGTCATCGACTCGACCAAGTGCTGGTGTGATACGACGATCTGCGTCACGCCGGCCGGCTTACCATTTTCGTAGCGCACCGTCACCTGGCTCTTGGAGTCGGGGCCGAGCACCGCCTCCTTACCCGAATGGCGGGCCTCGGAGATCAGCCGCAGGATCTTGTGGCTGTAGTAGATCGGCGCCGGCATCAGCTCGGGCGTATCCTTGCAGGCGTAACCGAACATGATGCCCTGGTCGCCGGCGCCCTCATCCTTGTTGCCGCCACTGTCCACGCCCTGGGCGATATCGGCCGATTGCGGGTGCAGCAAAACCTTGATGTCGGCCTTGTCCCAGTGAAAACCGTCCTGCTCGTAGCCGATGTCCTTGATGGCCATGCGGGCGACGTGCGCCACCCAGTCCTTGGTGATGATCCGGGGGCCGCGTGTCTCGCCGGCGATGACGACCTGGTTGGTGGTGGCGAGCGTCTCGCAAGCGACGCGCAGCTGCCAGGGGTCGATGCCGGCCTTCGGACCTTCACGGAAGAACAGGTCCACCACCTCGTCGGAAATGCGATCGCAGACCTTGTCCGGATGCCCTTCCGAAACGGACTCGCTCGTGAACAGGTACGACTTGCGCGACACGGAACTCCCCATAGGTGGATGGCCAGCAAAACGCCGGTCTTGTTGCAGTGTTTAAGGCGGGGGTCAAGATGAGCGCCGCCCGGCCGCATCAGAGGCGTGGGGCCGCACCGTTGGGACGGATGCGGCTGGGCAATGCCCCACATGCCTCGTCATCAGGGGGCCGTGTCATCGTTGGCCAGACTGCGCACCAGATCGACAATGGCGCGGCGCGCTTTGACATCAGAAATCCGCACAAATGCCTTGTTCAGCTCCAAGCCATCGCGGCTGCGCAGGAACTCGACGATCGATCCTTCGGCCGGCTTCTCGCCGAACCCAGCCGATATCAGCTGTTGGGCGTCCGCTGCCGGAGCTTCCTCGTAGAAAAACTGCACTGACACGCCCAGCACCTGGGCAAGGTCGAACAGGCGGCTGGCGCCGATGCGGTTGATGCCTTTTTCGTACTTCTGGATTTGCTGGAATGTCAGCCCGAGCTTCTCGCCAAGCTTTTCTTGGCTCATCCCGAGTAGCATGCGCCGAAAGCGCACGCGACCTCCGACATGGACATCGATCGGATTGGGCCGCCGCGAGC
Source organism: Hyphomicrobiaceae bacterium (assembly GCA_035762425.1). Classification (GTDB taxonomy): domain Bacteria; phylum Pseudomonadota; class Alphaproteobacteria; order Rhizobiales; family Hyphomicrobiaceae; genus AWTP1-13. Next base: position 1,523 of record DASTOW010000372.1, on the reverse strand, counting down.
CCTTGCTGTCCACATCCACTTCCCTGTCCATATCAATCAATTCAGGTGGTCTCGACATAATCAGCCCCACGCGTGTCAATCACCCTGTTGCCACAATTGGTAGGTGCATATCTGAGCGGCGTCAACCTCAGGTCCCAGCAATAGATGTATGTTATTGGATATCGGACTGAATCATTTTGCATGTGTGGCTATCGGGTACGTGCAATCAGGACTGCTGCTCCAAGCGCCCAAAGGGCCAGAAAGACCCAATCACCAATGCGGGCGTAGAGCGGAGGCATCAGCGCAACCGGTAGTGGCAGGTCGACAGAGGCGCGGACGTTCATCTCAACTCGCGCCAGGACACGGCCGTAAGGATCGACCGCGCCCGATATGCCGTTGTTGGCCACGCGAATGAGTGCCACGCCCTCCTCCACCGCCCGCACGCGCGCCTGGTGGAAATGCTGGCGCGGCCCGGTGGTGTTGCCGAACCAGCCATCGTTGGTGACGTTGATCAGCAGTCCTGGACGCTCGGCTCCCTGCACGATGGCGCGCGGGAAAATCACCTCGTAGCAGATCAGCGGCGTAAATGGCGGCAGCCCGGGTACGTGCAGCAGCGGTCGTGGCATCGTCCCAGAGTCGAACCCGCCGCGCATACGCACCAGCTGCCGCAGTCCGATGGCCTCCAGCACCGCCTGGAAGGGCAGGTATTCGCCGAACGGCACGAGATGGATCTTGTCGTAATGAGCCGCCAGCGACCCACCCTCGCCGAAGACCAGTAGGCTGTTGAAGATGCGGCGCGGCCGCGGTGAGCCTGGCGGCAGCGGCTCCGCCCGCAGCGCCCCCGTGATGAGGAACCTACCGGGCGGCAGCATTTGTCCGATCGAGGTGATCGCCATGGGCGTATCGAGCGGCAGGAAGGGCATGGCCGCCTCCGGCCACACCACATGCGTAACTCCACCGCTGGAACCATCGGCAGCAGCGACCGACAGATCCAGGTGATCCTGGAAGATGCGGGCCTGGTGCTCCGGCTTCCACTTCTCCCGTTGGGGTACGCTTGGCTGCACGAGCCTGATCTTGACGCCGGGCACCATCTGCGTGCTGGCCATGGCCAGCCGTGCCTGGCCGACAACGGCGGCCAGCAGCAGCGGCAGCACTGCAACGGCCAGAGCCGATAGCCTTACCGATCGGCCGGCCGGTGCGGCCGGCGCCTCGGCCCACAGCACGGGCGGCAGCGCAAAGGTGATTACCGCGCACAGCGTCAGGCCGTAGATGCCCAATACGGCCGCGCTCTGCATCAGGGGCAGCGGATAGGTCAACGCATAGCCCAGCACATTCCAGGGAAAGCCGGTCAGGACATGCCCGCGCAGCCATTCGGTTGCCGACAGCGCCAACGCCAGGGCCAGGACACGGCCCCATCCAGGCTTCCATAAGCGTGCAACAAGTCCCGTGGCCGTAGCAAAGAATAGCGCCAGGCCGGCCGGCAGCAGCGTCACGGCGAAGGGTATCAGCACCGCAAAGACCTCTGCCTCGACCAGAAACGCCTC
>DASTOW010000371.1:0-14637 GCA_035762425.1 Hyphomicrobiaceae bacterium | reverse complement strand
CAAGCGCTTGCTGCCAAGGACGTCTACGATTTCCTGGGCACGCCGGAAGGCGAGCTGGGCTTGGCGCAGGCCACCGTGTATCTCGCCACGGCGCCGAAATCGAATGCCGCCTATATGGCCTACCATGCATCGATGCGCGCGGCCAAGGAGCACGGCAGCATGGCGCCGCCCAAACACATCCTCAATGCGCCGACGCGGCTGATGGCCGATGAGAGCTACGGCCGCGACTACGCTTACGACCACAACGCGCCCGATGCCTTCTCGGGCCAGAACTATTTTCCCGACGGCATGCAGCGCCAGCAGTTCTACGCGCCGCCGGGGCGCGGCTTCGAGGCGGAGGTGAAAAAGCGGCTGGAACACTGGGCCAAGCTGCGCAAAGAACGGGGGCGCTAAGTCCGCGCCGGGCCGACAGCAGGACGCTTACGTGCTGGCGTTGCCGGCGTGGCTGAGGGTGCCGCCAATGTTCGTGGTGGGCGCGCCGGTGCCGCCGATGACGGCGATGGCGATCAGCCCGTATTCGACTGTCGCTCCTGATTAGCCCTGCCAAATCCATTTCACGGGAACGTATGCTCATCTGGACAGCTTTGGCATCGGCGACCCTGCGTGGCTGGCTCGCGATGTAGCCCAACACTGGGTTGGGTCGCCATGAGCCATCGCCGGCGCGACGTTGTGGCGGGTCCAGTCTTGATTAAAGAACGCGCAACGCGGTGGCGAAGATCGGCTAGGATGGGAAGAGCGGGCCGGCGCAGTGCAACCGGCGATAAGGGGTGTGGGGTGATATGGCAACGGTAGAGGTGAACGGGCGGACCTATCGCACGCCCGAGCGGCCGACGGTGGTGATCTGCTTCGACGGATGCGATCCAGCCTATATCGAGCGCGGCATCAAGGACGGCATCCTGCCTACCATCGCGAAGTTTCGCGAGACGGGCTTCTTCGGTTCGGCTGAGGCCGTGGTGCCGACCTTCACCAATCCCAACAACGCCTCGATCGTCACCGGCGTGCCGCCGGCCGTACACGGCATCTCTGGCAACTACTACCTCGATCGCGCCACGGGCGAGGAGCGCATGATCACCGACGCGGCGTTGATGCGCAGCAGCACCATCCTCGCCGGCATGGCCAAGGCCGGCGTGAAGACTGCGGCCGTGACTGCGAAAGACAAGCTGCGCCTGATGCTGGCACGCGGTCTTGAAGGTATCGCCTTCTCATCGGAGAAGGCGGACAAGGTGACGATGGCCGACAACGGCATCACCGACGTCGAGCAAATGGTGGGCCGCGGCAAGCCCGACCAGTATTCGGCGGATCTGTCGATCTATGTGCTCGATGCGGGCCTGCGGCTGTTGGAGCGGGATCGGGCGCAGCTGCTTTATCTGTCGCTGTCCGACTTCGTGCAGCACGCGCATGCCCCGGGCGAGCCGGAGGCCAACGCCTTCAACCGCGCTGTCGACGAGCGCGTCGCCCAGCTGATGGCGGCAGGTGCCGTGGTTGGCGTGGTGGCCGACCACGGCATGAACGATAAATCGCGCGCCGACGGCTCGGCCAACGTGGTGTTCCTGGAGGAGGAGCTCAACCGCCGGTTCGGCGATGGCGCCGTGCGGGTGATTTGTCCGATCACCGATCCGTTCGTGCGCCATCACGGCGCTCTCGGATCATTCGTGCGTGTTTACATGCGCAAGTCGACCGACCTGGCGGCGCTGATGGTGGCGAGCCAAGCATTGCCGGGCGTCGAGGCGGTGGTGGAGGGCAAGGAGGCGGCCAAGCGCTACGGGCTGCCGCTCGATCTGGAGGGCGATTTCGTCGTTCTGGGGGATGCCAGCACGGTGGTGGGCGCCAGCCGTTCTGAGCATGATCTGTCGGGTCTTGCCGGGCACCGCCTGCGTTCGCACGGTGGGCTCGGCGAGCAGAAAGTGCCATTCCTGGTGTCGCGTCCGTTGCGCGCGGACTATCTGGCGCAGGCCGGCAAGCCCTTGCGGAACTTCGATATTTTTCACGCCGTGTTGAACGGCGTGGCGTAGTCGAACAGCAAGATTGCGCACGGCCTGCGCCGCGGCTTGCGGCATGACAGCGCGCGTCAGCGGTCCTTGAGGGTGCTGCGGCGGACCTTGGCGTCGGCGCGCTGCAGCACTGCGCCATCAAGCCGGGTGCCGAGGCCGGGCCCCTTCGGCACAGTGATCATGCCGTTGTTGACGGGCGGCAGCTCGGTAACGAAGCGGTGGTACCAGCCGTAGTAGAAGGCGCGTACCATCTCCTGCACCCAGCAATTGCGTGTGTTGAGTGCGAGGTGCGTCGACACGGTCAACGCAATCGGCCCGGTACAGTCGTGGAAGGCGACCGGTGTTTGATAGGGCTCGGCCATCACGGCGATCTTCTTGGCTTCCGACACGCCGCCGCACCAGGTGACGTCCATGATCACCATCGACAGGGCTTCCAGCTCGAGCAGGTAGCGGAAGTCGGCGCGGCCGCCGCGCGTCTCACCGACCGCGATGGGTGAGCGCGTCGCGCGCGCCACTTCACCGATCGCGGCCATGTGCTCCATGAACACCGGGTCCTCCACCCACATTGGTGAGTAGTCCTCCAGTGCCTGGGCGATCTTGATGGCCTGCGGCCGGCTCCACAGCGAGTGCAGTTCGTAGGCGACATCCATCTTGTCGCCGCAGGCCATGCGGATCTTCTCGAAGGGCAGCAGCCCCTTCTTCAGGTCAGCCGGCGAAATCCAGTAGCCCTGCGAGGCTTCGGCCGCGTAGTCGAGCGGCCAGATCTTCATGGCGTCGATGCCCTGCTCGAGCAGCGACAAGGCGAGTTCATCGGCGCGATTGAGGAACGCATCGAGGTCCTCGTACTGGCCCTTCGTGGCGTCGAGGCCGAAGTTGTCCGTGCCCTGCGTTGGCTTGGTCTGCACGTACGAGTAGCCGGCACAGGTATTGTAGACCTTGATGTGATCGCGAACTCGTCCGCCGAGCAGGTCGCACAGCGGTAGGTTCGCCGCTTGGCCCAGGATGTCCCAGAGCGCGATATCGATGGCCGAGCGGCCGCGCATCTCGGCGCTTGCGGAGGCAAATCCGATGTAGCCCGTCAGCGCACCCTGGATGCCTTCGACGTTGCGTGGATCGCGGCCGAGCAGTGCGGTGGCGATGATGCCGTGGATGTGCGCCTCGGCGGCTTCGGGGCCGTAGAACGTCTCACCGAGCCCGATCAGCCCCTCATCGGTATGCACTTGCACCCAAAGGAGATTCGGGAACTCATCGACCCGGACCGTCTCGATGGCAGTGACCTTCATGTGCGTTGCCTCTGGCGGGTCCGCCTGTATCGGCGGTTCATCGAGGCCATTATGGCGCTTGCCGCCGATCCGGCAATGCGCGTTTGAAGCTAGCGCCGCTGCAGCGCCAGGACCGTCCAGCCTGCGTGGCGTCGCACCGAGAGCAAGTGCAAGCCCGCGGCGTGGTACTGCGCGCGCACCTGATGCGCCTGGTGGTTGAGGAGGCCGGACAGCACGGCGATACCGCCAGGCCGCAGTGCCCTGCGCATGGCCGGCGCGAGTGCGATCAACGGACGCGGCAGGATGTTGGCCAATACCAGATCGAAGGATTGCGGCCGGCGCAGCAGCGGATGCTCAAAGCCCGCCGCGACGACGACGCGCACGCGCGCGGCGACACGGTTGAGGTGGGTGTTGGCTGTGGCGATGTTGATCGCGACGGGATCGTTATCGCTGGCTGCGACCCGCGCATGGGGCAGGGCACGCGCCGCGGCGATGGCCAGGATCGCCGTGCCGCAGCCGAGGTCGAGCACGCGCCCAAAGCGATGCCGCCGGGTCAAAGCGTCGATCATCTCGAGGCAGCCGGACGTGGTGGCGTTGTGCCCGGTGCCGAATGCCTCGCCGGCTTCGATCTCGATGGCCAAGGGACGCAGGCCAACGCGCGCGCGATCGTGGCTGCCGTGCACGATAAAGCGGCCGGCGTGGATCGGCGGAAGCGCAGCTTGCGAGATCGCAACCCAGTTTTCGTCAGGAACGGTCTCGACCGTTGCCCGGCCGATACGCATGCTGAGATGCGCGAGCGCGCCATCGATGTCGCAAGTCGATGGCTCGTGCTCGTAGTAGGCCTCGACGACGAACGCAGGCGGTTTGTCTTCGAACAGCGTGACAGCGAGCGGGCGCGGCTCGATCACCTCGCCCAGCAGTCCCGATACGGATCGTCCGGTGTCGAGATCGGCGACAGGGATACGGAGCTTGAACAGCATCATCGCGGTCAAAGGTAAAGCCGCGCGGGATGAACCCACGCGGCTTTACATCGCCACACCTGAATGCGAGCTAGACGGATTCCTTCAGCTCCTTGGCGGCGCGGAACGCCACCTTCTTGCTGGCCTTGATCTTGATCGGCTCGCCGGTGGCCGGATTGCGGCCCATGCGCGCGGCGCGCTTGCGCACCTGCAGGATGCCGAGGCCGCCGATGCGGATGCGCGAGCCCTTCTTCAGGTGCTTGGTGATGTTCTGCACCATGTCCTCGAGCATGGCGTTGATCTGCTTTTTGGGCAGCTCATGCGCTTCGGACAGGGTCTCGCTGAGGTGGCGCAGCGTGACGGTTTCAACCTTGGTACCAGCGGATTTTGCAGCCATGGGGTGCTCCCTCTATGAATCGGAAACCGCGAACTAGCACATATTTTGCGGCGAGAACACGCATCTAATGCCCGGAAATGCGCTAATCCACCGCGTCCGCGGCCGGAACTGTCACGGGGTTATCAGCCCGTCAATGGCGGTCTGGGAATGGGGCAAGAACCATTCTGTCAGCCTCGCGTGAGGGTGGTGATGACGCCCGCAGGCCCTCGCGGCGCGCTATGCCTTTCTGCCGCAGGTCCCCCTCAGGGCCGCGCAGCGGACTGACATATCAGGCGGCAAGGCTGCTCATTTGCCATGGCTGGCCATCGGTTGTGGCGGATAGAATGACCGCAAACGCACACACGAGGGCAGGCTATGACCTCCACCACGACCAAGGGCCGCTGTCAGTGCGGTGCCATCGCCTACGAGTTTGAGGGTGCGCCACGCTGGGTGATGCACTGCCATTGCCAGAGCTGCCGACGGGCTGTGTCGTCGCCGGTGGCAACCTACCTGGGCGTTCGCCTGGAGCAGTTCCGCTACCTGAAAGGAGAGCCCACGCACTATGAGTCCTCGCCGGGCGTGAAGCGCTATTTCTGCGCCACCTGCGGATCGCCGATGGCCTACGCGGGCGAGCGGTGGCCTGGCGAGGTACACCTATTCCACGGCACGCTCAACGACCCTTCGCAATGGCCGCCGACTGCCCATGGCTACGTGGCCGAGCAGCTGCCGTGGTTCGAGGTCAGCGATCACCTGCCACGCTACGCGGCAACGGGTGGGAAAGGCGCGGTGCCGGTTCGCGAGGGTCCGCGCGCATCCTGAGCACGCATCTTCGCGATGGCGCCCTCGGCTGGTACAAGCCCTCCCGTCCGAACAGACGACCTGCAGAGGATCATGCTCAGGACGATGGTTGTCTGCCTCGCACTGGCAGGCTTGGCCTTTACAGGCGCGCTGGAGGCGCAGCCGACCGAGGATCGGGCAGATTGCACCCGGGGTCGCGCACCGTGCTAAGGCCGGCAGCGATGGCGCCGAGGTCATCGTGTCCCACACCGTACAAAGGGGCCAGCCGCTCGCGTCGCCTCCCCAGTAGGGACAAGCGTGCTTCGGGCGAATGGATAACCTGGCGAACTGCCCTGCTTGCGCCGGCGGTCGCGCAATCCTATCTCTGGCTCAGATGGAATTCCGACAAGGAGATCGAGCATGCTGCGCACGTTAGGTCTTGGTTTGCTCTTCAGCGTAGGTGCAACCGCCGTGGTGCTCGCCCACCACGGATGGGGCAGCTACGATGCGTCCAAGGCCATCATCGTCGAGGGGCCCATTGCGACGTCCAATTACTCCAATCCGCATGCCGCCATCACGGTGAAAGGATCAGACAAGACATGGACAGTGACGCTGGCGCCCACTTCGCGCATGCAGAGCCGTGGCGCAACCGCTGAGATGGTGGCCGTCGGCAAGACGGTGAAGGCAGAAGGCTACGCATCGCGGGTCGAGGCCGATGAGATGCGCGCCGAGCGCATCACGGTGGACGGCAAGACGGTCGAGATGCGCTAGTGTGATGATCGAGAAATTCGCCGACGCCGGCTGCACCGTGCGCAGCGAATTTCTCGATCTGAAGCAAACTAGCTACTATGCTTTTTCCAGTGTTCCTTTGCTTGCGAAGTTCGCTCGGGACGCTGGCGGAACGGCTGGGCGAACTTCGGCATCGGGAACCTAGATGTTGCACGACGCGCCGCAGTTCCTCCAGGCGCTCGAGCAGTCGGGCTTCGCATCGGCCGTGCGTCAGTCGAGCTGGGCGTATTTGACCGCCAACGTTGGCCATATCCTGGCCTTGGCGGTGTTCGCCGCGGCCGTTGCCATCATGGACCTGCGTCTGCTCGGCGCCTTCTCGGCAACGCCGCCTGCAGGCGTGGTGCGGCCGGCGCGCCGTGTGGCGATGCTGGCGCTGCTGCTCATGGCCGCCACTGGGTTCGTGCTGTTTGCGGCCGAGGCTACGCACGTTGCCGGCAACCGAGTGTTCCAGGTCAAGGCGGTGCTGATCGTGCTCGGCGTGGTCAATGCGCTGCTGGTCGCGCGTGCGCTCGGGCCGGCGCTGGATGCGACGCCGCCCTGCAAGCCGCTGCCGGGGCGCGTGCGCGCGGCCGCCGCGCTGTCGCTGGGGATCTGGCTGTCGGTTGCGGCCTGCGGGCGCCTGATTGCGTATTTTTAGACCGAGCACCGCGGCGGTCTGACCATGCTATAAGGGCCACATGAGCGACTCACACAAGCCCAACGCCGCCGTCAGCGTCGGCAACGTTACGTTTGCCAACGACCGGCCGATCGCGGTGTTTGCCGGCCCCTGCCAGATGGAAAGTCGGGCGCATGCGCTGGAAATGGCGAGTGCGCTGAAGGAGATTTGCGGCCGGCTCGGCCTGGGCCTCGTCTACAAGACCTCCTTCGATAAGGCCAATCGCACCAGCCTCAAGGGCAAGCGTGGCATAGGCCTGGCCGGTGCGCTGCCGGTGTTCGCCGAGATCCGCGAGACGCTTGGGTTGCCGGTTGTCACCGACGTGCACGAGGCCGGCCAGTGCGCTGAGCTGGCCAAGGTGGTGGACGTTCTGCAGATCCCGGCCTTCCTGTGCCGGCAGACCGATCTGCTGATCGCCGCCGCCAAGACGGGCCTGGTGGTGAAGGTCAAGAAGGGGCAATTCCTGGCGCCGTGGGATATGCAGAACGTGGTCGACAAGATCACCGGCAGCGGCAACCCGAACGTGCTGGTGACCGAGCGCGGTGCTTCCTTCGGCTACAACACGCTGGTGGTCGACATGCGGGCGCTGCCGATCATGGCGCGCACCGGCTGTCCGGTCATCTTCGATGCGACGCATTCTGTGCAGCAACCGGGCGGGCAGGGCACCTCCTCGGGCGGCGATCGCACCTTTGTTGCCGTATTGGCGCGGGCGGCGGTGGCGGTGGGCGTGGCCGGTGTGTTCATCGAGACGCACGAGGCACCTGATCGAGACCCGGCCATTTCCGACGGCCCGAACATGGTGCCGCTCGCTCAGTTTGAGGGGCTGGTTACCGAGCTGATGGCCATCGATGCGGTCGCAAAGAAGCGCGCATAGCGCGATGTCGTCAGCAATCCGCGCCAGTATCCGGGACCCAACGCGCCGTTTGCGATCCTGGGCCCCGGATCGCCGTCACGCCGGAGGCATGCCTATGCATGCTTCCGGCCTGACGCGACGTCCAGGATAACAGGTGTCAGTAGCGTGTGGCCGAGCCCGCACCGTAGCTGTCGAGGCTGCGGAGGACCTTGCGCTGCAGGCCCATCTGAGCCGGCGAGTCCGGCACGGCGGAGCCCATCGCCGAGTACTGCCCCGCAAGATCGCGCAGGCGTGGCGAGGCGGCCGGCTGCGTCTTGATGAACGCGTTGATCTCGGCGGCGTTCTGCAGCAGCAGCTTGTTGGCCTCCTCTGGCTTGCCGGCATCGCGCAAAGCGATCGCCTCCTGCGTGCGATTGCGTGTGACCTGCTCGACGACCGCCTCGGCCACGGTCTTGTCCGAGGCGGCTTTCACTTCATCCTCGCTGGCGCCGAGGCGGGCGCGGATGGTCATGTCCTGCGTCTCGCGCGCACCGTTGCCAGGCAGGGTGTAGGCGACCTTGACGATGCCCAGATCCTGTTCGCCGGCCTTGAGACTCTGGTCGGCCTCGATCTCCATCAGCACGTAGTGCTCGGTAGCGGCATAGACTTGGTTCATGCGGAACTGCGCGCGATCGCCTGCAATGGTCCCATCGCGGCTCAGGGCACGCACCACGCGCACGCCGGGCTTGAGGTCAATGTCGATGGACACGGTCTGGGCGCAGGAAGCCAGCACGTCGTCGAACTCCTTATTAAAGATCTGGACCAGATCCGTCGGCTCACGCGCGAAGGCGTGATTGCCGTCGCCGGCGCGGGCGAGGGCCAGCATCAGATCTTCGTTGTAGCCGAGGCCGAGCCCGATCGTGCTGACCGAGATGCCGTCGCGAAGCAGCGTGCTGCCGAGGTCGCTGAAATCGGCGGGTCGCGATGGGCCGATGTTGGCCTGCCCGTCCGACAGGAGGATGACGCGATTGAGGCGCTTGGGTTCCTTGTAGCGGCGCACCTCGTTGGCACCGACCAGCACGCCGGCATGAATGGCGGTCGAGCCGCGCACGGCAATCTGCTGGATGGCATTCACGAACAGAGCAGGGTTGTGCACCGGCTGTGCCTGCATAACGACGTCGGTTACGTTGTCGAAGATCACCACGGAGGCGATATCGCGATGATCGAGGCGGCTGACGGCCATGATGGCCGCGGCCTTTGCCTGGAGAATGCGTTCGCCCGACATCGAGCCCGATCGGTCGATCACGAACGCCACGTTGACGGGCGTGCGCGACTGGTTGGGCTCGGGCGTGCAGCCCTTAAGTGCAACGCGCAGATAGTTCTTCTGCAACTCGCCGCCCTTCATGACGGGCTGAGCAAGGCGCGCGTCCAGGCCGATTTTCTGGCCAGGCTTCGGATCGGCCGCCGCTAGCGATGCAAACGCCAGGCTAGCGGTCAGCAGGCACAGACATGTCAATATGCGGTTCCACATGGGTAATCCCCAAGCCGGTTGAAACCGCCTCCCGCACGAGGTCATGCGCGGGAGAGTTGGCCGAAATGGGGAGAAACACTTAAAGTTTGGAAATGTTGCCGAGCCGGCGTTGGTGCTGCCGGTTGCTCGGTCGACTGCGGCTGCCGATCAGGCGGCGGTGCGGGTACCGCCAAGCACGCGCCATGCGGTCCAGGCGGCGAGGCCAGATACGACGCGCATGGTCTCGGTCATGGTGCGGAAGGCCAGGCTCGGCAGCTTGGCCAAGCCGGTCAGCTTGACGACCGGTGCTCCGGTCGGCGTGATGGTCGACATGTTGGAGTGCTCGCAGGTCTGCGCTGAGACCACGAGGGGAGTGACCTCGCGCATGCGCAGGCCGAGGAACCAGCCGCGGTCAAAGGCATGATCGAACGGCTGCGCCATCGGCAGCAGCTTGTTGAGATAGACCTGCGCCGCGCGCCGGGAGACCACGTACGCTGCAGAACCCGTGGAACGATAGAGGTTGACGCACAGCGCGTGATCGACGGTGAGCTGCAGCAGCGCGAGCTTGAAGCCGCGCCGGCGGCTTTCCAGCTTGAGCACGTCCCAGGTTGACACGGCCTCGCGGCTGGTGGCGCGGGCCAGGACATCGGGCAGCGCTGGCAGCAAGGTGGCATCATCCTCCAGGATGAGGGCATGACTGGCGTCGGTGGCTAGAAACGCCTGCATGGCGGCCAGATGGCTCAGGTAGCAGCCGACCTCTGCCGGGCGCACCTCGCGGCCGTGGCGGCGTCTGTAGCGCTGGGTGTCGACCCGATCGTCGGCTGCGATCGTTTGGCCATCAACGGCGGCGACACGTGTGAAAGGCATTTGCAGCGCTTCGAGCTGGCTCGCCATGGCGGCAAGGCGCTCGCGTGACCTGTCGAGATTGATCAAAAAAGTAGCTACGCGGAACACTGGACGGCTCCCCCGAACCGAACGCTTACTGCAGGTGACTGTCCGTCACAGGATAGTCATATGTCAAGCAGGTGACACGGACCTGTCTCTAACCGGCCGGTGCGGCAGAGGGCAGGCGAGAGCAGGGCGACAATCCGCCGGAAAAGCGGATTATCCTTGCTCCGACACGCGCCCAAGCCGCTTCGCGATACGCGGGTTTGCCTCCCTGCGAGATCAAGGCAACGGTAATGACCGGGCGAGCCCGCGCTGCGCGTCCACCGCAATCGAGGTGCTGGCACCAGATCGATCAAGGGAAAAAGGATCCTTGTGCTCTGCGACACGGCGGTCAGTCCACGCACACGGGGCTCGAGGTCGGCGACGCCGCGATGGCAATGCCTGCCCGAGTGCCAGGCCGGCATCGCCAAGTCCGAGACCGAGCAGCTCGCGACCGCCCCGGCTGAGCGGGCAGGCGCGGCACTTTTGGGCTTGCGGTGCGCCCCGCCTTCGTCGTAGTACCGTAACGTACGGTACGGCATTCGCAGAAAGCGTCGGCACACATGGAGCGGCGTTGCTGCATACCGTCGTGAGTGAGCAGCAGTGCGGGTAGCGACAGACATCGAAGCGGGCAACGGTCCCAGTCCCCGTCAGGAGGAGGTGCTCGATGCCGTGCTCGACCTGCTGGCTGAGGGTATTGATGCCCTGACCATGTCGGCCGTCGCGCAGCGGGCAAGTTGCTCGAAGGAAACCCTCTACAAGTGGTTCGGCGATCGTGAGGGGCTGCTCACGGCAACCGTGCGCTGGCAGGCCTCCAAGGTACGGGCGGGAAGCTACGATGCCGCCCGGCTCGATGCCTCCTCGCTGCAGGGGAGCCTGGAGGCGTTCGCGGCCAACTGGCTCAAAGTCATCTCATCGCGCACGTCGATCGCGCTCAACCGGGTGGCGGTCAGCCATGCGCAGTCGGGCAGGAGCAATCTCGGCGGCATCGTGCTCGCCAATGGCCGCTTCGCCATCGGCGAGCGCCTGAAGCCACTGCTGGAGGCTGCACGCGAGGCCCGGCTCATCGCATTCGAGGATACGGAGACGGCATTCCGCACCTTCTTCGGTCTGGTCGGGCGCGATGTGCAGATCAGGCTGCTGCTCGGCGACAAGCTGCGGCTGAGCGAGGCCGAGGTCGCGGGCGATGCAAGGCGTGCCACGCAACAGTTTCTGACGCTCTACGGGGCGGGAAAAGCGCCGGCCACTGCCGGCAGGATGAAGATCAACCACCGGAAGGAAACGTGACATGCGCGTCTATTACGATCGTGATGCCGATATCAATCTGATCAAAGGCAAGAAGGTGGCCGTGGTCGGCTACGGCAGCCAGGGCCACGCGCACGTGCTCAACCTTCGCGACTCCGGGGTCAAGGAGGTGGCGGTGGCCCTGCGCAAGGGTTCAGCCGGCATCGCCAAGGCCGAGAAGGAGAAGCTCAAGACCATGGAGGTGGCCGAGGCCGCCAAGTGGGCGGACGTCATCATGATGCTGACGCCCGACGAGCTGCAGGCCGACATCTACAAGGACCACCTGCACGCCAACATGAAGCAGGGCGCCGCGCTGATGTTCGCGCACGGGCTCAATGTGCACTTCGCGCTGATCGAGCCGCGCGCTGATATCGACGTCGGCATGATCGCGCCGAAAGGCCCCGGCCATACGGTGCGCTCCGAGTACCAGCGCGGCGGCGGCGTTCCCTGCCTGCTCGCCATCCACCAGGACAAGAGCGGCAACGCGCATGATCTGTTCCTGTCGTATGGGGCGGCGATCGGCGGTGGACGGGCCGGCATCATTGAAACCACCTTCAAGGAGGAGTGCGAGACCGATCTGTTTGGTGAGCAGTCGGTGTTGTGTGGCGGCCTCGTCGAGTTGATCCGCGCCGGCTTCGAGACGCTGGTGGAAGCGGGCTACGCGCCGGAGATGGCCTACTTCGAGTGCCTGCACGAGGTGAAGCTGATCGTCGACCTGATCTACGAGGGCGGCATCGCCAACATGAACTACTCGATCTCCAACACGGCCGAGTTCGGCGAGTACATGTCAGGTCCGCGCGTCATCACGGATGCGACGCGCGCTGAGATGAAGCGCATCCTGAAGGACATCCAGACCGGCGTGTTCACCTCCAACTGGATCCGCGAGTGCAAGGCCGGCCAGCCGCAGTTCAAGGCGATCCGCCGCTTGAACGACGCGCACCAGATCGAGGAGGTCGGCGCCAAGCTGCGCGCCATGATGCCCTGGATCAAGGAAAAGGCCCTGGTGGACAAGAGCCGGAACTAGGCTCAGTCGAGCACGGGCAGAAACGCGGAGGCGCGGGCGTCGGTTCAGGGCGCGCCTCGTTCGGATTGACCCACAATCAAACCGTGGGTTTGACAATATGCGGTCATGACATATTGCGTCCTGCCTGTAAGGGCAGGCGCGCGCAACGGGGGTCGTTGGCGCCGGCCGCCGCTGATCGCGGCGGCAGGCGATGCGCGAGACCTGGCGCATCTATCGGCAGCCCAACTTGGAACACGGGTGGGTGGTGTGGCGCTATGGCCGGGGTGCGCGGGGCGCACCGATGCGCCGGGGATCGGCAGCGACGGGTGGCGCAGGCATAGCGCAGACAAGGTCATTTTGTTTCACCTTCGCCCTGCCTCGGGCTGTCGTTCACCGGACGGATCCTGTTCGTGGTGATGTTGACCAGCCTTCGCGCCCGGGGGCTATTGGATCGTGCTGCTGCTGGCGATCTGGTTGTGCATCATCTCCCGGTCGACCGCTTCACGTGGCGCGCTTCTCGCCCGGCCAGGTGAGCGAGGAGCAGCAGCGGATGGGGCAGGCGAGAGGCCACGCCTTCAACACCGAGGGATTGATCATCGAGCGGCTGCCAGACCGCCTGTTCCGGCATGGCTTGCCGGGTTTCGGCAGCGCAGATTTCGTGGGTCAAGGCGGCGTCGGCGACACGTTCGAGGTCCGCAACGTGCGGCGCGCCAACAGCCAGTAGTGCCAGCTGGAGGACATGATCGCGACGTGGCGGTCAATGTAGCTGAATTAAAAAGAAAAAACCCCGGCCGAGGGGGTGGCGCCGGGGTTTCATTCAAGTCCGCGGCTGGCGCACGGGGGAGCGCTGCCAGTCTCGCATCCTCGTGTGGCGCTGCTTCTTGGTGGGCAGGCGATCCTCACGTCGAGGCGTGTTTGTAATAAGCCAGAGCAATACGGCGCCCTGTTGCTCCTGCGCTGAAGCTTGCATGAAGGGGGCATTTAGCTGTCGTTCATCTCCGCCGCGACATCGCGGCGGCCCTAATCCAGAGAAAAGGTCGTGCATTGAGGCTTTTGCGACCTATCCAGCACAGCGGCGGTGGCGATAAATGGCGGGCGTTCATACAACAATCAGCGATGGAGAGTGGAACATGAAGCTGTTGCTTGGTTCGCTGGTGCTGGCGCTCAGCCTCAGCCTGGCGCCGGCCGCACCGATGGCGCAGCAGTCGCAAAAGGCGGCGCCTAAAGTCGCGGGCAAGGGCGAGAAAGTGTGCCGTACGAAGCTCAAGTACAGCGGCGAAGTGCGCACCTGGGTGTGCAAGAAGGACGAGCTGTGCTGCGTGTGGCACGAGATCAACTACACCAAGTGTGGCATGGCGGGTCTCAACTGCCTGTAGTTGCACGTCGAGGCAAGACCGGGGGCGATGCCTGTCGTCCCCGACCCCGTCGCCAACCCGCCTGTTTGCTTACATGGCCAGCTTACATGGCCGGCTTACATGGCCGGCTTACAGGGCCGGCTTACATGGCGGCGTCGCGCAGGGGGCGGCTCGGCGTTGCGCTGACATCGAGCTTGCGCTGCAACCCACGCGCCGCCAGGATCATGGCCCGCTCTGCGAGGGCCGTGATGGTCAGGAGCGGGCTGACGCCCACCGATGAGGGGATCGCCGCCCCGTCGCACACGTAGAGCCCTTCATGGATGCCCGTCGGCCCCTTGGTGGGGTCGAACACGCGCCCGTCCGGCGCCACGACGCCCCGCTCCACCGTCTCGCCCATCGCACACCCGCCGAGCGGATGGGCGATGATGCGGTTGCCACCGAACGCGGTCATGGCGAAGGGGTTGGTGTGAAACACCGCTCCCATGCCTTCGATCATCGCCTTGACCTTTTGCTCGGCCCGCACGCGCTCCGGCGCATCGCTGTAGCCCGGCCAGTCGACGATGGCATGGTCGTTGTGCAGGCGCAGGCGGCCGCTCGCATCATCCTGGGCGACAACGTAGAGAAGTTGTGAGCGGCTCAGCTCGTCGCCGTAGATGCCTTCCTTCATGAGCTTGATGGCATTACGGAGTTTCAGTTGCAGCAGTGCCTCGAGGGGGGCCAGCGCCGCCATCATGGTCAGCATGGTGCCATCGTGGACCCAGCATGGGCCGTGCTCGTCGCCGAGGTCGATCAGCGCCATGCTGTGCGGCCCGACCGGCGCTGCGCCCCGCGGTCCCTGGGATGGGTAGCCCGTGGCTACGGCATTGACCGGTACTTCGAGGTTGCTGGCGATCACGAGGTCGTCGCCGTTGGCCGAG
>DASTOW010000370.1:0-15843 GCA_035762425.1 Hyphomicrobiaceae bacterium | reverse complement strand
GCTGCCGCGTTGTTGGGCACAAGGATCGCCACCGCGCAAACCCCAGAGGCCGGACTGCCGGTCAAATGGGTCTACGTGGAAGAAGCTATCAACGCCACACAATCGCTCTACGCTGCGGTGGTGCTCGATCGAACCACCGGCCGGCCTTTGCTGCTCGCCAGTGCCGAAGGCGGCGACGATATCGAGACGCGCGCCGAATGCGATCCTGACCTCATCCAGAGTATCCCGTTGACCATCCGCGACCATACTGCGGATGGCGACTTTGCGGGTCTGGCCGCCCGCATCGGGCTCAGCGGGTCCACCGGCGCGGCGGCCGAGCATCTGTTCCGCCAGCTTACGACGGCGTTCGTCACGCTCGATGCCAGCCTGCTCGAGATCAACCCGCTTGCGCTCGATGCCGGGGGCCGTCTGATCGCGCTCGACGCCAAGCTGGCGATCGATGACAACGCGCTGTTTCGCCACCCCACCCTGCGCGGCCTGCATGACTTCACGGTGCGCGACGAAAGCGACCCCGTCGAGCTCGAGGCCCAGCACCACCAGATCAACTACATCCGCATGAAGGGTGACATCGGCGTGCTGGTCAACGGCGCCGGCCTGGCGCTCGCAACCCTCGACATGCTGTGCGACGCGGGTGGCAGGCCCGCCAACTTCATGGACATCCGCACCACCGCCTCAAGCCTCGACATCGCCCGCGGTGTCCAGCTGATCCTGGAAAACCCGTCCGTTCGGGCAATCCTCGTCAATGTGCACGGCGGCGGCATGCAGCCCTGCGATACCATCGCGGAAGGCATCGGCATCGCCCTGCGGCGCGCCGGCGGCCGCGAGGTGCCGCTCGTCATCTCCATGGCTGGCAACCATGCAGAGTTCGCCAGGACTGTGCTCGAGAACACAGGCGTCCGCTACATCGCCGGCTGCTCGCCGTGGGACGCCGTGCAGAAAGCCGTGGCATCCGCCAAGAAGGACCGACCCTCATGGCTATCCTCGTTGGTCGCGAAACGCGCGTGATCGTGCAGGGCCTGACCGGGCGTGCTGCGACCTTCCACGTCGGCCGCATGCTCGACTACGGCACGCAGATCGTCGGCGGCGTGAGGCCCGGCAAGGGCGGCCGCTGGCATCTTGACCTGCCTGTTTTCGATACGGTGGCCGATGCCGTCCGCGCAACCGGCGCCAATGCCAGCCTGGTGTTCGTGCCGCCGGACCGTGCCGCCGATGCCATGATCGAGGCGATCCGCGCCGGTGTGTCGCTGGTTGTATGCGTGACCGAGCGTGTGCCGCTGCTCGATATGGTGCGGGTGCGCCAGGCGCTCGACGGCACGCCCACGCGCCTGGTCGGACCCAACTCGCAGGGCGTGCTGGCGCCCAGGATCGCCCAGCTCGGCGTGATGTCGACTGCCAGCGCCGCCAGGGGCGGCATCGGCATCGCCTCGCGCTCGGCTTCCCTCACCAGCGAGATCGTGGCGCAGGTAACCAGGGCCGGCCTTGGACAGTCGACCACGGTCGGAATCGGCGGCGATCCGGTGCACGGCCTGACCCTCGCCGACTGCGTCGGGCTGTTCGTGGAGGACGACGACACTCAGGGCATTATTCTGATTGGCGAGATCGGCGGCTCGGACGAGGAGCAGGCGGCCGAGACCATCGCCCGCTTGCGCCCGAACAAACCGATTATTGCGCTCGTGGCGGGGCGACACGCACCGAAGCTGCGCCGTATGGGGCATGCCGGTGCCTTCACGACCGATCGGGCGGGCTCTGCGGCACACAAAATAGATGCGCTGCGCGCCGCCGGCGTGCAGATCGCACCCAACGCTCGGCAGGTCGGCGACATGATGCGCGAGGCGCTGGCGGGCGCGTGACACAGGTGTCATCCTGGAGCTTGCCGCAGGCAAGTAGCCGCCACCTGGATCCATCCGCCTGATCAATCACTTGCGGATTGGGACATTGGCTGGCTCTACCAGCGCATGGCGGCGGCTGGTGCGCGCAGCTGCTGGAAGGTGGCGTCGCGAAAATCGGCGAGGGTCGCGGCCGCTGCCAGCACATTGTCCGCCGGCACAGATCGCCACTCGGGCAAACGGAACACGCGACCGTCGCCGGCAAACAGCAGATCAGCGCCCAGGTTGATCCAGTCCACCCATTTCAATCCAGCGGCCAGCAGCGCCTGGGCCAGCGCCGCGTGCTCAGCGCTTTGGCTAGGCGAGGGTGCATAGGCCGACAGGCGATGCTCGAAATACTTGAGCGAGGCCGCCACGCGAACCGTCGATGGCATCGGCACGTTCTCGATCGGAACAATGCCATCCTCCGATTCCCACAGCAAAATGTCGTGGTCGCCGCGAAAGGTGCCACCGCCCGTCCAGCGGCCAAATGACGGCCAGATGGCGAGTGCAGAGAAATACGGCGGCGTGCTGACTGCAGTCCAGCCATCCTTGACCTCGCGCGGCGGCGAGCGGGAGCCGAACCGCCGCGCAGGCCGCAGGTAGCGCGGGATCTTCCGCTTTGGCCGTTTGGGCGGCATGCGAAAGCTATGCTGACGCAGCGGCTCGTAGGGGCCGGCGCGCGCCTTCGGCAGGCGATGAGCGCCAAACTGTTCGGCGCAGTAGATGAGCTTGTCGCCGCTCGGCGACAAATCGGCCAGGCGGACATTGCCGCGCATCCACTGTCCCGGCTCGAACGTATCGGTGTCCGTATTCCAGACGATGAGTTGATAGTGCACGCGCGGGCCGCGGCGGAGGATCACGGCCTTCGCTGCGCGGGCAGCGAACAACACGCTGGTGCGTGTCCGATATGGCCGATGCGCGTCGTCCATGGTAGTGCCCCGATCGCGAAATTCGCTGCATGCAGCGGACTTCTCGATCCCCACACTAGTGCCGGTAGTATTCCTTGGGCCGCGTCAGCGCCACAAACAGCGCATTGACAATAAACGAGGCCAGCATGCTGCACAGGGCCATGATGACGTAGTGATGGCCCGAGAAGCCCTGGCGCGCCGCGTTGGTGAGCTTGCGCGCACCAGGAATGGTGTCGCCGGAGGCGGACAGCGCGTTGAGCGAGGCCTGCCAGACCCAGTCAGCAAAGCGCAGCAACGAGGCGTAGGCGTCCGGATAGAGCGCGTTGAAGCTGAACAGCACGACCGCCAGCACGACGGTGGAGGGAATGCTGATCAGCGCGATACCGATGCGCTGCAGTGCCGTGCGCGTGCCGCCCAACACCTTGTTCAGGGGGATGCCGACCAGGAGCACGGCAATCATGATGGCGGGCAGCGAAAGTATGACGTGGGTCATGTTCACGCGTTCGCGCAGGTGGTTCACTGCCACCTGCCCCCAGTGGCTGCCCGACACCAGCTTGTCGAAGCCGTCGACAATTCCGCGACCGGCGTTGAAGGCCCACGTGATGACGGGTTCCAGTTCCTTGTCGTACACCACCGACAGCACCATGATGCCGAGCATGATGATGTAGCTGGTCGTGCCGATGCCGAACGAAACGACCACGCGCCGTAGCCATGCTAGCGCTGCCATCTGCGTTCCTCCCTCTGAGCCCTGATCCCGTCACGGCCGAGCATAGCTCCCTGCGGGCGTCGCGAGAACCCAACCACACGCAACGTGCGATTTTGATGGCAGCCTGTGCCTGCCCGGCAATTGCCGGTGCGTGATGTCGTTGGAATGGCTCCAAGAAGTGCGTGCAGCCGACCTTGGCGGCGAGTTCGGCGGCTCCTGTATCAGGGCAGCCTCGCCAAACCTATCGACGGTCGTAGATCGCTTGCTTGCGCGCGACAAGCAAGCGAGCAATTTCGCCCACGTCGGCATTTGACCCAAAACTGGAGGGGGTCCAGTCCCGAGTTGCAATGCCTTCGATACGATACGGGGGCCTTCGCTACGATGCGGGGCGTTGGACACCATGCGGGCGTGCCGACCGCGGCCATCAGCATTTGCGATACCACGATGCAGAACATATGATTTTTCGGGGGCCCCGGCAGCAGCTAGGAGTTGAAACAAACCAATATCGCCCGCCAGGAGATCCCCGTGCAGCTCGGCTTTTTCACGATGCCGATCCACCCCCTCAGCAAGGACTGGCGGCATTGCCTGGCGGAGGACCGCGAGGCTTTCATCCTCGCCGACGAACTGGATTTCGTAGAGGGATATGCGGGCGAGCATGTCACCGACCGCGCCGAGAACATCACCTCGTGCGCCATGTTCCTGGCCACCTTGGTCGACCGCGTCAAGCGCATGCGGCTCGGCACCGGCACTGTCAACTTGCCGAACACGCACCCGGCGGCGGTGGCGAGCCAGATCGCCATGCTCGATCATCTGCTTGAGGGGCGCTTCAATTTCGGCATCAGCCCCGGCGGGCTGCTGTCCGATGCCGAGGTATTCGGCAATCTCGACGCCAACCGCAACGAGATGTTCCTCGAAGCGATCAATCAGGTGCTGGCCATCTGGGCCGGCGAGGCGCCGTACGATCTGCAGGGCAAGTACTGGAAGATCTCCACGGCGCACACCACCGTCCACGAGAGCGGCCAGGGCTCGATCGCCAAGCCGTTGCAGAAGCCCCATCCGCCCATCATCGTCACGGCGGTGGCGCCCTCCTCGAAGGGCGTCAGCGAAGCGGCCGCACGCGGTTGGGACCCGATCTCGGCCAACTTCCTCATGCCGGTGTGGGTGAAAAGCCATTGGCCGAAGTATGTGGAAGGCTGCCGCAAAGCCGGCCGTACCGCCGACCCGGCCAACTGGCGCGTCGCCAAGAGCATCTTCGTCGCCGCCGACGACAAAACCGCCCGCGCGTATGCGACGGCACCCAACAGCCCCTACCGCCAATATTATGACTCGCTCGCCACCAAGCTGATCAGGAACGGCCGCGCCGAGCTCTTCAAGACCTCGCGTGACACGCCCGATCACGCCGTCACGCTCGATGTCATCTGCGACAAGCTTGTGATCTGGGGATCGCCGCAGAAGGTCGCCGACGAAATCCTCAAGTTCCGTGAGGAGGTGGGCGAGTTCGGAACGCTGCTCTACGCCGGCAAGGATTGGCTCGACCGCGACCTCGGCCGCCGCTCCATGATTCTGCTAGCTGAGCAGGTCATGCCGCTGGTCAACGCCGGTCTGGCAAAGAGCAAGCGAGCCGCCGAATAAGTGTCCGGCGTGCACCGCCATAGCGACCTGCATACCGCTGGCAGGAGGACGCCCGCCGGCACCTTGCACGGTCATGCCCGGCAATCGCCGACCAGTTGGGAGTGGCGGGCCGCGGCAGGTTCGATCGTCGCTGCACTGCCGACCATCAGAGCCAGAGCAACAATGCGGGTCTGCATCGCTTGATGTCTGGTTGCCGGCGCGGATCGAGCCATGCGAAGGCATTGCCAAGGCCCGTGCACTGACCCCAGCCCCGGAATTTGGCCGGCTTTTGCCGCTGTTTGCGCCGGCCTTCCCAGCGCTCACATGTGCGGCTGGGCTGGAGGTCCAGCCATCGCGCCGCACATTGTTCGTGAGTGCTGCAACGTCGACGGACGCAGGCGCCGCGTGCTAAGTGATCGGCCCGCTCAAGCACCAGATTGCAGGAGGCGATCATGCACATCGGCATCGCCGGCGTCGGCCGGATGGGGGCAGCCATCGCGCTCCGCCTGATCGAGGTCGGGCACCAGGTCACCGTCTGGAACCGCACCGCGGACAAGACCGCGCCGCTGGCCGCAGCGGGCGCAAAGCTCGCCGCAACCCCATCGGCGCTGGCGAGCGAGACCGACGTCATCCTCACCATCCTCACCAACGCCGAGGCTCAGTCGGCCGTCTACGATGGCCCGCAAGGCATTCTGGCCGGCCATGTCTCGGGCAAGCTCGTGCTGGACATGAGCACCGTGCAGCCGGCCGAAATCGCGGCGCTCGCGACCAAGGTCCGCGCCAAGGGCGCCGCCTTCCTCGAGTGTCCGGTGGGCGGCACGACGGGCCCGGCCCGTCAAGGCAAGCTGCTGGGGCTGGCCGGCGGCAACGCGGCCGATGTCGCACGCGCCCGCTCCATCCTCGACCAGCTGTGCCGGCGCGTCGAACACGTCGGGCCGGTCGGTGCCGGCGCCAGCATGAAGCTCGCGATCAACCTGCCGCTCATGGTTGCCTATCAAGCGCTGGGCGAGGCCTACGTGCTTTGCCGTCACCTGGGCGCCGATCCCAAATGGCTGATGGAGCTGTTCGCCGATACCTCGGGCGCCCCAAACGTCCTCAAGACGCGCGGGCCGGCTGTTGCCGAGGCGCTCGCCGGCGGCCCGGGCATTGCCACGGCCTTCGACATCGATTCAATCCGCAAGGACCTGCGCACCATGATCGCCGAGGCAAAGGTGCTGGGTGCCAGCCTGCCCGTCACCGAGCGGACGCTCGCTATCTTCGACGAAGCCTCCAAGGATGGCTGGGGCAATCGCGACGGCTCGACGCTGCCCTCCTACTGGCCCAAGCGCATGTCGTCGTAGAAATTGCATCTGCCGCTGATCCAGATCAATTCGCGGGTGCGTATGGGTCGCACAATCTCCCCGTCCTGATGGGGAGATTTCACATGCGCGAATTCCTTATGGCTGTCGCCATTTCCAGCTTCATCCTCGGCCTCGCCTTGGCCACCAGCTGAACGCGTCCGATTGCTTGGCAAAGCCGGAGGCCAGGTCATGCCAAGGCAGCCTGTGACGCTGGTGGCCGGCCTCGTGCTGATGGCCATCGCCATCGCTTTGATGCTCGCCACCCTGTCGTCGTGAGAGGGGCCACGGCCCGCGCTTGCGAGCCTCGGCCAGATCGCTCGCGACACTACCCCAGCGTGGCCGTCCGCCAGTACTGCCCGGCGCTAAAGATCAGCGGCTCACCCTCCGCGAAACTCGCCCGCAGCACGCGGCCGATGAAGATCAGATGGTCGCCGCCGTCCACCGTGGAATCGATGCGGCACTCGAGCCAGGCAAGGCATCCCTCGACCAGAGGGCAACCACCCTGGCCTTGCGCATGCGGCACGCCTGCGAATTTGTCGGCGCTGGGCGTTGCGAAATGCCGCGACAGCTCACGCTGCTCCGCCGACAAGACATTGACCGCAAACAACCCCGAGCGCGCAAAAGCCGGCAGCGAGGCTGCGTTGCGGCGCAGGCTCCACAGCACCAGCGGCGGATCGAGCGACACGGCCGCAAACGAGTTTGCGGTCAGCCCCTCGAGCTTGCCCTCCGGGGTGCGCGTGGCGATCACGGCCACGCCGGTGGCGAAGCGCGCGAGCGCCTGCCTGAGGCCCGGCGTGTCCACGGCATCCCCCGCGAAGGTACAGACCTGCAGCATCATAGGCCTCGACCCCTAGGCCAGGATCGCTTGCGCATTGCATTGCCCCGCCTCGATCGAAACGCGGCGTCAATCCTGCTCGGTTCCTTTCGGGTAGAGCGCGAGTCTCGCTCTAATGAAAGCCGGAGCGGTCTCACTCAAAAAAAACACGCCCCCTGCCCCCAACAAGACGGTATACGCACGCCTAGGTATTCGGCAAAATAATATCACCTGCTGAATGTGATCACGTTTCCGTATGGGCAGCACATGTCCGAAAGCCTGCGTGACTTTCATCTGTTCGTGGCCGTCTACGAGGAGCGCTCGTTCACCGCCGCGGCCGCCCGCGAGCACGCCACCCAATCGGGCGTATCGCAGCACGTGCGCAAGATGGAGGACAGCCTCGGCGTCCGCCTGTTCTCGCGCGACAGAGGCCAGGTGACACCCACGCCCGCCGGCGACTCGCTCTACCAGCGCTCCATCGAGATGCTGCGCCTGCACGAGCAGGCCAAGCGCGTGGCCCAGAGCTACGGCAGGGGCGCCGAGGGCGAACTCGTCGTCGGCCTGATGCCGACCATGACGCGCTGCGCGCTTGCGCCGGTGCTCGACACCTTCACGCAAGCCAACCCCAACGTGCGCGTCAAGATCGTTGAAGGCTACAGCGCCACGCTCACCCAGCAGATCCGCGCCGGCGAGCTCGACTTCGCCATCGTGCCGGCCTTCGCCGGAGCGCCGGGGCTCACCAGCCGCCTGTTTCTCACTACGCCCGAGGTGCTGGTATCGAACGCGACCGCGAAGCGCACGCACCTGGCTCCCGTTAGGCTCGCAGACCTGAGCCCGCTTAAGCTGGTGGTGCCGGGCAAGCTCAATACGCGCCGCACCACCATCGAGACTTACTGCGCCAGCAACGGCGTGCGCATCGAGCAACTCGTGGAGCTGGATGCCATGCTGGCGACCATCGATCTCGTCGCACGCAGCGACTGGGTCACCGTGCTGCCCGGCATCATGATGGCGCTCGACACCGGTTCGCCGCCGCTCAAAGTCAACCCGCTCATCGGCCCGCCGCTATGGCTGGACCTCGTCATGATTGAACCCTCGCGCCGCTCCATGTCCGACGTCGCGCGCGCCTTTCTGGCCGCGCTCGAAGCGGACTCGCAGCGCCTCAATCTGCGCTGGTCCGCCCTGCCGCAATCCGCCCAGCCGAGGAAGCGACGCGCCAGCGCTCGCTAACTGGTTGTCTCCGTCCCGACCTCTCGCCCTGGAGCCGACCGGCATTTTTGGGGCCCGTCTGCTTGCCGCGCGAAGCTGACGCGCCTGCACCTATCAAGCTTGGTCTGATTTGTGCCACGGGCCGAGCGGCTGGCCCTGGTCCGCAGCCTCACTTCCCCGCGATGCCCTCAAGGCCCGCATCGCGGATCACCTTGCTCCAGCGGTCGATATCCTTGCGCAGGAAAGACGCCAGGTATTCGGGCGTGCGCTGCTCGGCCGGCAGGATGGTCAGGCCGAACTCGGCCATGCGCTTCTTGATGTCCGGCCGCTCGATCATCTCGTTGAGAGCCTTGTTCATCTTGAGAACGATCTCGCGCGGCGTGCCTTTGGGAAAGAAGAAGCCATTCCAGACCGTCGCATCGACGCCGTCGAGCCCGGCCTCCGACGTGGTCGGCAGGTCGATGATCGGCAGGCGCTGCGGTCCCATCACCGCTATGCCCTTGACCATTCCGCCCATGGCCTGCTCGGCGCCAGTCTGGATCGTGTCGCACATATAATCGAGGCGTCCGCCCACCACATCCTGCATGGCAGGGCCTGCACCGCGATAGGGCACATGTACGACGCTGATGCCCATCACCATGTTGAGCAGCGCACACGGCAGGTGCGTGCCAGAGCCCACTCCCGCCGAGCCGTACTGCATCTTGGCCTGGTTGGCTCTGGCATAGGCGATGAATTCCTTGAGGGTGCTGACCGGCAGGTCCTTGCGAACCACCAGGATGCGCGGGCTGTCGGTGGTCAGGCCGATCGGCTCGAAATCGCCGGCTGGATCGTAGGGCAGGCTCTTGTAAAGCGTGGCGGCATAGGCGTGTGTGCCCGAGTTGCCGATCAGCAGCGTATAGCCGTCGGGCGCTGCCTTCGCCGCACGCGCCGTCCCCACCGTGCCGCCGGCTGCGCCGATGTTCTCGACCACCACGGTCTGCTTCAGAACCTCGGCCAGCGCCAGCGCCTGCACGCGTGCGTTCGCGTCGATACCGCCGCCTGCCGCGAACGGGACAATGAGCGTGATGGCCCTGGCCGGCCAGTCTTCGGCGCGCGCGCTCGCTGCAGACAGTATGCTCGCTGCAGACAGTATAATCGCTGCAGACAATATGCTCGCTGCAGACAGTATGAACGCGGCGCACGCGACAGCGATCGCCTTGCATGTCATCGCCGGCATCCCCCAGCAATCGTTGGCGCAACCCAGTCTAGGACGCCGATTTTGCCCCATCAACCGAGTGCAAATTATGGGCGCGCGGTGCTGGAGACGCCCCTTACTGCGTCGGCACCTTGCCGCCGGCCTCCTCGCCCCACACCTGTTTGACGCGCGCGTCGCGGCCGCAGCTGTAGCGGTAAAAGCGGTATTGCAGCGGGTTCTTGATGTAATAGTCCTGGTGATAGTCCTCGGCAGCCGTGAACTGGCTGGCCGGACTAATGGCCGTCACAATCTTTTTGCCGAACCTGCCGCTGGCATCGAGCGCCGCCTTGCTCGTTTGCGCAAGTTGCTGCTGCTCGGGCGAGTGCGTGAAGATCTCAGTGCGATACTCATCGCCGCGATCGCAGAACTGCCCGCCCGCATCCAGCGGATCGACGCTGCGCCAGTACACATCGAGCAGCCGCTGATAGCTCACCTTGCCCGGATCATAGGTGATCTGCACCACCTCGGCGTGACCGGTGCCGCCGGCCGACACCTGTTTGTAGGTGGGGTTGGCTGTTCTGCCGCCCATGAAGCCGGAGACGGTCGACAGCACCCCGTCCACCTTGTCGAAATCGGATTCGACACACCAGAAGCAACCGCCGGCAAAGGTCGCGACTTCGCTCCTCTGGGCAGGCGCCGTCTGCGCCAAGGCGAACGGCAGCGCGGCGACCAGCATCCATGCGCCAAGCCAGCGCCCCGCTCCCGCAAGATATGCCATATGCTCCTCCTTCACGAGAACCGCGCCGGACTGACTAGGACGCCTTGCCTTCCGCAATGAACGTCAGCGCCGCCCCGTTCATGCAATAGCGCAATCCGGTCGGCTTGGGTCCATCGTTGAACACATGACCGAGGTGCCCTCCACAGCGCCGGCAGTGCACTTCGGTGCGCAGCATCCCCCAGCTGCGGTCGCTGGTGGTGCCGACCGCGTTGTCGAGCGGGGCATAAAAACTCGGCCAGCCGGTGCGGCTGTCGAACTTGGTCTTGGAGGAGAACAAGGGCAGATCGCAGCCGGCGCAAGCGTACGTGCCGGGGCCGTACTGCTTGTCCAGCGGGCTGCTACCCGCGCGCTCGGTGCCATGCTTGCGCAGCACGTAGTACTGCTCGGCAGTCAGCCGCTTGCGCCATTCGTCTTCGGTCCTGGCGATTTCGAAGGTACCGCTGCCGGCCACCGCCTGCTGCGATCCGCAACGAATGAGCGTGGCCGCTGCAGCGGCAATCGCTGCGCCCATACCGGCCAGGGCAAGGTGGCGGCGGTCGATCACGCGAGGGTCCTCCCATGCCGTGCGGCCCCGTTCCCGGGTGTCTTGCACCACCGCAATATAGGCAGCGCAGGGCCAAGGTACGAGCCCATCACCGATCACGGACGATCAAGAGTGCGTATATGGGACCGCGGGCTCAGGCTGCCGCCTGGCCCTTCTCCTGCGCCAGCAGGCGCACCAACTCGCCAAACGGCAGCGGTACGCCGGTATAAAAGCCCTGCACCTCGGTCACACCGAGGGCGCGCACCCATGCCAGCTGGTCTTCCGTCTCCACGCCTTCGGCCGTCGTCACCATGTCGAGCCGCGCGCCGATGCCGGCCACCGCCTCGATGATTGCGAATGCATGGTCGCTCTGGCCTAGTCCCTGCACGAACGACTGGTCGATCTTGATCTTGTCGAACGGGAAGCTGCGTAGACTGCTCAAGCTCGAGTAGGCGGTGCCGAAGTCATCCATCGCAATGCGCACACCCACATCGCGCAGGCGGCCGAGCGTGCCGAGCACCTTGTCGGTGTTTTCCAGGAGCAGGGTCTCCGTTACCTCCAGCTCCAGGCGACTAGCCTCGAGCCCGGTGCTGGCCAGGGTCTCGAGCACCAGGCGCACCAGGTCGCCCTGGCTGAATTGCAGTGCCGACAAATTAACGGCAACATTCACCGGCCGTGGCAGGCTTGCGATCTGCGCGCATGCGGTGCGCAGAACCCATTCGCCGATGCTTACGATCAGGCCCGTCTCCTCGGCAAGCGGTATGAATGCGCCCGGCTCGATGCGGCCGCGCGTCGGATGATTCCAGCGCAGCAGGCCTTCCACGCCCACCACCTTGCCGTCCTCGACGTCCAGGATGGGCTGATAGAACAGCTCGAACGCATGCGCGCCAATGGCATCACGCAGATCGATCTCGAGCTGCCGGCGCGCATGCATGAGCGCGTCCATGGCCGGCTCGAAGAACCGGTAGGTGCCGCGCCCGTCGCTCTTGGCGCGATAGAGCGCCAGATCGGCATTCTTGAGGAGCTGCTCGGCATTGTCGGCATCGTCGGGTGCAATCGCAATGCCGACGCTGGCGCCGACCACGATCTGGTGGTCGTTGATTTGGAACGGCGCACCGATCACGTCGATGAGCCGTGCGGCGAGCACGGTTGCGCCGACCGGCTGACTGGTGCCGGTCTGGATGATGGCGAACTCATCGCCCCCCAGTCGCGCCACCGTATCGTCGGCCCGCACGCAGCTCTGCAGGCGTTCGGCCACGCTCTTGAGCAGCGCATCGCCGGTTGCATGGCCGAGCGTATCGTTGACCTCCTTGAAGCGGTCGAGATCCAGCCACAGAACGGCGATCGGGCCGCGCTGGGCCTGCTCGTCCAGGGCACGCTCCAACTGCTGGCGCAGCAGCAGCCGATTGGGCAGGTCGGTCAAGGCATCATGGTGCGCCATGTGCTTGATGCGCGCCTCGATGTTGCGCTGCTCCGTGATGTCCTCGTGCGTGGCGACGAAGCCGCCGTCGCGCATCGGCTGATGCTTGATCAGCACGGCGCGGCCGTCGCCCATCTCGACGATGCTGGTTCCGGGCGCGTTGTGCCCCGCCATGGTAAGCCCTTCCCGCGCATCGTTCTCGCTGCACAGACCTGTGCTAACCCTGTGTTGCAATACGCTCTGCAGGCTCGTGCCTGGACGCATCAGTTCGGCAGGGAGGGCGTAGAGCTCGGCAAACTGGTTGTTGCACACCAGCAGTCGCAGCTCGCGATCGAACATGGTCAGCCCTTGCGACATGTTGGCCAGGGCCGCGTCGAAGTGCAGGTTCTGCGCCTTCAGCTGCAGCTCGCGCTCCCGCAGCAGCTCGTTCTGGTGGGCAAGTTGGCAATGCAGCTGCTCGCGATCGGTGACGTCCTCATGCGTTCCGAGCCAGCCGCCGCCGGGAATGGGGTGATGGATGATGTTGATGGTACGTCCGTCGCCGAGCGTCACTCTCCTGACGCTGCTCTCCGTCTGCTCGACCAATTTCAGAATGCGTTCGATGTAGGTCTCGCGATCGACGCCCTCGATGGTGCCTGCCGCGAGGCGCTCTTCCAGCATGTCGCGCAGATGGCTGCCGCGGGCGGTTACCTCGCGGGACAACCCGTAGGTCTCGCGATAGCAATCGTTCACAATCAGTGCTCGCTTGTTGGCGTCGAACATGACGAGGCCGATTGGCATGTTGTTGATAGCGCGCAGCAGTTGCTGGCGCTCCAGATCCGCGCTCGTTGCGCCTTCTTGGCGAGCCGCTGATTGCGGCCGCCCTGCAAGCAACAGCCAAGTGACGGCGGCAAGGCACGCAACGGCTAGCGCCGGCAGCGCCACCGTCATGGCGCCCGCACCACTGCTGGCGAACCCCAGTAGCCAGGCTGCGAGAATGGCAAGCAATACCGAGCAGAACCTGGCAACAGCTGGCATGCTGACCAGCCGAACTCGGCGTGCTGTCCGCATCCACCACCGCCGCGTCAGCAGCAGCCGGTGCGGGCGTAATCGCCGCCATGTATCAAGCATGTTGCCTACCGGCGTCTCCGTGGCAGCTTCCGGTGCACGGAAATTCGTCCGAAGCTGGTTGAAAGATGCAACGCTCCACGCGCGAACGTGCCCGCACCGACCAGCCTAATGCGGAGATTGTTAAATAAATCTCGCGCCCAGCGCTGGCGGCGAGGCGTCCGGCACAATCTGGCACATCGATAAATTTTTGCACCTACCAGGGCGCAGGGCTGGTTAATCTAAGGCGCAGACAAACCCATTGCCGGTGGCCCGGTGCGCAGCGCCAGGCGGTGCGTTACTTCACGGCGGCCCTGCCACTACGCGCGCCCTGAGCGGCATCGCCTGCATCGTCGGTGTCCAGCGCAGTAAATCGCTCCCGGGCGCTGCGGCCGAATTCCTCACGCGTGACCTTCCCGTCCCCGTCCTTGTCGAAGCGCTTGAAGAAGGTTTGCGCTCGCGCCGCAATGCGTTCGGTCTCGGCGATCAGGAACTCGGACATTTCGATGCTTCCGTCGCCGTTCCTGTCGAACCGGCCGAACGATTGGCCGTACCGGTCCTGCGCGAATGCGGCGGGCCGCCTCGCCTCCCGGCCCGCATCGTCCAGTTCGGCGCGATCACGTTCGGCCGGACGCCTTGCGTCAGCGGAAGCATCACCGTCGTCCTCGGCCTGGCGTATCTGTCGTTCCCTGCCGCGCCATCCCGTGCCGCGCGCTTCGCGTGGCGGCTCGCTGCCGTTGTCTGATTCGGCGGACTGCACCTCGTCGGCCCGCTCATCGTCGCCGCGGCGCTGCTTGGCGCGGCGGCCTCTGCGCCCCTCGCGCGTAGGCGCCGCCGCCTCATCGAACACGCCGATGGCCTGGGAGATGTGCTGCGTGGCGCGACCGACGCCGTCCGCCAGGTCGTCCAGCAGGCTGCCGTGACGCTGCCCGCGCAAGCTCGGCGCGGACATGGCCGCAGCCGCCCCCACCGCCAGCAGAACACCCGCGACCAGCACGACTTTCTTGCTCATGTGGGCCTCGCGATGGGCGGCGTGATCGCCGCAAGATGCAGCCTGCCGATCGTGCGAGAACGCCGCACCGTTGCTGCTTCCGTCGCAGCGTTTTGAGAACACCGATCGAGCGACCGGATTGCCATGCAGACGCCACCAAACCGGCACAATCGCCGGCCTCCGCGCCACCGCACACCTGCTCGGGCAGCGCGACTTTGCGCTTTCGCAACGACACGCAGCGTCGGGGCGTCGACAGAAGCGATGCTATGATCTGGTCAGGGAGATTGCACATGAGTTATGCGAGAATTCGTATCTGCGCGTTGTTGCTCGGCGCGGCGCTGCTATTGACCGCCACCGGCTCCATTCACGCCTCATCGCCGATGTCGCTCGTCGAGCCGGGTCGCAACGTCAGCAACCAAACGGCCGTGCTCCCGGTGGTCGCCAGGAAGCGCAGCTTCTGCCAGACGCAGTTCCAAAAATGCGTCGCCCAATGCAAGAAGGGCGACGCGTCGAACTCGGACGCCTGCATGTCGATTTGCGTCAGCGACGAGTGGTGGTGCTCGGCCTTCTGCCCGTTCGGCCCCAACCCCTGCTGAAGCTCGCATCGATCCGGTGCGCTTCAGCGCGCCGGATCACTCCGCCGCGGCCCGCTTCTGCGCGCCGTTGCGTATCTTCACCACCACCTTGATGGCATCCTCCACGCGGTCGCGGGCATAGCGGATGGCCTCGGGCAGATCCTCGAGCATGAAGGTGTGGGTGTGGATCTTGGTGGCGTCGAAGCGCTTCTCGCGCATGAAGGCTTCCGCGCGGTGCGTGGCGCTCTTGCCCTCGCCGCGGATGCCATACAGGTACAGGTTGTTGCGCACCAGGTGCGCCACGTCGACCAGCGCCGGATCGTGGGGGAAGGCAGCGAGGCAGATCTTGCCGCCGCGGCTCAACATGCGCCCGCATTCGTTGATGGCGTCGGGTGCGCCCGAGCACTCGATCACATAGTCGACGCCTTTGCCGCCATTGAGCCGCCGCACGGCGTCAACCGCGTTCTCCTTCGTCACGTTGACGACGTGGTCCGCGCCAAGCTCGCGCCCTACCTTGAGGCGCGCATCGCGCGTGCCGGTCAGGAACACCGGATAGGCGCCGAGCGCCTTGGCCACCGCCACTCCGAGTAGCCCGATCGGGCCAGGACCGATCACCACCACGCTCTCGCCCGCCACCAGCCCGCCGAGCTCGGTCAGCCCGTACATCGAGGTGCCGGCCGTCACCACCAGCGTCGCCTCTTCGTCCGACATGGTATCGGCGATCTTGATCAGCGTGTTGATGTTGTTAATCGCGAACTCGGCAAAACCGCCGTCGGTTGTAAAGCCGTTGGCGCGGTGGCCCTTGTCGACCTCGCCGTAGTTGAGCCCGTAGTTGTGGCAGGC
>DASTOW010000369.1:0-13881 GCA_035762425.1 Hyphomicrobiaceae bacterium | reverse complement strand
TCTTTCTGTGGCTGTTGGCACGCGGACGCGAGGGCTGGTCATGAGCGCCACCGCGATGCCACCAATGCTGTCGGTGCGCGACCTGCAATTTGGCTACGCCACCAAGGCGGTCGGCCGCCATGTGAGCCTCGAGGTTCGCGGCGGCGAGGTGCTGTGCCTTCTCGGGCCGAACGGCTCGGGCAAGACCACTCTGTTCAAGACCATGCTGGGGCTGCTGCCGGCGCAGGCCGGCGAGGTGCTGCTCGAGGGCCGCCCGCTGGCGGGACTGCCGCGGCCCGAGATCGCGCGGCGCGTCGCCTATGTGCCGCAGGCGCATGCCGCGCATTTCCCATTCCGCGTGCTCGACATGGTGGTGATGGGTCGAACGGCGCATCTCGGACTGTTGGCGGCCCCCGGCCGCGAGGATCGGGCCAAGGCGATGGCCGCACTCGATGCGCTCGGCATCGCTGATCTCGCGGACAGCGAATATACGCGCATCAGCGGCGGACAGCGACAGCTGGCGCTGATCGCACGCGCGCTGGCTCAGGACGCGCCGGCAATCGTCATGGACGAGCCGACGGCGAGCCTTGATTTCGGCAACCAGGTGGTGGTGCTCGGCGAGGTGCAGCGGCTGGCGCAGCGGGGGCTGGCCGTGGTGCTCTCCACCCACGACCCCGATCACGCCTTCAGCGTCGGCAGCCGCGTCGCCCTGCTCGACGACGGCCATCTGATCGCGCAAGGACGGCCTGCCGATGTGCTGACACCCGAGCGGCTGCGCGCCGTTTACGGAGTGAACGTGGTCGTGGAGCGGCTGTCGCAAGGGCAGACGGTGTGCGCGCCGGACTACGCTGCGGGTGCATGACCACAAGGAAGAAGCGCTTCCTTCTGTGACCATTCCTGCGCCTTTGCCGGATTGCGATATCAGTCATCATATGCCCTTTCAGAAGGTCGCCGCTGTGGGCTAGTCGGTGAGCCGGCTTGACTGCCCTGGCTATTAAGGGAAACGCTTTCACCGAGATGGTGAATTCGTTCCATGCGTTTCGTAGAGCCGGTTGAAGAGCACGCCTGCGGCGAATGACTGCTCAAGCGGAGAGGCATATGCGACGCTTCCTTAGGCCCCAAACACTTCTCCTCGCTGGTCTCCTGGCGTTTCTATCCGTTCCGTCATTCGCCCAGGACGATGGGCGCTGGGTAAGGCAGTCTTTGCGAAGTTCCTGCGAGTGGTGGGAAAATTGCCCCCGCCAACGCAAGGTCTGGCGCTATGTGCGGCCACGGCATATCGCGCTCAGGGCACCAAGGGTCTACGGCTATTACCACGAAGAGCGGTCACCTCAGTGCCGGGACTTCGTGACCTCCGTTGGCGAGGAACGCTACGGGCGCGATCGGGCCAAGGAGGCTGCCGAATCTACATGGATGGAGGCGGTAAGGGCGCGCTACGGCACAAAGTGGATGGACCTCCGCAACAGCCGAGGTGGCACGTGGGAATGCGGTCGCTCATCGACCGGCAATCGCGCCAGCGAGAAGGCGCAGGAGCTGGCGGGCAAGTTCCTAGAGCAATGCGAATTGAAGGCTCGACCATGTCGGGCGGAGCTCGAGCAGGTCAACAACAAGGACTAACTACGCCATCCCGCCGGTGACAGCATCGTTTCAATGCTAGTGCGGCTTGCTGCCATCGCCGTCACCGGGTCCGGTCGGTTCGTCGAGCAGACGGCTCCGGCGCAAGGCGCCGCCCTGCTCTAGGATGGGGTAAGCCACGGACGTGATGTGCGCGGCGATGCGCTTCAAGTCGCGGGCGATGTCGATGTGCAGCGAGCTCGTCTCGATGCTCTGCGGCCGCCCTTCGCGCAGACGCCGCAAATGGTTCTCAGTCGCCGCCTGCTCGAGATCGCGCATGCGATCCTTCTCGGCGAGCAGTGTGCGTGCCGACTGCATGTCGCCAAGCATGAACACGCTGGTGGCAAGATGCAGGTTGGCCAGCAGCGTGTTGTGCATTTCGGCGATCTCCGCCAGCCCCTCCGGCGAGAAGCTGAGCCGTTGCTTGATCTTCTTGGCGGCGATCTCGCGCAGGCTCTTGTCCAGGATGTCGCCGATGTGCTCCAGGTTGATCGTAAAGGCCAGAATATCCGAGCAGCGCTTGGCGTCGGCCTCGCTCAGGCCCTCCTCGCGGCTGATGGCGGTCAGGTGCAATTTCACCGCGTTGTGCAGCTGATCGAGGGTGTCGTCCATCGCGGCGAGCTTCGCCAGCAGCTTGCGGTCGTCGTTCTGCAGCGCATTGAGGAACATGCGCAGCATGCTTTCGACGACGTCGATCATGCGCAGCACTTCGCGTGCGGCGTCGGCCAACGCAATGCTGGGCGTGGCAAGGGCTGAGGGATTGATGTACTGCGGCTTGCCAGGATCGTCGGTGATAGCCGAGGCCGGCATCAGCTTGATGCACAGGCGCGCGAGAGGGTCGAGCAGGCCGATGAAGACCACCGCCAGCACAACATTGAACAGCGTGTGAAAGTCCGCCACCTGGCGTGCGGGGCTCGCCTCCAGCGCGGCCATCGCCTCTGCCAGCCAGGGCAGGAACGGCAGTGCCACCAGACAGCCGAGCCCACGCACAATCAGGTTGCCGATGGCAAGACGCTTGGCCTCGATGTTGGTGCCGGCGCTGACATACTGCGGGATCACGTTGCCGAGGTTGGCCCCGAGCACGAGCGCCAGGGCCGCCACCGGCGCGACGATGCCCTGGGCCGCCAGAGCCATCACCAGCAGCACGACGGCGATGCTGGAGTAGGCCGCCCAGGTCAGCAGCGCGGCGATTGCCACATCGACAATCGGGTCACTCGACAGCAGGGCGACCACATCGCGCAGGGCCTTGGCCTTCTCCACCGGTTCGATGGTGGCGACGATCAGGTGCAGGGCTAGCAGGATCAGGCCGATGCCGATACCGACGCGGCCAAGGTCGCGCGTGCGCGTCTTGCCGCCCTTGTTGAAGGCGATCAGGCCGGCCAGGAAGAATAGCGGCGCAAGGGCCGACACATTGAATGTGAGCACCTGCACGATCAGCGTCGTGCCGACGTTGGCACCGAGGATCGCGGCGAGCGCCGTCACCAGGGACATGAAGCCGGCCGCGATGAAGCTCGTGCACATCAAAGCAGTTGCCGTGCTGCTTTGCAAAAGCGCGGTGATGCCGAGGCCGGCGAGGAACGCCTTCCAGCGGTTGTTGAGGCCAATGGCCAGCGCCTGCCGCAGATTGCCGCCGAACGCGCGCACGATGCCGCTGTGGACCATGTGCAGGCCCCACAGCAGCAAGGCAACGTAACCGGCGAGATACAGCAGGATGGCAGTGGCGGACATGTCCGTGTTCTCCAAACCGCCGCTAGATAGTACCCCCTGCGAGAAGTGCAATAGCCAATTCGGGGCCAACGCAGAACACAGAACGCGCCGGATCGTTCGCGGGTTAGCGCGCCCGGGTTAGCGCGCCAGGGTGCCGTTGGCGCGGCGCCAGGCGTCGATACCGCCGTGGATGTGGCAGGCGGAGGTGATGCCGGCATCCTGCGCCGCCTGCACCGCCATGGCCGAGCGTTCGCCGAAGGCGCAGTAAAAGACGATGCGCTTGGCTGTTGCGGTGGCGAGTTCGTGCAGCATGCCGCCGGGTCGGATGTTGTCCTGCAGGTCGGGATAGGGCGCATGCAGGGAGCCCGGGATCACGCCGTGCTTGTCGCGTTCGCTGCGCTCGCGCAGATCGATCAGGGCGACGTTGGGCTGGCCGGTGATCGCCATCGCCTGCTGGGCCGTGACCGCCCAGCCGCGCCTGGCAATTTCCTCTTGCGCCAGGCCCTGTCGCAGATTGGCCGGGACGGCCACGTCCATCATCTTGGGGTTGGGCAGGTTGAGCTTGCCCATCAGCTCGACGTACTCGTCGACCGACTTTACCTGCAAGCGGGGGTTGTAGCGCTTTTCCTCGCCGATGGTGGAAACCGTGTCGCCCTTGTAATCGTGGGCCGGATAGACCAGCGTTTCCTCGGGCAGCTTCAATAGCTTACCGAACAGGGATTCATACTGCGCCCTGGCGCTGCCGTTCTGAAAGTCGGTGCGTCCGGTGCCGCGGATCAGTAGGGTGTCGCCGGTGAACACGCGATCGCCCATCAGGAAGCTGTAGGAATCGTCGGTGTGGCCGGGCGTGTAAAGGACGTCCATCGAGATGCCCTCGATGGTCAGCTTGTCACCCTCGGTGACCCGCATGGACACTACGTCGACCTTGGCCATGTCACCCATAACGGTGATGCAGTGCGTACGATCGCGCAGCGCGCCGAGGCCGGTGATGTGATCGGCATGGATGTGGGTATCCACGGCCTTGACCAGCTTGAGGTCCAGCTCGTTGACGAGCTGCAGATAGCGGTCGACCTTCTCCAGAACAGGATCGATGATGACCGCTTCGCCGCCGCGGCGGCTGGCCATCAGATAGCTGTAGGTGCCGGAGACGCTGTCAAACAGCTGACGGAAAATCATGTTTCCTCTCCACGTGGAACCCATGCGGGACGTTCTACCACATGCGCCTGACGGGGCAGAATTTCCTATATTTGCGCCTGCTGGCGATCCTAGCAAGGAGAGGGTGCGACGCGCACCACGGAACGGCTGCGGCTGCTTGGGCTCTGGCGTGAGACAAGCGTCGGTTGCATAGCAAGATCCACATGTGCCCGTTGTTTTGGCGCAATTGATAGGCATGTAGCGAGTGCAAGTCGGGGGACTTGGGGAGATGCCGCGTATCTACCACCCTTCCGCTTGAGCTGGGGGGCCGAGCCCGTCCGTAAGACCGCTTGGAAGTTTGTGTTGCGCACGAAAGTAAATCCGGCCGGAACGAGGCTCGTATCCGCACTGCGCTATCGCAGGGTGCCGGCGGCGGTCGACTGGCTGGGTACCACTTTCGGATTCGAGAAGGATCGGGTCGTCACCGGCGATGACGGGGGCGTGCTGTACGCCAACCTGACCTTCGGCGGGCACATGATCATGGTGCTGCCGGTGGGCGAGTCCGACCTCGCCCAATACTTCAAGCAGCCCTACGAGGTGGGCGGCGTCGAGACGCAAATCTGCTACATCGTCGTCGACGATGCCGACGCCCACTGTCGCAAGGCCAAGGCTGCCGGCGCCTCCATGGTGCTCGATATCAGTGATGACGAGCATGGCGGGCGCGGCTACGCCTGCCGTGATCTGGAAGGCCATATCTGGAGCTTCGGCACCTACGATCCCTGGGAGATTCAAGCAGTTGCGGGCGCCGGCCGCAGGCGCGGCTTGGCCATGGCGGCGGTACTGTCGAGTGTTGCCGTAGCCGCCGTCATCGTCGGGTGGATGCTGCCGCGGCCGGCCGTTCAAGCCGATGCCCAAATGCAGTTCGCAGCGACTGCGGCGCGCGAGCGCCACGAGAAGGCCAGCGCGCAAGCCTCCTTCCTGGCAACGGAGCTATCGCAGGAGCGCGGCGCCAAGGACGCTGCGGAACGGATCTCACACGACACGCAGGAGCAGCTGGCCCGCGACCAGGGGGCCAAGAGCAGCGCCGAGACCAGCGCTCGGCAGCTCGAAGAGCAGCTGGCCGCGGCGCGGCGCGCCAACGAAACCATTTTGCAAAAGGCCAGGGAGGCGACGGCGCAGATCGTCACCGACAAGGCGGCCAGGCAGACGGCCGAGCGGGCGGCCTCGGACATCGCCAAGGAACTGCCCCGTGAGCGCGATGCCAGGCAACGTGCCGAGCGCTTTGCACGAGAGGCCGTCGAGCAATTGGGGCGCGAGCAGCGCGCCAAGGACGAAGCCGAGCGCGCCGCCACGCAGGCTCGCGAGCAGCTGGCCCAGGCGCAGGCGCAGGCCGATCGAGCCGCGGTCGAACCGCAGCAACAGCCCAAACAGGAGCCGCTAGATTGATGGAGCCCATGGTTTCCTACCAATCGACGAGCCGCGCCCTGATGGGTAGTGCCCTTGCCAAGTTCGTTCGCCCCGCAATCGGGTGGAACAACCTGCGAGAAAGCTACAATCACCAAGCCGCCAGCATGCGGCTCGCCCTGCGGGACCTTGCGGTACCCAGCAACGCTCACAAAGGCGGAACGAAGGTCTCGGCGATCTTGCGCTATCGCAGGGTACCGGCGGCCGTCGAGTGGCTCGGCACGGCGTTCGGATTTGCCAAGCATCATGTCGTCACCGGCGAGGATGGCAGCATACTCAGCGCGCAGCTGACCGTCGGCGACCATATGATCATGGTGCTGCCGGTGGACGATTCTGATCTCGCCCAGCTCATCAAGCAGCCCGATGAGCTTGGCTCGATCGAGACGCAAAGCTGCTACATCGTCGTCGACGACGCAGCTGCCCACTACCGCAAGGCGAAGACAGCAGGCGCCACGATCCTGCTCGACATCAGCGACGACGGGTTTGGCGGCAGCGGCTATGCCTGCCGCGATCCCGAAGGTCACATCTGGACCTTCGGCACCCACGATCCCTGGCAGGCCCAACCGCACGCCAAGGTTCGCAGCACCTGGCTGGGGCGCGGCCTCGCCATGGGCGCGGCACTCAGCACATTCGCCATCGTTGCAACCATCGCCGGGTGGATGCTGCCTCGCTCTCCCACCTTCAGCGCGGAAGCAATCCGGCTGCAGCACGAGACGGCGGCGGCACAGCAACACGCCGAGCAGGAGGAGAAGCGCGCAACGCTGCTGGCCGACGAGCTGTCACAGGAGCGCAACGCCAGGGACACGGTGGAGCGTGCGGTGCGCCAAGCCCGCGAGCTGCTGGCACAGGAGCAGAGCGCGAAGAGAGCGGCAGAGACCAGCACGCGACAGCTGGAGGGGCAGCTTGCCGCCGCGCGCCGCAGCAACGAGGCCGCCGAGCAGAAGGTCAGGGAGGCCGGCGCGCAGATCGCCAGCGAGCGAGCTGCCAGGCAGGCCGCCGAACGGGCGGCATCCGAGACCAGCAAGGAGATCAACCGGGAGCGCGACGCCAAGCAACAGGCCGAACGCTCCACGCGAGACGCCGTGGAGCAGCTGACCCGCGAGCAGCGCGCCAAGGATGAAGCCCTGCGCGCCACCAAACTGGCGCGCGAGCAGCTGGCTCAGACGCAGGGCGAGAAGTCGGATGCTCTGGTCAAGGACAGCTCGGCGCGAGCTTCGCGCCAGAAAAAGGTCGACGACCGCATCTGGGACTGCGAGCCGCGGCCGCCAGACGGACAAGTGACCTGTCGTCCGATTACGGGCAAGTAGACGAGCGTCGTTGGGCAATTTTGGCGACGCCGGCGAGCGCAAGCAACTGTGATCATCCCGTAGTGCCCCCGGGCAGGATGCCTGCGTCCCGACCGAGGGCGGCTGCCGGTAGCTCAGCCCCCGCGGGGTTAGGATGAGCTTTGGCAGATCGTCCGCCGCACTCGGCAATGGCCAGGTGGGGCAAGCGTCTGCTGTGAACGTCGCATGGCATGTCGTCTTCTGTTGCCGCCCTCAGAGCCCCGGACGGTATGGCGCACGCGCGGACCTGCGGGAGGTATGGCGCTCCCGTCCGGTGACGCGGGATGTGATCTGCGAGCGCGAGATGCTGATCTCCTTCAGCATGCGCGCATCCAGCGCCTGCAGACCGGCAATGTCATGCCGATTGCGGCGCCGGCGCCAGAATGGCTGCCAGAGCGCACCTGGGCGTGCGCGCCGCATGGCTAGGAGCGGGGCTGCGGGACGATACGGATATAGGGCCTGGGCGCCTTCCAGCCGTCGGGGTACTGCTGCTTGGCATCCTCATCCGACACCGAGCCGGCGATGATGACGTCCTCGCCGTTCTTCCAGTTCACCGGCGTCGCCACCTTGTGCTTGGCGGTGAGTTGCAGGCTGTCGATGACGCGCAGCACCTCGTCGAAGTTGCGGCCCGTCGTCATCGGGTAGACCAGGATCAGCTTGATCCTCTTGTCCGGTCCGATCACGAATACGTTGCGCACGGTCTGGTTGTCGGCAGCCGTGCGCCCTTCGCTGGAGGCGCCCGCTTCGGCCGGCAGCATGCCGTAGAGCTTGGAGATCTCGGGGTAGGGGTCGCCGATCATCGGGTAGTTGGGGGCGAAGCCTTGCGTCTCCTCGATGTCCTTGGCCCATTTCTCGTGGCTCTCGACCGGATCGACGGAGATGCCGATGACCTTGACGTGGCGCCGCTCGAAGGCCGGCTTGATCCTGGCCATATAGCCGAGTTCGGTGGTGCAAACCGGCGTGAAGTCCTTGGGGTGCGAGAACTGAACAACCACGACTTGTTGATCCAGGTGTGGAAGTGGATCGGCCCCTCCGAGGTGTCGGCCATGAAGTCGGGCGCCGTATCTCCGAGACGAAGCGTCATGTGCAAGCTCCATGTTTTTGTCGGCCGGGCGTATGCCGGCCTTTGCCGCGGCGGGGATCGCCGCGGCGCCATGGCGACCACGTAGCGACCGGCAGGGGGCGGTGCTTGGAGGGAGCCTGAATTTTTGCTGCAGAGCGTCTGGATTCTTGCTAATCAGCGCTCGATTTCAGGAAACAGAGCCCGCCATGGGCGGCCGATTGCGGGGCCGGGGAACGATGGGCCATGATTTTTGCGATCAATGGATGTTCGGTCGATACCGACGCCTACGAGGTGCGGCGCCAGGGCAATATCGTGCCCATCGAGCCGCAGGTGTTCGACCTGCTGGTATTGCTGCTCACCAATAGCGGCCGGGTCGTCACCAAGGATGAGATCATCAAGCGCGTGTGGCACGGCCGCATCGTGTCCGAAGCGGCGGTGAGCAGCCGAATCAAGGCGGCACGGCAGGCCATCGGCGACACGGGAGCCTCGCAGGCCCTGATCCGCACCATCCATCCGCGGCCGCGGGTTTCGCGTGGTCGGCGAGGTGAGCCAAAGCGCCGGCAGCCAAGGGGCGTCGGACGCCGCGAGGCCGCTTGAAGCGGCCGGCCAGCCGGCAGAAGTCGTGGCGCTGACTTCCAGGACCGAGGCAAAGCGCGAGACGGTTGATCCCTGGCGCCTCACTGCGCCCGGCACCCTCGTGCTTGCGTCCATGCTGTGCGCGCTGCTGCTGATCCTGAGTTGGCGCGCGCTCACGCCGCGCACCACCAGTATCGTGCCGATCACTTCGGCGGCGCTCGGCATGCCGGCCGGACCCAGCATCGCCGTGCTGCGCTTCCAGGGTGCTCCGGGTGACGCAGCCTCTAAATTTCTGAGCGATGCGATCGTGGAAGAGATCGCCACGCGGCTGACGCGCTTCTCCGAGCTGCGCGTGATCGCGCGGCCGCCGGTGCGGGAGGCAGGTACGAGCGAGGTCGACGAGGCTGGCCAGGAGCCGGCCGCGCAGTTCCTGGTAAAGGGCAGCCTGCGCCAGGGCGGCGAGCGCCTGAGGGTTACGGCACAATTGATACGGGCGTCGGATGCCAAGCTGCTGTGGGCGGAAACCTATGAGCGGCAGCTGACGCCAACCGACATTTTCGACGTCGAGGACGACGTCGCCAACAAGATCGTTGCGGCCGTCGCGTCCATTTCCGCCGGCGCCATCGCCCGCGAGACCCTGGGACAGGTGCGCAGCAAAGCTCCGCGCGACCTCAGTGCCTACGAATGCATCGCGCGCGCCAACGAGATCATGAACTCTGGGTTCTCGGCGGCGACGCACCTGTCGACCCGCACCTGCCTGGAGACCGTGCTGGCGACCGAACCTGACTACGCCGCGGCCTGGGCCATGCTGTCATGGCTGCACACGCTGGAATTTTCTTACGGCTACAACAAGCGCACGGGATCCGATCCGCGTGAGCGTGCAATGACTGCGGCGCGGCGCTCCGTCGAGCTGGCACCAGACCATTGCATGTCTCGCTTCGCGATGGCGCGCGCGGCCTACCTGATGGGCGACCTACAGCAGTTCTATGGTGAGGCCGCGGCCGCGCTAAAAATCAATCCGCACGACCCTTTCCTGCTCGGCAATCTCGGCACCTGGCTATCCTTCACCGGCAGGTGGGAGGAGGGAACGGCGATGGTCCGCAAGGCGATCGACCTCAATCCCAAGGTCTATCCGCGCTGGTGGCATGCGGCGCTTGGCAAGGACCACTATCGCAAGGGCGAGTACACTGCGGCGCTGACCGAGTTCAAGAACATGAGCCTCCCCAATTGGTGGTGGAACCAGGTCGAGCTGGCCTACACCT
Source organism: Hyphomicrobiaceae bacterium (assembly GCA_035762425.1). GTDB lineage: Bacteria > Pseudomonadota > Alphaproteobacteria > Rhizobiales > Hyphomicrobiaceae > AWTP1-13. Next base: position 3,757 of record DASTOW010000369.1, on the reverse strand, counting down.
ATGGACAGCTTGCCGACGGGGAGAATGCGCTGGCGGCAGTGACGCGACTGCTGGAGCTCTATCCGAGCTTCGACCTCGACAAGGCCGTAATGGAGCACCGCAAGTTCAGCTTCGAGCAGAGCTATATCGATCTTGCGGTGGATGGCCTGCGCAAGGCCGGCGTACCCGAGAAGGCTGGACGCACCGCGAAGCGTTGACACGCGGCGTCGCCGGGCCGCGATGCCTGACGACGCCGAATGACAACTTTCCAGTCGCTGCCTCCGGCGGAGGTCAGTTCGGTTGCGGGACGATGCGGATGTAAGGCCTGGGCGCCTTCCAGCCGTCGGGGTACTGCTTCTTGGCATCCTCATCCGACACCGAGCCGGCGATGATGACGTCCTCGCCGTTCTTCCAGTTCACCGGCGTTGCCACCTTGTGCTTGGCGGTGAGTTGCAGGCTGTCGATGACGCGCAGCACCTCGTCGAAGTTGCGGCCCGTCGTCATCGGATAGACCAGCATTAACTTCACCTTCTTGTCCGGGCCTACGACGAACACGTTGCGCACCGTCTGATTGTCGGCCGGAGTGCGCCCTTCGCTGGAGGCGCCCGCTTCGGCCGGCAGCATGCCGTAGAGCTTGGAGATGGCGAGCGTGGGGTCGCCGATCATCGGGTAGTTGGGGGCGAAGCCCTGCGTCTCCTTGATGTCGTCGGCCCACTTGGAGTGGCGGTCGACCGGATCAACGGAGATGCCGATGATCTTGACGTCGCGCTTGTCGAAATCCGGTTTGATCCTGGCCATATAGCCGAGTTCGGTGGTGCAAACCGGCGTGAAGTCCTTGGGGTGCGAGAACAACACGCCCCAGGAGCTGCCGAGCCAGTCGTGGAAGCGAATGGGGCCGACCGTGGTATCGGCCTCGAAATCCGGTGCGGTATCCCCGATCCTAAGCGTCATTTTGGTGAACTCCTTTTAGCTGGCGTTGCACAAAAAACTGCGCAGTGGATACTCCTCTAGTCGCTATCGCTATTGCTAGTCAGGCGATAGGCAATCAACACTGGTAAATGTACAGCAAAATAGCCCGAAGCACGGCATTTGCGCCGCCGGCTGAACATCCTACTCCACACCCGTGGGCTGCGCAGCACAGATTAACTGCAAGTTGCCAAAGGAGTGTCATCCGGCCGCCAAGGATTGGCCCTGACAAGCTGCTCTACATTGGCGATAGCTAATTGCCCACGGCCCTGTCTGAAGGATCCAGCCGACATGACGATCGACAAGACAGGGAACTGGTGGGTTGGTACTGAGCCCGCGGACACCGGCGAATATCTCGTAGCTTACCGAGCAGAGGGATATGCGATTGATGAAACACGCATTTGCCAATGCGCGTGTGGATCAGTCACGTTCTCGCTGGAAGCCGATCCGGACGAAGGCTGCGCTAAACGCACATGCGCAGCCTGCAACGCCACACACTTCATTTGCGATAGCGCGGAGTACTGGAGTGAGGCCAGCCCTCAGCCATGGGCGTGCGCCAGCTGTGGGAATCAAACGTGCAATCTAGGCGTTGGGTTTTCGTTGTACGAGGAGGAAGACCAGCGCAGAGACGTACGTTGGATTTCCGTGGGCAATCGCTGCACAAAATGCGGGACATTGGGCAGCTTTGTCGACTGGAAGGTCGGCTATGGACCTTCCGATCAGCTTCTTGGACAAGCATGATCAGTCCCACGCCCGCTTCTTCGCGCCGCGCCGCCAGTTCGAAGTTCGCCTTCACATTCGGCCGATCAACTGGCTCGCAAGCGACGGTTCCGGGCCGGCGCATGGTTCAGTAGCTGCGCGCCACGGCAAGCGACGTAGTTCCTCTGCAAGAGCGCCAGCTGTGGCGTCTGCGTAGCGATGCGCCCAAAGCCTGAACCAGTCTTCGTGATCCAAGGGCCCAGAGCGACCCAGATCGCTGTGAGGCTTGGCTACAAAAGTCTTTGTCCAATCTGCAACGACACGAAGCGCTTCGCGGTCGGTTTCCGCGAGTTCACTCATTCGCTTGGCGTTTGCGAGATGTTCAGGGAGGAAGAGATTGGTTTTCTGGTGTAACATGGGATGTTCTCCTGGAGGGGCCCGCTGCGGCTCCAGACCTTCACAAGCGGTCGACCCAGCAATGCAAAAGCGCATGCGGGGATTAGTTCGACCCTGACCCAACAAGCGGTCAGTACTCCCAGGGGCCCGGTACCCAACGAAAGATGTCACCATCGACCGCCACATGGCAGACGGACGGGAACGACAGGTGCGTGGCCACTAGTGCCTCGCGGTTCGCCGCCAGCTCCCGCAAAAGATTAATCCGGAGGCGGGCCGCCTCCTCGGGGTCGTGTTCGAAGCCGTTGTACCAGTCGGGGTGGTCGAACCCGGGCGCGAACACGAGGTCGCCAGCGAACGTCAGGCGATCGCCGCCCGATGCCAGGCGGACCACGCTGTGCCCGGGGGTGTGCCCGCCGGTGCGCTGGACCAGCACCCCCGGCGCCACCTCGTAGTCCTTTTCGAACGGCCGCAGCTGATTGCCGTACTCGTTCAAAAACCGCTTGGCCGTCCGCCGAAGTGCGTCCGGGAACCCCGGCGGCATGGAGACGCGGGAGAAATCGGGCGCTCCCCAGAACTCGGCCTCGGCGGCCGCCGCGTGGATCCGTAGATCCGGACGCAGCCGCTCTTACCCCGTCGACGAGCAGCCCGCCAATGTGATCCATGTGCATGTGGGTCAGCACCACGTCGGTTACGGAGCCGAGATCGATGCCGGCAGCCTCCAGTCGCCGGACCAACTTCCCGGCCCGCGGCAGGTTCAAGCCCGGGTCTGCCCCTATCCCAGAATCGATGAGTATGGTCCGCCCACCGCTGCGCACCACAACCTCGTTCAGCGCCCATTCGAGCATGTCCGGCGGCAGGAACCTATCCTCCAGCCAGGCCGCCCGGACAGCCGGGTCGGCGTTGTGGCCCAGCATCTTGCCTGGCAGCGATAGCACCCCATCGCTGACCACCAGCACGTCAATCGCGCCGACCGTCAGCGCGTAGCGCGACGGAACCAGTTCGTCGAGCCCCGGCCTATCGGGGTGTGAGGTGTCGTCTAAACTCATGTGCCTCCTTGCACATTCTCCGGGGCTCAATGCCGCTGCGTCCGCGACAGCGCCGGACGTCGTGGGTTGATCGGCGTGTCCGTGCGGGGGCTCTTCCAAGCCAGAAAGAACGCGCTCGACTCGCTTGCGACTCGATTGTCGGTCGTGCCTGAAACCCAGAAAATCGGCAAAAACCCTCAGTGTTGGGTGTCACGATCCTTTAGGAGGAAGCGCCGCGCCGTCGCCATGCGCCGGCATCCGAAACCCTTCACACTTCCGGACGTGACGACGGTTGACGATCCGATAGCGGGAGGTATGTGGCCACTCTACGGAACGGACACGCTTCGCAAGGTGCTCGGCGTTACGCCGAGGCGTTTGCGAAACACCGAAATCATGTGGGCGTGAGAGCTGAATCCTGACGCTTGCGCGATAGCCGCGAGATCGTCAGCGCCTGTTCGCAGCAGCCGGCGCGCATGCGCGACGCGCCGATCGATGATGAACTCGTGCGGCGACTTGCCCACGACCTCCCGGAATGCGCGTGAAAAGAAACCGGCCGATAGCCCGAGAGACGCGGCAAGGCTATGCACCGTGAGTTTCGTGCAAAGCTGCTGTTCGATCTGTTCGAGGCTCAGGCGAAGTGCAGGAGGTCAGCGATCTCCACAACCGCCCTGACCCTTAATGCGGGCGCGGCA
>DASTOW010000368.1:0-9716 GCA_035762425.1 Hyphomicrobiaceae bacterium | reverse complement strand
CCCCGTGCGGGGAGCCCGTGAACGTGAAAAAAGCCGAAACGGTGCCGGGTGCCGCGGCAGAGCGCATCGACGGTGCGGGAGGCGACATGCGCCCTTATGCCTTGACCTGGAAGCGGCGCTCAAGGGCCTGGGTCCATTTGCCGATCGGATAGCAGTAGACGAAGAAGCACAGCAGGGCGAAGGCGTAGAGCGGCGCCAGCAACTCGGGCCGCGAGCCTTCGGCGGCGTGCACCTGGCCGGTCAGGGTGATCATCTCCGTCACGCCGACGATCGACGCGTTGACCGTCGACATGGTGATCAGCGAATACAGGTTCATCCACGGCGGCAGCATGCGTTTGACCGACTGCGGGAGGATGACGAGCCGCAGCGTCTGCCAGCGCGACAGGCCGAGCGCCTGGGCGCCGTCCCACTGCCCGGTCGCGATCGAACGGATGGCCCCGCGCACCAGCTCGGAGGTGTTGGCCATGACCGGTAGGGAGAAGCCGAGGATCGCCTTGGCCCAGTCCGGGAAGGGAATGCGCAGCCCGAAGATGCGGAACTCGAAGGGAATGAGGAACACGCACAGGAACAGCAGCACCAGCCAGGGCGAGTTGCGGAACAGCTGAGTGGCAACGCGCGTGCCGATGCGCAAGACCTTCCATTGTGAGAGCTGGCCGATGCCGACCGGAACGCCGGCCACCGTGCCGACCGCCATGGCGGCGATCGAGATCAGGATGTTGAAGGCGAAGCCCCACAGCAGCAGGGGCATCCAACGGATTAGCACCTCGGCGGCGGAGGCCTTGGGCGTGCCGGTCTGGGCGAGCGCGACGGTAGCGCCGAAGCCGATCATGATGACGAACAGCAGCAGCATGCGCGCAATCGCCGGGCCGCCGGCCGCCGGCATGCTGGGCACCGGAACCATCACGTCTGAGAGCTGCGGCATCTGCTTGCCGGCATCCTGGCCGAAGCCCGGGATGGCAAGGCGACGTTCGATCCAATGCAGGATGGCGACCAGCACGAACACCAGGAACAGGTAGGCGAACAGCACGAAGAACATCATCTCGCGCACGTTGGTCGAGTCGCCCCAGATCTGCTTGGCGACGTAGAGCAGCTCCGGCACGGCGATGGCGTAGGCGAGGTTGGTGGTCTTGACGAGGTTGACGAGGTTGTTGCCGAGCGCGGGCAGGCAGACGCGGATCGCCATCGGCAGGATGACGAAGCGATAGTTCTGCCAGCGCGACAGACCAAGACTGGTGCCTGCCTCCATGGTCGATTTCGGGATGGCTTCGATGCCCGAGCGGAAGATCTCGATGTTGAAGGCGCCGGCGAACAGCGACAGCGAGATGATGGCCCATTGCAGGTTGGAGACCATCGGCACCGTGCCACCGGCACCGTCGGAGAGGCGCGGCAGCAGGTAGCCGAGCCCGAAATAGAAGAAGTAGATCTGGACCAGTGGCGGCGTGTTGCGGAAGAAGGAGATGAAGCCCGCGACAATGCGGCGGATCCAGATCAGCTTGGAGCCCTGCAACCAGGCTCCGGCAATGCCGACCAGGATCGACAGGATGATGGTGACGACGGACAGCTCGAGCGTCAGGAAAAAGCCCTTGATGACGCGAGCGCGATCGAAGTCGTCGTAGATAAACGTGAGGTTGATGCCGGTCCGCTCGTAGAACTCACGGAACCAGTCGTAGATCGGCTGCATACGCGGCGCCTGGGGCCTTGCCAACGTTTGTGGGGCGGACCACGCTGCGCGCGCCCGCCCCACGGATCAGATCATGCGCACGGTCAGCTGCCGGTCTTGGCCTTCTCGTGCATGCGCTTGGCGTAGTCGGTAGCGGGCACGCCCCACTTCTTCTCCAGCTCGACAAGCCGGCCCGACTTCATCCAGTCCTTGTGCATGTCTTCCATGAACTTCTGGAGGTTGCCCTCGCCGAGTTTTACGGCCATCGCCCACGGCGTCTCCATGATGCCGGGCAGCACCATCTGGTAGCCGCCCTTCCAGTCGTCATCGAGCAGCTTGCCGGCGATGAAGGTCTGGTCATAGAGATAGCCGATACAGTCGCCGTTCTTGAGGGCGAGCAGCGGCTTCTCGGAGCCGTCGAAGGAGGCGATCTCCGGGCCGTACTGCTGGGCGACGTCCTTGTTGTAGAAGGCGCCCGTGGTGCCGCACAGCTTCTTGCCCTTCAGGTCTTCCCAGGACTTCACCGGCGCGTCCTTCTTGAGCAGGACGTTGACCGCGTCGGAGTAGTAGAGCGGCTCGATCACCTGCACGACCTTGCGACGATCGGCCCTGTCCGACATGGTGGCGATCATCAGGTCGATCTTGCCCTGATTGAGAAACTCCATGCGGTTGGCCGACACCACGGGGATCAACTCGAGCTTGACGCCAAGCTTCTTGGCGACGTCGGCCGCCAGATCCGGCTCCAGACCGATGATGCCACCCGACGGGTCGCGGAAGCCGAACGGCTTGTAGTCGGCCTTCACGCCGACGATCAGCGTGCCGCGCTTCTTGATGTCGTCGAGCACGTCGGCTTGTGCCGCCGCGCCGAACGCAAACAGGCCCAGCAAGCCCGCGCTGATCAACTTGACGATCCGCATATATGTCCTCCTGTGGGTCGATGCGTTGGCGTCAACTTATATAATATCCGGGGGGGCGCGAAGCCCAGAGTGAGATCGTTCTTGCTGGAACGCGCACTTTGCCGTCCATCAACAACGTGAATCTTACTAAATCAAAGGCACAGAGCCGAATTGACGCGTCGGCCGCTACGTATCGCCCTGCAATCCGAATGGCGGCATGGGTGTGCCTTGCGCGGGAGGCACAACCTGGCGCCTCTGCCGCTGATCGTCGCGCCGCCATCGTTCGATCTGGTGGTCCGCCTCGCCTGGCTGACGGGCCTGGAGATGTTCTGGACCTACGCTGCATTGGCGCGTGCCAACCAGGGGCTGGAGACGACCATGCGGGCCGACTGCAACGACCTGGGCTGCACGGCAACCCGCGAGCAGTGGAGGCCGGGCTCGGCCGCGCGGCTGCACGGATGGTTTTCCACGTGATGACGCGGCTGAGGCCTCATGGCGCGCTGCACTTGCTCGCCCGCCTCAGCACAAGAGCAGGCGATGCGTGTGGCCGGAAAGATCGGGAAAGCGCCCGGCAAAGTCCGATGATGGGCGCAAGCGCACCCCGCCGCTAACGTCCTGACAGTGAGGCGTCGCGGACCACTCCAGAAGCGACGCTTCACCAGCAAACCGACACTTGCAGGGCCAAACCGGCCCGACGTGAAGGCGGCCCGCAAGGTTTCGCCAAGGAGGGGTCATGTCTGCCATGGCACAGCACGTGGGCGACGTTCCGGCAGCAAGCAGCGCAATGGGGATCGCTCTCCCCGCGCGCAGTGCAAGCCGAGCATTCGTATCCTGCGGCCGGCCGACCTGGCGGGCTTGGGCCGCGACCTGCAACGCCTGCGGAGCGACTGTCGGCGCTCGCGCTTCGGGCTGGTGGCGTCGGATGCGTTTCTGAGCGACTACGCGGGGCGCGTGGATCTCGCCAATACGGTTGTGCTCGGCTGCTTCGTCGAGGGGGAGCTGCGCGGGGCCTGCGAGGTGCGCTCGCTGCGCTCGGAATGGTGCGACGTGGCCGAGCTGGCATTCACGGTGGAGAAGTCCGGGCGCTCGCGGGGCATCGGCACGGCCCGGATGGCGTGCGCCATCCGGGTGGCGCGGGACCTCGGCATCGAGCAATTGTATCTGACCTGCCAGCGCGGCAAGCGCGGTATGCAGTGCATCGCCGCCAAGTTCGCTGCCAGCATGAGCTACGATGACGGCGAGTGCTTTGCCGACATCTCCATGCACTGCCAGCCGATATCGGCGCTGCTGGAGCCGGCGGCGGGCGCCGCTGCGGCGGGCCGCATCGTGGTGCTGGATTTGTTGATTGGCCCGGCTGTCCGGGCTGCCGCTTGCCTACCCAACAATGGGCATTGGCTTGCGCTCGGAATGGGTTAGGAATGGCGGTACCGGCGTATGATGCGCCGCAGTGAGACCGCCATGAGCGATGTTGACCAGCCCAGCGATCAATCCCTGACGGCGGCCTTCGAGGCGCCGAGCCGCGAGGCGTGGCTGAAGCTGGTCGACAAGGTGCTAAAGGGCGGCGGCTTTGAGAAGCGGCTGGTGTCGCGTACGGCTGATGGCTTGGCGATTGCTCCGCTGGCCAGCCGTGCGGATGCGGGCAGCGCTGCGACCGCCATCGCCCGAAAGCCCAGTTATTTCCTGGGCGGCTGGGATGTCCGACAGCGCCACGCCGAGCCCGATCCGGTGCTCGCCAATGCGGCGATCCTGGAGGATCTGCAGGGCGGGGTTACTTCGCTGTTGCTGCAGATCGAAGCGCCGGGCCAGTCGGGGATCAACTACGGTGCCGAGGCGCTGGCGACGGCGCTGAAAGGCGTGTTTCTCAATGGCTGCACGGTGGCGCTTGATGCGCGCGAGAACACGATGGATGCAGCCGGCAGCCTGATCGAGCTGTGGCGGCAGGCAAACTTGAGCGAAAATGCGCGGCTCGGCGCCTTCAATTTCGATCCCCTGGGTGGGCTCGCGGCGACGGGTACGCTCTACTATCCAGCCGACCGCTCCTGCGAGATCGCGGCCAAGCTGGCCGTCGATTGCCGGGGCATGTCGAACGTGACGGCGCTGCTCGCCGACGGGCGTCCCTATCACGAGGCGGGGGCCAGCGAAGCGCAGGAGCTGGCCGCCATGCTGGCGACGCTGCTGGCCTATGTGCGCGCCTGCGAGGCGCAGGGGCTGCGTCCGCGCATGGCGTTCGGCAAGATCGGGCTGTCGCTGGCGGCGGACAGCGAGCTCTTCCTGACCATCGCCAAGCTGCGCGCGGCGCGGGTGCTGATCGCGCGCGTGGCGGAGGCCTGCGGGGCTGCGAGCGTGGGCGCGGTCATGCACCTGTCCGTCACCACCAGCGCGCGCATGCTGGCCCGGCGCGATCCCTGGGTGAACATGCTGCGCGCGACCGCTGCGTGCGCGGGTGCGGCGTTGGGCGGGGCCGATGCGATCACGGTGCTGCCGTTCACGTGGGCGCTGGGCAAGCCCGATGCGTTTGCCCGGCGCATGGCGCGCAATACCCAGTTGGTGCTGCAGGAGGAGAGCGGGCTCGGCCGCGTCATGGACCCGGCCGCAGGCGCCTCGTCCATCGAGCAGCTGACAACAGCCCTGGCCGGCAAGGCCTGGGAGCTGTTCCAGGACGTCGAACGGCAAGGCGGCATGGCGAAGGTGCTGGAGAGCGGGATCTGGCAGGGCCAGATCGCAAGCATTGCCGAGGCGCGCAGCCGGGCAATTGCGACGGGACGACTGGAGCTGACCGGCGTTTCGGCCTTCGCGCGCCTGGGCGACGGCGGGGTCAAGGTCGTGCCGCATCCGCCAGCGGGTGCGGTGGTCGAAGGGGGGACGTCGGTGGTGGCGTTGCCGGCCGTGCGGCTGGCGGCTCCGTTCGAGGACTTGCGCGACGCGGCCGATGCGTTTGCGGCGCGTACCGGCGCGCCGCCGCGGGTGTTTCTCGCGAATTTGGGCGAGCTGGCCGCGCATTCGGCGCGCTCGACGTGGATGCGCAATTTCCTGGCTGCCGGGGGCATCGAGGCGGTGTCGAGCGAGGCGCTGCTGACGTCGCTTGACGCCGGCAAGGCGTTAGCGGACAGCGGCGCCCGTATCGCCTGCATCTGTGCGTCGGACGCAGTTTATGGAGAGCTTGCCGAGGCCACCGCGGGGGCGCTGGTTGCCGCAGGGGCGGCGTCAGTTCTATTGGTCGGTCGGCCCCGCGAGCAGGAGGCCGCCCTGCGCTCGGCTGGAGTCGATACGTTTGTCTTCGCCGGCTGCGATGCGATTGCCGTCCTCACGCGATTGCACGAGGCGCTCGGTGTCTGAAGCTAGCCAACCACGAACGCCGGTGCACACGGGCGGCTGCCAGTGCGGAGCCGTGCGCTTTGCCGTCTACATCGAGCCGCCTAGGATCGGCATCTGCCACTGCCGCATGTGCCAGAAGGCTGTCGCCGGACCATTCGCCATCCTGGCGGAAGTACCTTGCAGCGCATTCGCTTGGAGCAAGGGGCAGCCCTCGGCGTTCCGCTCCTCCTCGCGGGCCATGCGCGATTTCTGCGCCGCCTGCGGTACCCCGCTCAGCTACCGCAAGCCGGGCGGCGACATTATCGAACTGCTGACGGGCGCATTCGATCAGCCCGAGCGCGTGGCGCCCACCTATGCCGTCGGCCTCGAGAGCAAACTGGCGTGGCTCAGTGGACTGAACGCGCTGCCCGGCAAAACCACGCTCGACAACATCGGTGCCGAGCGGCTCGCCGCCATCGAGAGCTTCCAGCATCCCGACGAGGCGGGCGAAGACGACCAGCGGCCCACGTCGTGCTGACGTGCGCTGTACCGCATGCGCCTATCCCGGCCTCGGCGGCGAGGGCGCCATGGCTCCGTCTCGCACGTGCCCCGCAACCGCCACAGCCGCCCGTTGGCGATGCATACTTGTTTCAACTTGCAGCTCGCCTACCTGATGGCGGCACAGTCGCAGCAGCACGTCTCGACCAGGACCTTGCGACTCCACCAGCGGTGCCGGCCGACGGCGATCGCTGCATCGTGGCGGCGAGCCCCAGTGGCGCCAGCGCAAGGCGTGACGCGTGGTTCTATCTATAGTAAGACCATACTAGGCCGTTACGGGTCCGCGTTCACCCTCCCCGCATCGCGTGAGATCTAATGCCACCGGTTCCGCAACCGAGATTTCTGCGCAGCGGCGACACTGCCCTGGTGGTGGAGTTCGGCGATCGGATCGATCGCGACATCAGCGCACGCGTACTGTCCCTGGCCGGGCTGATCGAGGCTGCAGCGATCCCTGGCGTGGTCGAGGTGGTGCCGACGTTCCGCTCGCTCATGGTGCACTACGAGCCGCTGGCGCTACCACATTGCGAGCTGGAGCAGCGCCTCGGCCCGCTGATCGATCGCATTAGGATCGAAGAGCGACCCGGACGCCGCTGGCGCGTCCCCGCCTGCTATGACGCGGACGCCGGTCCTGATCTTGCCGAGGTGGCCGAGCGCACCGGCCTGTCCGTCGCCCAGGTCATCGAGCGGCACAGCGCCACCGAGTTCCATGTGTACATGATGGGCTTTCTGCCGGGCTTTCCCTACATGGGCACCCTGCCGGCCGAGCTGGAGCTGCCTCGCCGGGAGAACCCACGCCTGCGCGTGCCTTCGGGCTCGATCGCCATCGCCATGGCCATGTCCACCGTCTACACGCTGGAAAGCCCCGGCGGCTGGCACCTGCTGGGCCGCACGCCGGTCCTGATGTGGGATCCGCGCCGCGCCGAGCCGACACTGGTAGCGGCCGGCGACAAGGTGATGTTCACGCCCGTGTCGCGACGCGAGTATGAAACCATCCTCGCCCAGGCCACCGCCGGCACCTATGACCTTCGCCCGGACGGCGAGGCGCGTGCATGACGGCGGGCCTGCGCGTGCTCACTCCGGGCTTGATGACGACCCTGCAGGATCTGGGGCGGCCGGGCTTCCAGCGTCTCGGTATTCCGGTATCGGGCGCGCTCGACCCTGTCAGCCTGCGGGCGGCCAACCTGATGGTCGGCAATCCGGCTGGTACTGCCGCGCTGGAAATCGCCTATCAGGGGCCGCTGCTCGCGGTCGAGGTCGACAGCGTGCGCGTAGCGCTGGCCGGGGCTGGCGCGCCGCTCGACATCCTCGGCGAGGCGGGAGTGGCCGAGCGCGTACCGCCACTGACGAGCGTGTCCTTGCAGCGTGGCCAGCGCCTGCGCATCGGCGCGCTAAGCGGTGGCGCAGTCGCCTATCTTGCCGTCGAGGGCGGCTTTGCCGTCGCGCCCGTGCTGGGCAGCCGCTCAACCTACGTGCGTGCGGGCATCGGCGGCTTTGCCGCGCGCGCCATCGCCGCCGGCGATGTGCTGCCGCTCGTGCAAGACGCCGCGGCCGAGCGCGAGGAGCAGATGCTGCCTGCGCTCGATCTGGTTGCGCCAGCGCGATACCGGATCGTGCTTGGGCCCCAGGACGATTACTTCACCCAAGCAGCGATCCGGACACTGCTGGAGGCAACCTACACCGTCACGCCGGCTACCGACCGCATGGGCATGAGGCTCGACGGCCCGCGGCTGGAGCACGCCAAGGGCTTCAATATTGTCTCTGACGGCATCGCGCCGGGCGCCATCCAGGTGCCCGGCAACGGCCTGCCCATCATCCTGCTCGCAGACCGGCAGACCACGGGCGGCTATCCCAAAGTGGCGGCTGTCGTATCCGCCGACTTGCCGGCGCTGGGCCGGCTGATGCCGGGTGCCCAGATCGCCTTTGAGGCCGTCAGCATCGACGAAGCGGAAGCCGCGCGCCGGCAGATGATGGCCTATGTCGCCGAGCTGGAGGCAAGCGTCACGCTCGCCCGCCGCAACGGAGTTATCGACGAGGCCAAGCTGATGGCGGCGAACTTGGTCAGCGGCGTGGTCGACGCCCGCAGTTGAGTGGCGGCCGGACTGGCTGGCTCACACGAAGCCCTGGAAATCCAGCATCGATACCTGCTTGCGGGCCGCCTCGCTGGCAAGTTCGTGCAGCTTGCCGATGTTGGCCGGATTGTCGATGGCGTGCAGCGCCAGGCGCTCGGCCTGGGTGGCATTGATGTCGAATTGCGGTGGCACCAGGCTGCCGGCCTCCAGGGGCAGATCGTAGCGCTGGAAGCGCAGCATGCCGCGCTGGTCGGCGTGATCGCCGACGCCCTTCACCGCCTGCAGCAGCAGCTCACCCTCGAACGAATTGACCTCGCTGTTGATTTTCCAGCTGAAGCGGGGATTGGACACCGACTGCAGCATCTTGAGCGCAAACATTGAGCTGTCGCCGATCAGGCCGCGCAAGGTCTGCGCGCAGAATGCGGCCTCCTCGATGTCCTCGCGGCGCTCCCTGCCGACGAACATGCCGGCGAGCGCGCCCACCACCTTCTTGTTGCGCGAGATGGGCGAGCGATGCATGCCCGTGCCGAGCGAGATCATCAGCAGGTCGTCCGGCGACAAGGTCCAGTTGAGCTTGTAGGAGGGCATGCCGGCCATCATCAGCATGAGCAGGGCCGGATTGTTGTGCGGCGAGACGCCCCCGTCGACAAACCAGCCGCGCGTGGTTTTGCCGAAGCGGTCGGTGTGGATGGTGATCTCGGTCGGCGTGAAGAGGAATGGCGCGGCGGTGCTGGCGCGGATTAGCATCTCGAGCTTGTAGTGCTTGTTGCCGTCCCATTCTGGCCCGTCGTGATAGAAGGGCATGCGCGGGTTATTGGTCATGACCCACACGGAATCGGTATCGACCCGCTTGGCGATGATGGCGAGCCCCGTTTTGAGTTGGTCGCTGCCAAGCGTCCAATCCTTCACGAACGAGCGCACGCCGTTGACGAGCGGCACGGCGCTGAAGCGCTTCTGGCCGAAAATGGTATCGCGGCCGGCGAAGATCTTGGGAGCCAGATCCCGGAAGGCGACCTCGATGTCGTCCGCGCTCTTGCCCAGCGCCACCATGGTGGCGAGCATGGAGCCGACCGAAGTGCCGGCGACCATGTCGAAGACGTCGGCCAGCACCAGATCCGGATTGCCGGTGTGCTCGCGCAGCTGGCGCTCTATCTCCTTCATGAAGGCGATGGATATGATGCCCCGCACGCCGCCGCCGTCCAGCGTGAGAATGCGCTTGTGGCCGGACGAGAACAGCCG
>DASTOW010000367.1:0-2294 GCA_035762425.1 Hyphomicrobiaceae bacterium | reverse complement strand
GGCTGGACGGTGGGCTCGAAGGTGCCGATCAGCAGCCGCTTGACTACGGCAACGGAGGCGATGGTGGCGAACGCCAGCACGGTGGCGAGCAGGGGCACGGTCGCGACCACCACCCACATCGGCCACCAGCCGCCGGCAAACACCAGGAAGGTGATGAACAGGGTCAGTGCGGCGGTGACGATCATGCCGGGCAGCAGGATGCGGATGGCATCGCTGATGGCGCGGCTGCGTCGTGCCTTGCGGGTCGGCTGATAGGTCTGCACGTCGCTGAAGTTGAGCTCCTTCTGAGTGGACGGCAGCACAAAGGCGGGCGCACCGAGCCAACGCTCGTTGTCGGGCAGCGTCTGCCCGGATTTGGGCGTCGACAGCACGCCAAGCAGCGCATCGTTGCCGATGTCGCTGCCGCCAGGAAGCACGGCGCTGTTGCCGATGAAGGTCTTGTTGCCGATGCGGTTGCCGCCGATCTCGATGTGGCCGTGATGGACGCGGCAGCCGCCGACGAGGCACGCGTCGGCCAAGAAGCAGCCCTCGCCGACCGAAAGCAGGTCAGGGGTCACGTGCGTGACGGTGGACACTTCGCTGTCGCGGCCGATGCTTGCACCGAGCCACCGCAGCAGCGGCGGCAGGTACACCGTCGCGTACACGGGCAGCAGCAGCATGCGCGTGTTGGTCAGCAGGTAGCTCAGGAACCAGTAGCGCAAGTACTGGGTGCTCTCGAGCGGATAGACGCCGGCCTCGACGCGGCCGATGCATAGCCGCTTCACGGCGACTAACAGCGCCACGAACCAGATGACCTCCAGCGGCACGGCGATGAAGGCGGCGGCCGTTCCCCACCAGGGGCCGCCATAGACGAGCGCAACGCCGACCAGGGCGACGACGGGCGCCGCGGCCAGGATCAGCAAATAGCCCATCGCATAGATGAGGCCGATCCCAGCGCGCCACCAGCTCTGGCATGCACGCCTCGCCACCCAGCACCAGCAGCCGCACGCTCGGCAGATCACGATCGATGAGAGCCAGGAACGTCGGCACCGTCGAGAAGTAGGTGACCTGGTTGGCGGTCAGGAACTCGGCCACGTCGAGCGGCGAGCGTGAAATGTCCTCCGGCGCCACCACCAGCGTTCCGCCAATCGCGAAGGCCGCCCAAACCTCCTCGACGGAGGCGTCGAAGGCGACGGAGAAGCCTTGGTAGACGCGCTCCTGCGCCGTCACTCTATATACGGTGGCGAGCGTCCGCACGAATGCCGCGGCATTGCGGTGGGCGATCATGACGCCCTTCGGCCTGCCGGTGGAGCCCGACGTGTAGATGACGTAGCAGATGTCGTCGGGGCGGGGCGCGTTGCCGTCGTGCGCCAGCGCCTGACGCGGCTGCGCCTCGATCTCGTCGATGTCGCGGTCGATCATCAAAACGCTGGTCGCGGCAGCGAACGCAAAGCCGGTCGCCAGTGCCCGGTTGGTGATTACCGCGCGCACCTCGGCATCAGCGAAGATGTCCTCGATGCGCTCACGCGGAAACTTGGGATCGACCGGCACGTAGCCGGCACCGGCCTTCAGGATGCCGAGCAACGAAGCAAACAGCAGATGCGATTTGGTCAGGTAGAGACCGACCAGCGAGCCGCGGCCGACGCCGCGGGCGCGCAGCCAGTGCGCAATCTGATTGGAGAGATCGTCGAGCTCTTCGTAGCTCAATGTTTCGCCGAGCGCCTCGATGGCCGGCCGCGACGGGCGGCGGGCAACCTGGGCTTCGAAAAATTCATGTAGGAGGGTAGGTTCCCTGAACCCGATAACCGGCGCGTGCCGCCCGGCACCAATATCGACAAAGGCCATTTGTAATCACCCGCATTTTCAGGAAATCGCTAGGTTGGCCTGCAGTCCTCCTCCTGCGTTCAAGGTTCGGGATTGGCTGATATCGATGCCGTCTTCGACGGCAAAGCACACCAGCCCTCCCCGACCTGCCGCCGCCTCGGTACCGCCGACGGCGACGGCAACCTGGTACAGCGCGCCCGGAGCTTCGGTGAGCCAGCTCTCAAAGCGGGTCTCGCCGCGGGTGCGATGCGCTTGGCAATCAACGGTGGACAGTTCAGGACCAGCCCCGAACTCCAGGAACCTGAAGTCAGCAGCAAGTCCGGTGCCAGTAAGCTTGGCGTAAGCCTCCTTGAGCGTCCAAATTCTGGCGAATGCGCGCGCCTGTTCAGTTCCGCTCAGTTTTGCCAGTGCGCGCCGTTCGCGTGCCGAGCAGAATTGCGCGATGAGCTTGGCGCAGGGAGCCTCGCCGATTGTCTCGATATCGACGCCGA
>DASTOW010000366.1:0-7546 GCA_035762425.1 Hyphomicrobiaceae bacterium | reverse complement strand
GATGGACGAGCCGTTTAGCGCGCTCGACGTACAGACGCGCCAACTCATGGAGAACGAGCTGCTCGAGTTGTGGGAAGCCGACCGCAAGTCCGTGATCTTCATCACGCACGATCTGGAGGAGGCGATTTCGCTGTCCGATCGCGTGATCGTACTGTCGGCAGGCCCGGGTACGCGGCCGATCGGCGAATTCGTCATCGACCTGCCGCGGCCACGCGATGTTGCCGAGTCGCGGCTGCTGCCGCGCTTTCTCGAGCTTCACAGTCAGATCTGGGCGACCATGCGCGACGAAGTCTTGAAGGGTTACCGGCAAAATGAGCGCAGCTGACGGCGCCCTCAGTCCCGTGCGCGTGGCTCCATTGCGGGTGCGCCAACGCCGCCGCCGGGCGATGCTCGTCCGGCTACTGCGCTTTTCGCTGCTTCTCGCGCTGCTCGCCATCTGGCACGTGCTGACCGACTTCGACATTCTGCCGGTCTATATCTTCGGCCGGCCGCTCGGCGTGGCGCAGCAGCTGTGGAGCTGGTTCTCGACCGGCTACATCGTCGAACACCTGATCACCACATTGACGGAGACGCTGCTGGCGTTCGTGATCGGCACGGCACTCGGCCTGCTGTTCGGGCTGTGGTTGGGCCTGAGCGACCTGGCCGCGCAGGTGCTCGATCCGTTCCTCAAGGCGGTCAACTCGATGCCGCGCATCGTGCTGGGGCCGATCTTTGCGGTTTGGTTCGGCCTCGGCATCTGGTCGAAGGTGGCGCTCGGCGTCACCATCGTGTTCTTCCTGGTGTTCTTCAACGTCTTCCAGGGCGTGCGCGAGGTCAGTCCGACGGTGCTGTCCAACGCCCGCATGCTGGGCGCCAGTCGGCGGCAGTTGCTGACCATGGTCTACATCCCGTCGGCCACCAGCTGGGTGTTTGCCAGCCTGCACAATGCCGTGGGCATGGCGTTTGTGGGCGCGGTGGTCGGCGAATACCTGGGTTCGGCCCGCGGCGTCGGCTACCTGATCCTGCAGGCGGAGGGCGTCTTCAACATCGACGCCATCTTCGCTGGCATCATTGTGCTGACCGCGTTCGCCTATTGCCTCGACCAAGCGGTGAGCATGGTCGAGCGCCGCCTGCTGGTCTGGCAGCCGCAGCGATAGCCGGGCGACACAACGCATAAAGACGCAAGGAGTGCATCGTGAGCAACCAAGCTACCAACGCCGGGCTGGCCGGACGCACGGCGCTGGTGACCGGCTCGACCGGCAGCGTCGGGCTGGCAATTGCCACCGCATTGGCGCAGCAGGGCTGCAAGGTCATGCTGAATGGGCTCGAGGCGCCCGGCGCCGGCGACGCCAAGGCCGCTGAGCTGGCGCGCAGCACCGGCGTTGCCGTTGCATTCCACCCGGCCGATCTCGCCGATGTCGCACAGATCGAGGACATGGTGCGGGCGACCGAGAAGGAGCTCGGCTCGGTCGACGTCCTGGTCAACAATGCCGTGACGCGCAACTTCAGCCACATCGATACGATGTCGAAGGAGGACTGGGATCGCGCGCTGGCCGTCAACCTGTCCGCGCCGTTCCATCTCATCAAGCTGACGCTGCCCGGCATGAGGTCCAGGAAGTGGGGGCGCATCATCAACCTTGCGTCCAACTGGGGACTGACCGGCACCGTCGGCCGCGGCGACTACGTGGCCAGCAAGCATGGGCTGGTTGGCCTGACCAAGGCGGTGGCGCTGGAGGCCATGCACGACAATATTACCTGCAACGCGGTGGCGCCCGGATCGATCCTGACGCCGCACGCCGAGCGCCAGGTGCGCGAGCGCATGGTCCGCGACAAGCTCGACTGGGACGTGGCGGCGCGTGAATTTCTGAAGACCAGACAGCCGTCCGGCCGCTTCGTGACCGCAGCCAAGGTGGCGCAGCTGATCGTGTTCCTGTGCAGCGATGCGGCGAGCGAGATGACCGGCAATCCGATTGCCATGGACGGTGGCTGGCTGTCGGTCTGAGCGCGGCTGAGCGAGCGAGGCAGGACCGATGGCGCAAGCCGGGACATGTTCGGGGCAACCGGCGGCGGCCGTGCTCGGCGCATTCATCGCGCGGTCAGCCTTTGCCGACGTGCCCGCCGCGGTCACGCGCGAGGCGCAGCGCTCGATCCTCAATTTCGTCGGCACCTGCCTTGGTGGACGGCGCGACCCTAGCGTGGCGCAGCTTATCGAGGTGCTGCGACCGCTGTCGGGCACGCCCGACGCGGTGTTGATCGGTCACGCACATCGGCTCGACATCCTGAATGCGGCACTGGTCAATGCGGTGGCCGGCAATACGCTCGAATTCGACGACACGCATCAGCGGACCGTCATCCACCCGACCGCACCGGTGTTGCCACCGATCCTGGCGCTGGCCGAGCAGCGCCAGGTTTCCGGCAAGCAGCTGCTGCATGCGTTCGCGCTCGGCGTCGATGTGGCCTGCCGCGTCGGCAATTCCATCACGCCCGGCCACTATGCGCGCGGCTGGCACATCACGGCGACGTGTGGGATCTTTGGCGCCGCAGCCGCCAGCGCCCGCTTGCTTGGTCTCGACGCCGGGCAGATCGCGCACGCGCTCGGCATCGCCGCCAGCCAGGCGTCGGGCATCGTCGAGAACCTGCCAACGGGCGCCAAGAACGTCGGCATCGGCAATGCGGCCCGCAACGGACTGTTTGCAGCCATCCTGTCAGGCAAGGGCTACACGGCTGCGCCGCGCGCCATCGAGGGTCCGCTGGGCTTTGCCAGGGCGGCCGGCGATCCCGCCGATCTTGCCGAGCTGACCGGGGAACTCGGCACACGCTGGGAGCTGCTAGGCAACACCTACAAGCCCTATCCGTGCGGGGTGGTGCTCAATTCCGTGATCGACGCCACGCTTGCGTTGCACAACGCGCACGCGCTGTCCGCCGCTGACGTCGAACGAGTAACGGTGCGCGGCAACGCCCTGCTGCTGGCCCGCGCCAACCGGCCCCAGGTCGCCAATGAGCGTGATGCCAAGGTCAGCCTCCAGCATAGCGTCGCCGTGGCCTTGATCGACGGCGCGGTCGGCGTCTTGCAATACAGCGAGCCGATGGTATCGCGCGAGGACGTCAAGGCGTTGCGGGCGAAGGTGACGGCGGAACTGGCGGCCGACGCCAAGCCGTTGTCGGCCGAGGTGATCATCAAGACCCGGCAGGGTCGCGAGCTGCGCAGCCAGAGCCTCAAGCCGCGCGGCAGTCTCGAGAACCCGATGTCGGATGCCGACATCGAGGCCAAGGTGCGCGATCTGGCTGCGTTCGGCGGCGCCGGCTGCGACATCGAGCGGATCATCGCCACCGCCTGGCAACTGCCATCGCTGGCCGATGTGCGCGACTTCACCCGGCTGCTGGTTGCGCCCCGCTAAGGCGGGTGACGGTCCGTGTCGCTATTGCTCGCCTTGTCCCGTGCAAAGGCAGCACGGGGCGGCAGCGCTGCGTGTGCTGATCGGCACCTGGATCCCGGCGCGCTGGTTGCGCAGGGGTTATCGTGGATTGCCTGGACATGCGGGCCCGGCGCGCGCCCCGCCAGCGATGTCCGGTCGGCACAGCGCCAACCCAACATCGCCAGCGCAGCCTAGCAGTCAGAGGCCGAAGTCGGCGTCGAAGCCAACACGGGCCAACACCTTGGTTTGATAGTCTTTGCCGCCCTTGGTGTACTCGACCAGGATGCCGGTGCGGTTGCCATCGCGGCACTGCGGCGTCGGGTCGATGCAGAAGTTGATCGGCCCCGCAGCCAGCCCCTGGTAATCCTTGATGCTGGCGAGGGCATCGCGGATGGCGACCCGGTCGGCCTTCAAAGACGCTTCGCTCAGCTCGAGCTTGGCGCGGCTCAGCGCCAGCTTCAGGAGCTGCGCGGACTCAAAGGCCTGACTGACATCGTGGTCTGGGCAGCGAATGGCGTACTTCTCGCGCGTAAGCTTGACGAAAGCTTGCGCGGCAGGGCGCTCGTCGGTGCAGTTGAAGGCCGCGCCGAACACCAGGCCCTTGACGGCGTCACCGGCGAGCTCTGGCACCGGTGCATTCGACGCGGCAGAGCTCGCCACGCGAGGAATCTTGCTGGAGATGCCGATTTCCAGCGCCTGCTGCAGGATGCGGGCCAAGGCGTCGTGCTGGCCGCCGATCGCGAGCACCTCGGGGTTCAGCGACTTGATCTTCAACAGATGGGCGCGGAAATCGAGGTCGGTCTCTTGCATCTGCGCGTCATACACTGGGTCCACATTATAGTTCTTCTTCATGTAGCCCATGTATTCCTTGGCAAACGCGAGGCCCGCGCCATCGGTCGTATAGAGGTAGGCGACCTTCTTGCCCGCGTTCTCGGACATGTATTTGGCCGGCAGGGCCACGAAGAACCGCTCGGAGATTGCCGTACGGAAAACCCAGTTGCTGTTCTTGCGCGTGATGCTGGTGTTGGTCGACGAGGTGACGAGCTGCGGCACCTCTTCCTTGGCCGTTACGTCGACCATCGGCATCGACACCGAACTGCAGGTCGAGCCCAGCACCACGTGCACCTTGTTCTGGTGAATGAGCCGGTTGACGTTGGCCACGCCCTTGTCGGGCTTGCACTCATCGTCGAGCAGGAAGACCTCGACCTTCTTGCCATTGATGCCGCCGGCGGCATTCACCGCCTCGAGTTCGTCCTTGGCCATCTGGCCGTACTTGAGGCCGTTTTCGACCACCATGCGGAACGTGATGCCGATGCGGATCACGCCGTCCTGGGCGAGCGTCGGCGCACTGCCGCCGAACCATAGGGCGAGCGCCGGCAGGGCCGCGTGCGCAAAGCGTCGTGCGGTGCGTATCATTTTCCGGTTTCCTCCTTGCTTGTTCGCGGCGGGTCGGTGTGGACCGCCTTGATTTCCTCCTGCCCGGCGACGCCGGACTTTAGGAAATGGTCGTGCCGCTGTCGGCCATCAGGATCGATCCCGTGGTCATGCGCGATTCGTCGCTAGCGAGGTACAGGGCGGCGTGCGCGATATCGACCGGCTCGCCGATGCCGAGCAGCTGGCTGTGCGTGATCCTTGCGACCGTGTCGTCGCCGCCCATCATCTTGAGCGCGCGCTCGGTGCGGGTGGTGGCCGGCGCAATCGCGTTGACGCGGATCTTGTGCGGCGCGTAGGCGACCGCCAGCGAGCGCGTGATGGCGCTGATGCCGCCTTTCGCCGCCGTATAGGAGTCGCGACCCGGAAATCCCATCAGCGCCACGTTCGAGGTGGTATTGACCACCGAGCCGCCGCCCGCCTTGATCAGCTCGGGAATGCCGAAGCGGCAGCCGAGGAATGTGCCGAACAGATCGAGCTTGATGGCCCGCCAGAATTCGTCCAGCGGTACGTCTACCGCCGTGGCATCACGCTTGGTCGAGCCGCCGGCGTTGTTGTAGACCACGTTGAGCTTGCCGAAGTGGCGCACGGTTGCCTCGACCGCCCCCTGCATGCTGTCGGGGTCGGTGACGTCCGTCTTGATGGCTATGACCTTGTCGCCGCTCGGCGAGGCCTCGTGCGCCGCGCTCTCGGCGGCCTCTTGCAGGATGTCGAAGATGGCCACCCCGGCGCCTTCGGCGGCGAACAGCTTGGCGGCGGCACGTCCAATTCCCGAGGCGCCGCCGGTGATAAAGGCGACCTTGCCGTGCAAACGGCCCATGCTTCAGCCTCCCCACATGACCATCGCTCCAAGGTTGAGCGAAGCTGATTTTTTATATTGTCGCTTCCAAGCTCACATGGTGACAGACTATGTGACGGGTCGACCGGGGTCAATGCTGGCACCCAGGTCGATGGCGCGCCGGGGATCTGGAAAAACTCCTTTTCATATAGAGCCTTATCGCATCCTCATACAGCGTTGGGCGCATCATGCGTCCGCCCGCGACGGTGCCGCGATTGACCAATCCATGGCGTGATTGTCAAATCGCCGGATTGTATTTTGGATTATGAGAATTGATGCACGGCATCTTGGGTGAGGAAACGCGGGCATGGTTGGGACGAACCCTGACGAGTTCGACTACGTGATCGTGGGTGCAGGCCCCGCCGGCTGCGTGCTCGCCAATCGCCTCACCGAAGACCCCGCCGTTTCCGTTTGCCTGCTCGAGGCCGGGCCCAGGGATTCCGACCCGATGATCCGCATTCCGGGCGGCGTCATCAAGATCCTGTTCAATCCGCGCATCACCTGGCAGTTTCACACCGAGCCCAGCCCCGGCTCGGCCGACCGCGCCGTCTACGTCCCGCAGGGCCGCACCCTCGGCGGTTCGAGCGCCATCAACGGCATGATCTACAATCGCGGGCACGCCACCGACTTCGACGCCTGGGCGCAGGCCGGCAACCGCGGCTGGAGCTACGCCGACATCCTACCCTACTTCAAGCGCTCGGAGCGCCGCATCGGCGGCGTCGACAGCCAATACCGCGGCCGCGACGGTCTGCTCCCCGTCACGGACACCGACTGGCGCAAGCCGTTGGTGGAAGCCTTCATCGACGGAGTGGCGGCGCTCGGCATTCCGCGCAACCCCGACTACAACGGCGCCTCGCAGGCCGGCGTCGGCTACATGCAGCGGCTGATCGAGAACGGCTGGCGTGTCAGCTCCGCACGCGCCTTCCTGCGGCCCGCCACCCGCCGTGGCAACCTCGATGTGCGCGTCGGCGCGCACGCCTCGCGCATCCTGCTCGAGGGCAAGCGCGCAGTCGGCGTCGCCTACTTGCCGGTCGGCAAGGCATCGGTCCAGCACACCGTGCGCGCCCGCCGCGAGGTGATCGTCTGCGCGGGGCCGCTGAACAGTCCCAAGCTGATGCACCTGTCCGGCATCGGTCCTGCTGGCGTGCTGGGCGACCTTGGTATCGAGGTGCTGCACGAGCTGCCCGGTGTCGGCGAGAACCTGCACGACCACTACGGCGCACGCGGCGTTGCCCGCGTCCGCAACAGCAAGACCGCCAACGACCTATCCCGATGGCCCTACCTCGGCTGGGAGATCCTCAAGTGGCTGACGGGTCGCCCCAGCATCGTCGGCTTGAGCGCCTCGATCGCCTACGTGTTCTGGAAATCAGACGAGGTGCTCGACCGGCCGGACTTGCAGTTCGTGCTGACGCCGATCAGCTTCAAGACCGGGCAGTTCGGCGTGCTCGAAGACTTCCCCGGCATGTCGCTTGGCGTCTGGCCGCACCGCCCGCAGAGCCGCGGCTACGTGCGGGCGCGCAGCAGCAATCCGTTCGACCCGCCCGTCATCCAGCCGAACTACCTCTCCTCGTCCGTCGACCAGCGTGTGCTGGTGGCGGGCCTGAAAATGGTGCGCAAGTTCCTCGCCACCCCGCAGCTCAGCTACTTCATCGAGCGCGAAGAAGTGCCGGGACCAAAGGTTGTCACTGACGACGAGTTTCTTGACTTCGCCCGCCGCAACGGCTCGACCATCTACCACTTTGCTGGCAGCAACCGCATGGGGCCGGAGCATGATCGCATGGCCGTGGTGAGCCCCGACCTTAAAGTGCGCGGCCTGGCCGCCCTGCGCGTGGTCGATTCGTCGGTGATCCCGAGCTTGCCCTCGGCCAACTCCTACGCCACC
>DASTOW010000365.1:0-42993 GCA_035762425.1 Hyphomicrobiaceae bacterium | reverse complement strand
CGAGGCTGTGGACGGGTTGGAGGACGAAGTCGCAGCCTCGGCCGGTCACCCGCGCGGGCTGCTACGCATCAACACGGAAAATTGGTGGGGCGTGCAGCATCTGGCGCCGGCGCTCATCGACTTTCAGCAACGCTACCCTGATGTGCGGGTTAGCCTGTCCCTAACGGACCGACTGGTGGACCTTCACGCCGAACAGATCGATATCGCAATCCGCCTTGGTCCGCTGAGCGACTCAAACCTAATGTCGCGAAAACTCGCCGAGGTCGACCGGGTTATCTGTGCCAGCCCGCAGTATATCGAGCGATTTGGCGCTCCAAAGACGCCTGCCGATCTGGCGCACCATCGCTGCATTGTTTTTACCGCTCCTGGTCGTGACCGCTGGCCCTTCAAGATGGCCAACGGGAAGCCGGAGCAAGTGAAGGTGTCCGGCACGTTTTCAAGCGACAGCCTGGAATGCATCCTGCAATTGGCATTGCAGGGGGCTGGCATTGCGAGACTTGCCGACTACATGGTTGCTGGACCGATCCGCTCTGGAAAGCTGGTGAGACTTCTCGCAGATCAGCATCATCCAGAAAGGACAACCGCTTTTGCGGTGTTCCCGCCGGGGACGCAGAAGGTGCCAAAGATCCGAGCCTTTCTCGATTATCTGGTCGAACGCTCTTTTGGCGTGCCGGGGCGCTATCGCAAGCGCTGAGGTCGACTGGCCATTCAGCGCATGTCGGTTTGCGCGCTGCTGGAACTGGTCAATGGTGAAGCATGAGCGATCGATTGGCATCAGCGGTCGCCCGGTGACGCTGACATCGGGCGATGGGATCAGGCTGCTCGCGGGCCTCGCGGTGGTGCTCGCCCTCTTCCAGTTGCTTGGACACGTATCGAGCCGCGACCGGGGGCAGAGCGGACTGCTCATAGCGGCGGCAGTTCTCGCTGCACTCCTGGCCGTCGAATGCGGCTGTTCCGACTGACGCCGGCAGCAGCGCTTCAACAGCTGGGCTTCGGGTGGTCTGCTGCCGCCGGCCTGTTCGCCGCGGTAGGGGTGTGCCTGCTGCTGCTCGCCGTCATACCCGTCTATGCCGCACTCCGCGGTGTGGCCCTCACTTCGTATCCCGGATGGTCGTGGCTGCTGCCCAGCCTGTTCGCCCAGGCCGGCCTTGCCGAGGAAGCGCTGTTCCGCGGCTACTTGTTCCGCCCCCTGCGCAAGGGCCGCGGTTTGTGGCACGCGGCTGCGCTCGCGACGCTGCCGTTTGCGCTCGTACACCTGATGCTGTTTGCGACCATGCCCTGGCCGGTGGCGCTGGCCGCCGTGCTGCTCTCCGTGATCCTGTCCTTCCTGCTGGCGCACCTGTTTGAGATCTGGGCGCCAGCGCTGCTCCACTTCACCGTGCAGGGGCGTCATCAAGGTGCTGGAGGTGCCGGCAGTATCGCTCTGCCGCTGGTGTGGATCAAAGGTAAGATACCGGAAAGATGGTGAATGCGCATGCGCGCGTCCCGAACAACCCGGTGCCAATCTATTAGCGCGCTTGAAAACGCCATCCCGCCCGCAGGCCGCCATTCTTTCTGGTCGTCCTCCGCGAGGGTTTGACGATCCTCCAGGCCTCAGCGGCGTCGATACAGATGCAATGGACCCGAGGGCTACTCCTTAGCCATCGTGAGGGTTTTCGCCGATATCGCGATCCGCGCATTGCAGCGAAGATTAAATGACGCAGTGCGCAGCCCCACAAGGGACCTGATCGAAGGTGCCTCGGGATGGATCTGAACCACGAGACGCGACATGGCAGCGGCGATCCTGTCGTGGCGGGCTTGAGCCGCGTTACGCTCGACCTTGCTATCCGCCTTGGCTTTATTGCGCTGCTTGGCTACTGGTCGTTGAAGGTCATCGCTCCGTTCGTGGCGATTCTGATCTGGAGCGCCATTTTGGCAGTGGCGCTATATCCGCTCTATCAATGGTTCGCCCGGTGGCTCGGTCACAGCGGCCTTGCAGCCGTTCTAGTAACCCTGCTTTGCCTGACCATCGTTATCGGGCCAATTACTTGGCTGGGCTTCGGTCTAATTAGCGGCATCGGATCCCTGGTCAGGCAGATTGATGCCGGGCAATGGTGGATTCCCCTGCCTCCAGAATCATTGAAAGAATACGCATTCATCGGACCACAGCTTCATCACCTCTGGACGCAAGCTGCTGCCAACTTCAAAACCGTACTGACCGAAGCCATGCCGGCGCTAAAGGTTGTTGCCGGAACACTCCTCGAACTTGCGCAGAGGGCATTCTGGGGTCTCCTTGAGTTTCTGGCCTCTATTGTGATTGCCGGCTTTCTTTTTCCTCGCGCATCATCATTGGTTGACGTGCTCAACAGGTTTCTCAGCCGCATCCTTAGCGAGCGCGGGCGAGAAACGGTACATTTGGCGGGTGCAACAATTCGCGCCGTGTCACGCGGAATCATCGGCATCGCGCTCTTGCAAGCCGTTCTCGCAGGCGCTGGATTTCTTGCAGCGGGAATCCGGGAGGCAAGTGTCCTAGCTTTCATTGCTCTCCTCCTGGGCATCCTCCAGATCGGTCCGTCGATCCTGATTTTACCAATTGTAGTGTGGAGTTGGGTGACAATGGAAACCGCTCACGCCTTGCTGTTTACGGCGTATATGCTTCCAGTTAGTTTGATTGACAATGTTCTTAGGCCGATGCTGCTGGCTCGCGGACTCATGACGCCGATGCCGGTTATTATGATTGGTGTCATAGGGGGCATCATAGCGTATGGAATTGTTGGTCTGTTTCTCGGCCCTATTGTCCTGGCGGTCGCTTGGGTGGTTGTGACAGCCTGGTTACAAGATGCCACCGACGATCGAGGCTCCGTCGCTGACAAAATGCAGTGACGATTTCACGACCGCGTTGACGGCTCGCAGCAATACTAAAAATGCCCTGGCCCCAATGCTTGAAGCGGGTCAATAGACGAACAAAGAATGGCTCTGAGCAATGCCGCTTATCCACAGGCAACGCTGGAACCAACTTTTGTGGTGGGCTCTGATTTTCAAATACCAGTCCGCTTAGCGTTAACCGTTTGGAATCAAATCAGTGTAGTGTGGAATTCGCCGGCCGACACCTGCCGGCGGCCCCGCCCGGCCCGCTTACCTCTCACGCTCAACATCAGCTCGCGAAGCCTACTGGCTGCGTCGCGCCACCCAGAAGCGCCGCCGGTAGTTTGCTCGCGGCCTCGGTTCGTTGCCGGGAACGCGCCCTCAGCTCGGAATGGCCCATGTCAGTGAGCGCCAATGCGGCCAACCCCTGGCCCGTCCGCGCCGCCTACGTTGCGGCAGCGATCTTCATTGGCGCATCGGGCACCATCAACACCCTCACTGACCTGGGCGGCGGTATGCGCGGCTGTGGCCACAGTCTTTGCCCTCGCGTGCCCCTTCTTCCAGCGCTCCCATAGCTCGGCGCTCTGGGCTGCTGTGAGCCCTACGCGACGATACCTGCGTCTCATGACTGCCCCGCTCCACGACCTTGATTAGGTTACGTGTTGCGGCGATCTGTTGAACTCACGAGGGGAAAGCAGACGTGGACCATGCCTCAAGACGAGGTCCGTTTTGACCCGAATTCGCCGTTTGGCACTTGCGCGCTGCAAGCAGCTCAGTCGGCGGCGAAGCAGTAGAGGAACCCGGCGCCGCCCGTCTTCTTAAGCGCATCCTGGCTGCAGCCGGCAGACCCGTGCGATGAGTTCCACGACTTCATGTGCCGAGTGTCCTTGAGGCCGATCAGGTCGTGATGACCAACGATGGCCGAGCCGTCGCCGTTCTTGGTCCAGTTGCCGCAGGTCGTGTCGCCGCCAGAGGTCGAGAACATCCCCTGGGGATCGGAGCCGGTGAGAATGTCGTGCGTGTTCACGGCGTCGCCGCGGCCGCTCACCGTCTCGCCCTTCTCGGTGATCGCGGTCGTCTTGTTGACGTTGGCCGAGACCGAATGAAGGTCGTCCACATCCTTGGCGACGACGACGCCCTTGGCGTTCTGCCAGGGGCCCTTGCCGATGCGGTCGCGGGCATTGACGCCGGCGTCGCCACCCGGGGCGGTCGTGCTCAGATAGGCGCGCCAGTTGGTCTTGGTGGCTCCGGCCGCCTTGGCCAGAGCCTGGCAGTGCGCGTCGGCTCCTTCGAGGCCGCCGAGGTTGGCGCCGTCGCCCTTGCCAACGCTAGTGACAAAGAATGACATGCTTGCCTGCTGGGCCTGCACGACGGCAGTCAATCCAACCCCCACCAGCGCTGCGGTAGCCCAAATTCGCAGTCCGATCGTCCTTGCCATCGATACCTCCCATCTCAGTTGACATTTGCAGCTGCAAGCCCCTCGAACGGAGAACCCCAGGCGGAACCTCGCTTATTTCAGCGCGGCGACCATGGCCTGGTAGCGCCGGCTCTGCGCGTGTTGCAGCGGGGTTACGCCGTTTCGATCACCAATGCTCTTGCTAGCGCCGGCCGCCACGAGCGCCTCTGCAGTTGCGACGTGGCGCTTGCCACCGTCGCCGAGCACGACTGCCTCTATCAGAGCGGTCCAGCCGAGATTGTTGACATGATCGAGCGGCGCGCCGGCCTCGATCAGCGCTTTCACCACCCCGTCGTGCCCCAAGTGCGCGGCGGCGATCAAAGCGGTTCCGTCATAGCGGCTGGTCACAGCGCGGGCATTGCCACCGAGTTCAATGGCAAGTTTGACCATCCGGAGGTCGTCCTTGACGGCCGCGATGGTGATCACGTCATAGCGATCATTCTCGAGAGCATTGATGTCGCCACCACCGTCGACCAGCGCCCGCACCGCATCATACCGCGCTGCAAAAGCGGCAACATGGAGGGGCGTGCGGCCGGCCTTGTCACGTGCATTGGGGTTGGCCTTGTTGGCGAACAGAGCGCGGATCTGATCAACACTGCCGTCTGCGGCAGCTTTGTGAAGCCCAGCGTAGGCTGCCAGTTCGACCCGGCTGGGCGGCGTCTGGGCCTGCGAGGTGGCGCTCTCCACGACCAACAAGAGCCCCGCGATGATCACTCGAACAAACATGCGCCCTCTCTGCCGACCATTGCCGTTGCTGCTCCGAGAGGTCGAACATATCCGTGTAGCCCATCTTGTGGTATTTGCTCAGGTGCAAATCGTTTTCGCGCTTGTGCAAAACGCAATGAAAGAACTGCGATCGTTTGATAGCCTTGCCGCGATGCTCGCCACGCTGCGTTCCGGCAGCCCATCGAAAGCGGCGAGAATGCTCGGACGAGCGCCATCGAGCATCTACCGCGCCATCGATCGGCTCGAGGAGGATGTTGGGGCGGCCCTATTCGTGCGGGTGAGCACCGGCTGGAAGGCCACGGACGCCGGTCTCAAGATCGCGCGGCTTGGTGAGCGGATGCAGATTGAGATCGCCGAGGCCGAGCTGGCATTGCTGTATCGCAGCCAGAGATTTCCGGCACCTCTTCGCGTCTCGGCCTCTGACAGTTTCGCAAGCTATCTCGGGCCAATCCTTGCACAATTTGCCGATCAGCGGCCGGATGTCCTGGTCGAGCTTATCGTCGACAACAACGTGGTCGACCTCGGGCGACGCGAGGCCGACATTGCCATCCGGCCGGACAAACGGCCGGGCGACGGCGTGGTCGGGCAGCGGGCCGGCAAATTGGCCCATGGGCTCTACGGCTCCAGACGGGTCCTGAAGCTGCATGGCATGCCGGCATCGCGTGCCGAGTTGAGCAGCCATCGAATATGCGTTCTGACGCCTGGCCTGCCGCATTTCACCGCGTCGGGCTGGTGGAGGGAACAGAAGGTTGCCGGTGGGCCGAGCGTGTCCTTCGTCGCCAACACCGAAACTGCATTGGCGGCGGCCATCCGCGACGGTGCTGGTGTTGGTGTCCTGCCCCGCTTCACCGGAGACCGCCTCGAAGGCGTCATGCGCATTGCGACCATAGAGATCGGCGAACCGGTGGATATTTGGATCGTCACGCACCCTTCGCTGCGCCAGAACGCCGTGGTGCGTTCCCTCATACGCGTCCTCGCAAGTGCCATCCGCAGGGATGCGAACCTGTTCGCCGGATCGAGCAATTGACAGCGAGTGGTGTCTCCCACTGGCACAAGCCAACGCAAGAGCGGGTGGCGACTATGTCTGCTTTCAGAGAGGAAGTCGTCAATCTGGATCGCCTGGATACTGACGCGATCGTCGAGGTGGATCCGCTCGATCTGCTGTTTGCCCGAGGCAACATGGGCCACATCGACGAGGTAGTTGTCGCGGGCCGAACGGTCGCCAAGGATGGCAAGGTCACGGGCGTCGATCTGCCGGCTTGGAGCGGGAGCTGGCCAGCCGGTATCGCGCGGGTATGGCGGCCCACGCGGACTTTCTCAAAGCCTGGCCAGCCCTGCAGACACAACTCGCCGGCTGGTTCGGAGCCTACGCGGGCTGTCACTGACCGCGAGTGCGTCAGGGGCTCATGACGCCCCGACCACATGCGCGCAGCATGCCGGTGCGTTCGCTTCAGTACTCGAGCGAGCCGACCGGTCTGTCGAGTGATTGGCCAACCTTCTCGTGGCGCATGCGGTTGATGGTGGCGGAGATCCCCTCGACCCAATTGTCGAAGCAGCCGTGCCGCGCCTGTTGACTGGTGCCAGGCCCCGTCGCGACCTCCTTTTTTTGCACAGCAATGGGATCTTGACCGCCGGCAGCCTTCCAATCCTCGCGCCACTTCGCGACGGCGACATCGAGGTTTGCCTTGTCGTCATTGAAGACGCCATCCTTGTCGAGCTTGGCGTTCCAGACGGCATCCATGCCCAGGATCGGGGTCTTGTGCGCCTCAAAGGAGCGACTGACGAGGTAGAGCAGCGACTTGAGGTAGGGGCCGACGGAGTCGGCGCGCTCGTTGGGGTCGCTCAGGAGATCGATGACGACGCTGCTGGCGTCGAGCGTCCCCGACTTGATGGCTTTCAAATACGTGTTGCGCGCGAAAGCCACGCTGCAGGCCGGTGCGTACAGCGCGCAGGTGTCGAGCTTGAGCTTCCTGCGCGTAAGCACCGGCAGCATGTCGCCGATCATGATCGATCCGGCCGAATGACCGATGGCGTGCACCTCGAGCTTGGGATGTTGCTCCTTGAGGCGAACCAGTCCGTTGATGAACAGCTCCATGGCACCGCCGGGTGCGGCGGCGCTGGTGCAGCGCACCTTCATGTTGTTCCAGATCGCCGTGCCCGGGACCGAGGCAAGCTGCTCGATCAGGTAGTCGGTGGCATCTCCCAACTTCTCGCGGATCTCGTCGAGAATGCCGCGCTCCCACCTTCCCGGCACCACGCTTTCGGCGGCACCCTGCACGATATCGCAGATGCTTTCCAGAAGACCCGACTGCCAGACCGCGAAAATCGGGTAGCTGCCGTTGTCCTGGAAGCATGGTCCGAGAATGCTCGTGCGAGCGATCCCGTCATCCAGGTCATTCAGTCCGCCATGCACGTAAATGACGATGCGCTTGGCAGCCTTGGCTGGCTGGGAAGCCAGCCACTTGGATGGACGCTCGAAGACAACTTTTTCGACAGCCTCCGAGACGGTCGCATCGCTGATGGTGACGCGCTCGGGCAGGCCGCGGTGACCGATGACGAGGGCATGCTCGACGCACTCCTGAAGCGACCATTGCGCCTGCCTGCGTGGTTGGGCTGCGGCCGCAGCGGTAGCGCCATTGGCCAGCCCACGCGCCAGATTGGGCGCCAAGCGGCCAACCAGGCGCGTCGATGACAGGAGGAGATTGGACGACGCGCCCTTGACCGGAACGCCCATAACGGCGACCCAGGCGTCGACACCGTTGGCCAGCCAGTCAGCGTAGGTGAGACGGGCAAACCCAAGGTAGCCCCACGTTCCTCCCCAGGAGTTCTGGACGATGAAGCCGTTGTCGGTCGTAACCGACCAGAGCAAAGGCGTGTCCTCCCCGGTCGCCCTGTTTGGGAGGCGGCCAGGCTATCACCGCAGATAGTTGATCACGGCGCCAAGACCGAACCCGGTGCAGGCGCCCTCCTGCCCTTGATCCAAAATCAGACCGTGCTCGTCGGTGTAGGCGGACAGATACTTCTTGATGCGATCGGGATCGGGAAAGATCGACGGCGGCGTGAGCAGACGGGGCTGATAAATGCGGTCTCTGAGATCTGGCCGATCAGGCCGCGCGTCGAGAAGCTTGCCCTCACTGTTACGAACGGATGGCATGGTCGAATATCCCTCCTCGGGCGAAGCATGCATGCAATCGGTACGGATGAATGGGCTTGGCCCCCTGCTCGCAATATCAGGTAGTGCGCCGGCCTGCCGGCATGGTAGGCGCAAGCGTGCGCCGGTCGCAAGCTCGGCCATGCTGCGCATGGCGGCAGCGTACGCGCAGCACGCAAAAAAAACCGCGCTGCGAGTCAGGCGATGTCTAACGCGCCGGAGTGTTGCGCTGGCGACCGGCCAGGCGCGCGTGCCGGCTCCTCCAGCACGGGCTGTCCTCCGACCGCGCACCTCGAAGATCAGATCAACGTTGGCGCTCGCACCTCGGTTAACGGGGTGTTTATCCCCGTGTGGCAGCATGGCGGCAGGGAGGCGCCTTACAGGCGTCGCTGCCACCGGTACTGTGTATGCGTACATCGGATAAGATTCTGCGGCAGGTGCGCTCAGCGCTCGCTGCCGTGTTGGCGCTGTCGGGCCTCGCCAGCCTGCTCATCGTGCTGCTGGCCCTGCACGCGGTTCCGCTGCTGGCCAACGATTTCGCGGTGGCGCGGTCCGGGCAGCTGTGGCTGCTGATGACCTCGGCTGCCGCGGCGACGCTCGGTTTGCTATGCATCGATGCGGCCCGCGAGCGCATCCTGCAGCGCGCCGGTCTGTGGCTCGATCACACCCTTGCCCACCAGACGCTGCTCGACGGCACGCGCCAGTCCGCCGCCCCGAGTGCGCTCAGGGCCGATGCGGCCGCCATCGGGCGCCTGCGCGAGGCGCTGCTCGCGCGCGCTGCCCTGCCCGCGCTCGAGGCGCCCTGGGCCTTTGTGTTCGTCGCCGCGCTCTTCTTTCTGCATCCGGCGCTGGCTGCGCTGGCCGCGCTGGCCCTCGCCGTGCTGCTGACCGCAGCCTGGGTCGAGGCCGCTCCGGTCACGCGCCTCGACCAGCAGCGCCTGCGGGCGGCGGGGCGGGTCGCCATGTGGTGGCAGGGTCTGCCGGCGGCAGCGCTGTCGGCCGACGCGGCCCGGCGCTGGGAACGTCTCAATGCGCCGCACGTGGCGGCCGCCTATCGGCTCGACTGCCGGCTACTGGTGCTGCGCGACCTGGCCCGCGTCGTGCGTGTCGTGACGCTGCTGGCCGGGATCGGGCTCGGCGTGTGGCTGATCGCGCGCGGCGATCTCAGCGCCGGCGCCCTGGTCGCTGCCATGCTGCTGCTCGCCGGGCTGCTGCTGCCGCTGGAGCGGCTGCTCGCCAATCTGCGCGCCGTGCGCCGCGCCATGCTGGACTACCGGCGGCTCGCCGCGCGCCCCGAGCATCGTACCTATCCGGCCTATGCCGCAGATGACGCGCAGGCTGTGCCGCTGCCGGCGTTCACCGCGCCGGTGCCGCGTCTGCATCTGGGCGGGCCGCTGGCGCTGGGCTTCGGTGCCGCGCTGTTGCTGTTGCTCGCCGGGTCGGGCGTGGCGGCGGTGCTGCCGCAGCAGGTGGCGAGCCTGACGGGCAGTGGGCCGTCGGCCTCCCAGCCGGTGGTCGTACGGCACGCCAAGGGTGGGGTAGCCGCCCGGCTGCATGTTGCTGCCGGTGCGGAGGTCAAGGCCGGCGACGTGCTGGTCAGCCTCGACACCACCGCGCTGGACCGGCAGATCGCCGCGCTCAGAAGTGACGCCGACGCCGCCCGCAAGGAGCTCGATGGCGTAGCCCGCGAGGCCGCCGCGGTCGCCGCCCTGTCGCCCGCCACCATCGCCGACAAGGCCAAACTTGCCTCACTCGAGGAGCGCATCGCCGAATTGCATCAGCGTGCCGACGCGCTGGTGACGCGCACCAACGAGGCGGAGCTCGATCTCGCCCGCAGCGTCATTCGCGCCCCCGTGGCGGGCCACGTCGTATCGCTTGGCGTGCGCGCGCCCAACGACACCATCGAGCCTGGCGCCGCCGTCGCCGCCATCGCCGCCCGCGAGCCGCCAGGTGAGCGCGCCGGACTGGCCGAGCCGATCCTGCGCGCCGTCAATCGCATGCTGCGCAGCCTGTCCTGGGAGAGCGCGGCATGAAGCTGCCGGGCGCCAGGGTAATCCTGTTCAACGTCGCTGCCTGGTGAACGGTGGCCGCCGTGGTGGCGGTGGTGCGCTCGCTCGTCGCCACGCCGGAGCTTGCCCCCTGTGCCGAGCGCTATGCCGCGCGGACCCAGTTCGCCCTGGAGCAGGGCGGCGTGCTGCTCACCGCCGCCGATCTGCAGGCCCGTCTCAGCGGCAAGGACATCGGCCTGGGCGACAACGTCCAGATCGCCCGCATGAAAGACGCTCCCGCGCCGGTGGCGATCGGCGTGACACTGGCCAAGGGCTCGATTGCCCCGCACGTGCACCACGACGCCAAAGGCGGCGT
This sequence comes from Hyphomicrobiaceae bacterium, assembly GCA_035762425.1. Classification (GTDB taxonomy): domain Bacteria; phylum Pseudomonadota; class Alphaproteobacteria; order Rhizobiales; family Hyphomicrobiaceae; genus AWTP1-13. The sequence continues at coordinate 32,452 of DASTOW010000365.1, read as the reverse complement.
AAGCTTCGCCTGGGAGCCGCGCTCGGTGCGCGGCAAAACGGCCGCCTGCCTGTCCTACAACGTCCTGCTGCCGGCCGGCTTCCAGTTCCACCAGGGCAGGTTGCTGCCGGGCATCCGCGGCTCGGAGGACGCCGACCAGCTCAAGGAAGGCTTCCTGGCGCTCATTGCCTGGCGCCGCACCGGCCGGCTCGGCGCCACCACCTTCGTCGACCAGCACTCGCGCCCCGTCGAGGTCGATCCTGTCACGTTCCCCGAGGGCCGCTGGGTGAAGCTCGAGGAGGAGGTGATCCTCAACCACCCGCAGAAGGCCGACGGCATCCTGCGCGTCTGGCTCGACGGCAAGCTCGCCATCGACCGCGGCGACCTCGCCTACCGCGACCGGCCCGAGGTGACCGTCACCGGCGTCAGCGCCACGGTCCACTATGGCCGCGAGGACCCGGCGCACGGCGCGCCCAAGGATGCCACCATCTGGCTCACCCCCTTCGAGCTGCGCTGGAAGTAGGCGGCCTGCTCGCACCGCCTGTAAACCTGACGCGGCGCCTCAAGAATTCCCCTGACAAGCGCCGCCCGCCGCCGTATGAAACTGCGCAAACGGCAGGCGCAAAGCCGGGAAGGTCGATGCAGATCGGAGGCGGGTTACCCCCAACTCTGTCCCAGAGCAGGGTAGTGCTGGCGCGCAAGCTCGCGCTTGGGCTGGGGCAGTTGCGCACCTGGCGGGCGCGACAGCACATCTCGCCAGCCTGGACCGCTGTGGTTGCTGGACTGACCGCGGTCGTGGCGCTGCCGATCGCCACCATCGTCGTCCTGTCATTCACGGCGCCCGACAATGCCTGGCCGCACCTGATGCGCACGGTGCTGCCGGCTGCCTTGCGCGATACAGCACTGCTGATGTTCGGGGTGGGCGGGCTGTGCTTGGGGTTCGGCACCGGCACCGCCTGGCTGATCACCATGTACCGCTTTCCGGGCCGCGCCGTGCTCGATCGCCTGCTCGTGCTGCCGCTGGCGATGCCGACCTACATCATTGCCTACTGCTACGTGGAGCTGCTCGACTTCTCCGGCCCCGTGCAGCGCCTGCTGCGGGCGCTGTTCGGCTGGCACACGGTGCGCGACTACTGGTTTCCCGAGGTGCGCACGCTGCCCGGCGCCACCCTCGTGCTGTCGGCCGTTCTCTACCCCTACGTCTACCTGTCGGCGCGGGCCAGTTTCGTGCAGCAGTCGATTTGCGTGCTGGAAGTGGCGCGCACGCTCGGCCGCACCTCCGCGCAGACCTTCTGGGCGGTGGCCCTGCCGCTGGCGCGCCCGGCGCTGGCGGCAGGTGCAGCGCTCGCCCTGATGGAGTGTTTGAACGATCTGGGCGCGGTGCAGTACCTTGGCGTGCAGACGCTGACGGTGAGCGTCTACACCACCTGGCTGCAGCGCGGGAGCCTTGGCGGCGCCGCCCAGATTGCGCTGGTCGCGCTGCTGCTGGTGCTGGGGCTGATCCTGGCCGAGCGCGCCGCGCGCGGCGGCAGCCGCTTCCATCACACCACCGGCCGCTATCGTTCGATCCCGTTTTCGGACCTGGAAGGCTGGCACCGCTACGCCGCCACGGCCTTCTGCTGCCTGCCGGTGCTGGCCGGCTTCGTGGCCCCCTTCGCCGTGCTGTTGGTGCAGGCGATGGCGCACGCGTCCGATGCCCTGGCGGTCGGCTTCTGGCGCGCCGTGCGCAACAGCGTCAGCATCTCGGTGGTGGCGGCAGCGGTGACCGTGCTGATTGGTCTGGTGCTGGCCTACGCCCGCCGCCTGGTGCCCGGCCCCTTTGTGCGCACGGCGGTGCGGGCGGCGAGCCTCGGCTACGCGCTGCCCGGCACGGTGCTGGCGATCGGCCTGCTGATCCCGCTGGCGGCACTCGACAACCGCGCCGATGCGTTGGCCCGCGACCTGTTTGGGGTTTCCACCGGCCTGCTGCTGTCGGGCAGCCTGTTCGTCATCGTGCTGGCCTACGCCATCCGCTTTCTCGCCGTGTCGATCGGCGCGCTCGATGCGGGTTTCGAAAGGCTGTCACCCAATCTCGACGCCGCCGCCCGCACCCTGGGCGAGACCACGCTGTCGGCGCTGTGGCGGGTGCACACGCCGCTGCTGCTGCCGGCGCTCGGCGCTGCCGGCCTGCTGGTGTTCGTCGACGCCATGAAGGAGCTGCCGGCGACGCTGCTGCTGCGCCCCTTCAACTTCGAGACGCTGGCCACCCACGTCTACAGCTACGCCGCCCTCGAGATGTTCGAGCAGACGGCACTCGGCGCGCTGACCATCGTCGTCATCGGCCTGATCCCCGTTCTGCTCCTGCACGAGGCCGTGGCCGGCGGACGTGCCGGGTCCGCCAGCCCGCGCCGCCGTTCAAGCTTCACGGCGACGGCTCGAGCACGGCGTTGACGGTGGCAAGCATGACGCCCATGGCCAGCGCCTGGCCGGGGCAGGCATGCTGCGGATGCACGGGCTTGCTGCGGTCGCCTCCGAAGATGGGCAAGACGTCGGTGTTGCCGGCCTTCTGGTCGGCCTGCGTCGCCTGCATGATATTGATGTGGATCATGTCGCCCGCATTGACCTCGACGGTCCCGAGCGTGTGCTTCTTGACGGCGGTGCGCCACACCGCATCCGGCATCGGCCGTCGCTGCATTGCCTGCATCAAGGGCAGCTCGAGCACCTTTACGGCCCGACCGAAGGCCGGCTCGCTGTTACCCTTGAGCTGGTCCTGCAGCCGCTTGAACTCCCCGCTCTGCCACCACTCGTTGACCGCAAACAACAGGTTGAAATAGGTGGTGGGAAGGAAGCCCATCATCACGCCGATGATGGTTCGGCCGATCAGCTCGTCGTCGTCCGGAAAGGCCTTGAAGATGGCGTTGGCGAGCGCGGCCTGCGGGATGGTGTTGGCGGCGCGGTGCCTGGCTATGAATTGCGTGACGGCCTCCTTGAGCAGCCGGCCAAGCGCCTGGCCAGCCATCGTCACCATGCAATCGGGCTTGGGCTTGAACACGGATGCGGACGTGTAGGAGAAATCCCCCGGGCAGCGCGCCGGAGCCACGATATCCTTCTCGCGCATGCGCCCGGTCACCATGCTGATGTCGTCGGGCAGGCCGAACCAATAGGTGCACAGGTCCGCCAGGGTCTTGTTCAAGATGACCATCAGGTCGGCGATGTCGAAGGCGTGCGGGTGCGGGGAGGTGGCAACCGCGCGACGAGCGATGCCGAGCGTCAGCGCAAATGCCTCCGGCGTGGTGATGCGGCGGATTGCTTTGTTGGGTTCGGTTGCCTGCGCGTCGTAGTCAGCCCCCTTGTCGAGGCCGAGATAGATCTTGCCGAACGAGTGCTCCAGGCGGGCGTTGTAACCCTTGACCGAGTAGTTGCCGGCCTCATCCAGGTAGACCTGGTTGATCACGTCCTTGCGGGTCAGCATGATGTCGCTCGACGCGCGCACAACCCCGTCGCTGTGGTCGCTGTGGTCGCCGTGCGGCGACGCTTGGGTATTTGCCGGACCGGCCAGCTGCGGGCGCACCGCGGCCAGTACCGCCTTCAAGGCGTCGGCAAAGTCCTGCACGCCCTGCTTTTTCAGGGTGCTCAAGGCCTGCAGCATCTGCGCATAATTGACAGGGTCTGATGACATCGGTGTTCCCCATGAATGACTTTCCGTGAGCAATGGTGAGTGTGCGAGGCAATAGGCACAGCTAGCCCGCCGCTCGGCGGTCGGGAAAAATTTCCAACCATCGCGAGCGCCGGCTGACCAAGCGTCAGCAAGCATAGGTGTAGAGTGGGTGCCGGAGTGTGACAACAGGTGCGAGGCGGACGCCACGTTCAGGCAGCGTTAGGGCGCTTCACCCACCTCTTCCACCACCTCTTCCACTCCTGGCGCGGCTATGTGATCATTGTCGACGGCCACACAAAAACCCAGTGAGCTTCCGTGTCAAAGTCCGAGCGCCTGAAGCGTGTGCCAGTTCTGGCCGACCTTCCTGAACCGGTGATTGAACGAATCAGCCAGGCCTGCTCTTGGCGCGAGGCCGCGCCCGGCTCGCAAATACTTGGCTATCTCGAACCGTCCTCCGACGTTTGCTTCCTGGTTGCTGGCAAGGCGCGCGTCATCGTCTATTCCTTCGAGGGCAAGGCCGTCCTGTTCACCGATCTGGCGGCCGGCGCCATGTTCGGCGAGATTGCCGCCATCGATCGCAAGCCGAGGTCGGCCAGCGTCGAGGCGCTGGAAGCTTGCACGGTCGCCAGGCTGTCCGGCGACCAGCTGGAAGCCCTGCTGAGGGAGGAGCCGCGCCTGGCGCTTGTCATGCTGCGCCATCTGGCGGGCGACGTGCGCCGACTGTCGGATCGCGTGTTGGAATTCAGCACCTTGGCGGTGCAAAACCGCATCCATGCCGAGCTGCTGCGCCTGGCTCGAGCCGCTGCTGGTGCGGACGCACGCCAAGCGCTGCTATCGCCCTCGCCCTCCCTGTCCGACATCGCCGGGCGCATCAGTACGCACCGCGAGGCCGTGTCGCGAGAACTCAGTCGGCTTGGCGGCATGGGTCTGCTGCGCCGCGAGGGGCGCGATCTGCGCGTTGCCGATGTGCCCCGACTGGCGGCGCTGGTCGCCGAGGCCAAGGGCGACTAGCAGCGTCGCTTGGCAGTGACGCACGATGCACTGAGGCACGCGGCATTGGCGCACGATGCGCGCACGTGGCGCGCAGCCGTCGAAAAACCAATCCTGCTCTGTTTCTTGGCGTGGCGTGCGATCCGCCAGCCCGAGCGTAAGCCGCGCTTGACTTTTGCCAACGCCAGCGGCGGTCGAGGCCTGATTGAATGGGGCCGGGGAGTGGCACGGTGCGGGCATTGCCGTCCAAAGTCCGGTTTTCGGGGTCCGCTGCCCCTCCTCAGACGTAGCCAGCAGCGCCCATCGCGCCGTCGCCCGCGCGCTTGCTGCCTCCACAGCCTTGCAACAGCGCCTTACAAATTTCTTGCCGCTGCCTTTCCACGCCACAAGTCGGCGCGTAAGGTGCTCCATTGGGGGGCGGCCGACTGGGGTGGCCGCACGAGAGTTGACGCGACCTGTAGGGAGTACGCTGATGCTGTCGGAGGCTGGGCTCGGGCTGGCGCGCTGCGATCGCACGATTGAAGAGACCGAGCGCAACGTCAGGGCGCTCGAGGCAATGATTCCGCAAATGGCGGCAAAGGGTTACCCGACAGACAAGGTCGAGCAGCAGCTACAAATGCTCACCCAGATGCTTAGCCATCTCAAGACCCAGCGCTGGGAGATCGAGGGCATGCTGGGCGAGCCCTAGTCCCCAACTAGTCCCCAACTAGGCCCCAGCCGAGGCGTCACCCCCTCTAGCAGGTCAAGCAAGGTTGCTTCGGGTCCAATCGGGTCCGACCTGCGCAAGTTCGCCACAGTTGCGTGATGCGCACGGATGCGGAAACTGCCGCCCGTGGCCAACGCAAAATCAAGACTGTCGCCGCCTCGCCTGATCGAGGCGGACAGCGACCTGCACGAGGGCTTGCGGGCGTTGCGGCGCAAGTGCGCCGTGCTGCGGCGCGTGCACGATGCGGCCGGTCATCCGCCGCTGCGCCGCCGGCCGGGCGGGTTCGAAGGGCTGGCGCGCATCGTGGTCGGACAGCAGGTGTCGGTGGCGAGCGCCGAGGCGATCTGGGCGCGCACCGTGCTGGCCGTGCAGCCGTTCGAACCGCACGTGCTATTGGCGCTCGATGACCGGCAACTTGCCGCGCCCGGTCTGTCCCGCCCCAAGATCCGCACCTTGCAGGCGATCGCCGCGGCGGCGGTGGCGCCCGACGGCCTCGATCTCGCCGGCCTCGACCGCCTGCCCGATGCGGACGTGCATGCCGCCTTGACGGCCGTCAGCGGCATCGGCCCGTGGACCGCCGACGTCTATTTGCTGTTCTGTCTGGGCCGGGCGGATGCCTGGGCTGCCGGTGACCTTGCCCTGCAGCTTGCCGCACAGCAGGCATTCGGGCTCGCCGAACGGCCCGATCGGCACGCCATGACGGAATTGGCCGAGCGCTGGCGGCCGTGGCGTGGCGTGGCCGCACGCCTGCTGTGGTCCTACTACGCGCTGATGAAAGCCCGCACCAAGGCGGAGCCTGTATAAGGCGTCACCATCGCCTCCGCCCCGGCCATTGCCGCGTTGGCAACGCCCAACGGGCGATGTTGCCCGCCTGGTTGCCCGCCTGGTTGCCTGACTGGCTGCCTGCCTAATTGCCGGACTGGCCTGCCATTCGATTGCCAGGCACGCTCACGCAACAATTGGCTACGCTCACGCTGCCGGCAAAAGTCCCGACGGCATTTCCGGGCCGGCCGCAGTTCTGCGGCACAGGGCAATCCCGCACCGGGCGAATTGCCACGCCGCGCAGGCTCAGCCTCATTTTCAGCGGAATTACCCATCCCCTTCACGCGCCTAGACAAAAGCAGTGCAGGGAACGTGCGTACATGAGCATGAAAGTGAAGCTGTTCGGCGTCGTGGGGGCGCTCGTAGTGTTTGGCGCGACCACCTCCGCGGAGGCACGTCGCCACGCGTGGTCCGATCCAAGTGAATGGCAGGACTCCGACTCGCGCCAGGTGCGCCATCGATATCGATCCCGCGACGCATCGGCGCGCGGGTACACGTGGTCGGATGGCGACGACGAAGCGCGTCCGCGGCGCGTGCATCGCCGGCACCGCAGCGCGCGCAAGCCCGCTGCAAAGGGCGCCACCAAACAAGCCGATCTCGGCAGCCACCGCGGGCTTGGACCGCGCCCGGGCGCGTGGTGCGGCTGGTGGATGCGCTCGCAAAAGGGCGGCGGGCCGGAATACAACCTGGCCTGGAACTGGAGTAGGCGGGGTCAGCCCACAGAGGCCAAGGTCGGCGCCATAGTGGTCTGGCGACACCATGTCGGGGAGATCACCGGCCGCGCCAAGAACGGTCAGTGGATCGTGCGCTCCGGCAATGACGGCGGACGCGTGCGCGAGCGGCCTCGCTCGGTCGCCGGCGCCGTTTTCCGCATGCTCTAGGTGTACCCGCCTACTCGACGGCCGTGACGGTGTAGCCGGCCTCGCGCAGCAATGCGACGAGGCCGTGCCGTCCCGGCAGGTGCAGGGCGCCGACAGCGATGAAGGCGCCACCCTCTTCGAGATGGCGGGCGGCGCTGTCGCGCATGCCGAGGTTGCGCGTCGTCAGCAGGCTCTGCTCCAGCGAGGCGAACGCGTCCGGGGCTATGCCGACCTGTTCGGCCAGCACCAGCTGCAACGGCCAGATCGCGCCGGTCTGCCGGCCAAGGTAGAGCTGTACGGTGGTCTCGATGATGTCATCGATGCGATCGTAGGTGCGCAGGGCGCTTTTCAGGATGGCGATCTGATCGCCTTCGGGCACGCTGGCCAGGGCACGCAGTTGCAGCTCGACGGTTTCCAGCCCAGCAACCCTGATGCCGTGCGACTGGGCGTGCCGCGCCAGTTTGGCATCAAGGGACAAGCGCCCGGTGCGCAGGCGCGCCTGCTCGCAATCGGACACCGCCATCAGCAGGGTCGCCACCCACGGCCGCACCGCGCCCGTGACCTCCGCGGGAAAGCCGGAGCGCCGCAGGATGCCGGACACCTTGCTGTACTCCGCCTCGGTGAGCAGTTGGTCGAGGCGCCGGCGGTCCGTAAACATGATCAGATCGCGCGCCCGCGCGAATGCCTTGAGGAAGCTGTCGGGCGAGTAATCGTCGATCTCCAGCACCAGCCGCCGCGCGGCGCCGAGTGCTGCCAGCAGGGCTGGCGAGTGCTGGCCGACGCGCTCATCGGTCAGGTGAACGGTGCCGAACAAATAGGACGGCTGCCGCTCGCCGTGCTCGACCTTCCAGAGCAGCGCCTCGGTATTCTCGGTTGCCGAGGCCACAGCCAGAATGCGCTCGTGCGCATCGGTGCCTTGCAGCTCTTCGAGAATGTTGAGGCCGCGGCACGATGGCGCCGGCACGTCGCTGGCAAGGGCCGGATGCCCGAACAGCAGCGCCAGTCCTAGCGCGAGCAGACGGATCACACGCACGCGGTGCCCTCCAGCGACCTTAAAAATGCGCACCGAATTAGACCCCGCTTGAGCCTATTGATGATGCGGCATGATGTCAGCACCGTGGCCTTGCGCACATTTTAGGCACGCGGATGCGATTGTTCGTAAACCTTGAGCAGGCGCTCGCGATCGACCTCGGTGTAGGCCTGCGTGGTCGCCAGGCTGGCGTGGCCCAGCAACTCCTGGATCTGGCGCAGGTCGGCGCCGGCCGATAGCAGGTGCGTGGCAAACGAATGGCGCAGGGCGTGCGGCGTCGCCGTGTCCGGCAGGCCGAGGGTCGCGCGCAAGCTCTGCATCAGCTTCTGCACGATGCGTGGGCTGAGCCGCGCGCCCTTGGCGCCGACAAACAGCGGGCCTTCGCGATCCAGGGAATGGAGGCACAGCCGCATGTAGCGTTCGATCGCCGCCTGCGTGATCGGCAGGACCGGGACGAGCCGCTCCCTGCCGCCCTTGCCGCGGATGTGCAGCACGTCGCGACCGGCGCTCGGCGCATCCTTGGGCGTCAGCGCCAGGGCCTCGGAGATGCGCAGGCCCGAGCCGTACAGCAGCAGCAGCACGGCGGTATCGCGGGCGGCGATCCAGTCCGCCTCGCCACTCCCCTGAGCGTCGATCACCGCGGCCGCCTTGGCGATGGTGAGCGGCTTGGGAATGCCGTGCGGCACCTTCGGCAGGCCGACCTGCATCACACCGCGGTTGTGCGTGATGTCCTCGGCCTCCAACCAGCGAAAGAAGGTGCGCAGCGCCGACATGCTGCGCGCCAGCGAGCGTCCGGTCAGGCCATCGTGGCGGCGCGCGGCCATGAAGCGGCGGAACATCTTGGCATCGAGGCGGGCGAGGTCGGCCAGGCACGGCGCGTGGCCGAGACAACCTTTCAGCCAGGCCAGGAACTGGCGCAGGTCGCGCGCATAGGCTTCCAGCGTCTTGTCGGCGGCGCCGCGCTCGTGCGCCAGATGCGCCAGCCAGTCGCCGGCCGCGCGCCGCAAATCCTCGCCCAGCGGCAGGCCACCGTCGGCCAAGATCTCATCGAGTTGCGCGGTGCGCATGGCGGTCCCGTGATTCCCTGGACGCCCACACTCGACAGCGTGCGGTTAACAGGATGTTAAGGTGGCGCTAACGCCCTGCCGTTACCATATGACGGCTCGGTCTTGGCAGACGTTGGAGGCGCATTATGGGCACCGGTGGCTGGATCGTACTCGGCCTGATCGTTGTCGTCGGGTTGTGGCTGGTCATGACCTACAACGGTCTGGTGTCGCTGCGACAGCGATGCCGTCAAGCGTTCTCCGATATCGACGTGCAACTCAAGCAGCGCCACGATCTGATCCCCAATCTGGTTGAGACCGTGAAGGGCTACGCTGCGCACGAGAAGGGCACGCTGGAGGCGGTCGTGCAGGCGCGCAACGCCGCGGTCACCGCGCAAGGTCCTGCCGCGCAGGCGCAGGCCGAAGGCTTGCTGCAGGGAGCCCTGCGGCAGATCTTTGCACTGGCCGAGGCCTATCCCGACCTCAAGGCCAACCAGAACTTCCAGCAGCTGCAGGCCGAACTGTCCGATCTCGAAAACAAGATCGCCGCCGCGCGCCGCTTCTTCAACAATGCGGCCGCCGAATACAACGCCACGCGCGAATCGTTCCCAGCCGTGCTGTTTGCGGCCTCCATGGGCTTTGCGCCGCAGGAGTTCTTCAACCTGGACGAAGCCGAGCGCAAGGTCGTGCAGACCGCCCCGCAGGTGAAGTTCTGATATCAGTTCCTCTCCCCAGTCCGCGTGGAGGAGCTTCGGTGTTGTCATGGCGGCCGCAGCGCCGCGGGCGCAGAGCCCCGACTCCAAGAGGTTCCGCCGGCAACAGTGCCGGCGCCGGCGTTGGTTGCGGATCGTCGCTGACGCCAAGTCCGGGATGACAAGGGAGCGCAGGGCTCGACATCCATGTTCCAGGCCTACGGACTCTACGGCCACATCCGGGCCAACCGCATCCGCTCGCTCCTGCTGCTGCTGGGCTTCGTGGCGCTGCTGCAGGCCCTGCTGTTTTCGCTGCTGCTGCTGTTCAGCGCCTTCATGGGCGGCACGTTCGACGAGATCGTCGCCTGGGCCGCGCACAGGTTCGCCAGCGCCTGGCCGGTCGCCATGTTCGCCGCCCTGTTCTGGTTCGTGATCGCCTGGTTCGCGCACCAGACCCTGATCGACATGGCGACCGGCGCCAGAGGCGTATCGCGCAACGAGGCGCCCAAGCTCTACAACACGCTCGAGAACCTGTGCGTCTCGCGCGGCCTGCCAATGCCGGCGCTGCAGATCATCGATAGCCCCGCCCTCAATGCCTATGCGTCGGGGCTACGCGAAGGCAACTACCGGATCGCCGTGACGCGCGGCCTGCTGGACACGCTCAGCGACGACGAACTGGAAGCGGTGCTGGCACACGAGCTGACCCACATCCGCAACCGCGATACGCAGCTCATGGTGATCGCGGTAATCTTCGCTGGCATCTTCGCCTTCTTCGGCGATCTGCTGATCCGCGGCTGGGACTTTCCCTACGGCTGGGCGCCGCGCTCCAAGGAGCCCGGGCCGTGGGGCTCGCGGGGCAGCGCATCTGGCCGCGATTCCGATAGCGGCGGCGGACGCAGCCGCGACGGTGGCGGCGGCGCCTTGCTCGCCATTGCCGTGGCGGTGGCCATCATCCTGATCACCTGGGGCGTGTCGACGCTGATCCGGCTGGCGCTGTCGCGCTCGCGCGAGTTCCTGGCCGACGCCGGCTCCGCCGAGCTGACCAAGAACCCCGATGCCCTGGTGCGCGCGCTGCGCAAGATCGAGGCCAACGCCGCCATGGACGTGCCCTCGCGAATGGAGGCGTTCTTCATCCAGAACCCGGTCGCCGCGCGGGTCAGCGGCCTGTTCTCGACGCATCCCTCCGTCGGCGACCGCGTCGAGGCGCTGCAGCGCTACGCCGGCGCCTCCCAGGCCTAGCCGCCGCACGCTCCACAAGCTCCTCGCTGCCCATGGCACGGCGCGCGGCGCCGCGCGCATATATGGAATTTTTATAAAACAGTTCGGCAGGCGCACTCGAATTCCTATGCGGCGCCGAACAATTATCGCCCTGCATCGAGCCGGCGCCGGCTGCGCCGACCGGATCGTGCGTATCCGCAGGAGCAAACCCATGCTGGACCTGATCTTGCTGGCCGTCGGCCTCGGCTTCTTCGTCCTGTCGGTCGCTTACGCATACGCCTGTGAGCGCCTCTGAGCCTCCGAGGAGAAACCCCCATGTTGCTCGAATACATCCTAGGCGGCGTCGTGGCGGCGGCGCTGCTCGTCTACCTGACCTACGCGCTGCTGCGGCCAGAAAGGTTCTGACCAGAAAAGTTCTGACCAGAAAAGTTCCGACAAGAGATCTGGTCGAAGTATCGCGCGAACATCCAAGAGGCGTGCCATGACCCTGATTGGCTGGGTGCAAATTTTGCTGCTTGGCGCCGTCGTCGTCGCGCTCGTGCAGCCGCTTGGCGGCTACATGACGCGCGTGTTTGCCGGCGAGCGCACCTTCCTGTCGCCGGCTCTGCAGCCCGTGGAAGTCCTGCTCTACAAGGTCGCTGGCGTCGACGAGCGCCGCGAGCAACACTGGCTCACCTATACGGTTGCCATGCTGGCGTTCAACCTCGCGGGTTTCCTGCTGCTGTATGCGCTGATGCGCCTGCAGGGCTTGCTGCCGCTCAACCCCGCCGCGCAAGCGGCGGTGGCGCCGGACCTCGCCTTCAATACCGCCGTCAGCTTCGCCACCAACACCAACTGGCAGAACTACGGCGGCGAGACGACCATGTCGTATCTCACGCAGATGCTGGGCCTGACCGTGCAGAACTTCGTATCAGCAGCCACCGGCATCGTGCTCGCCCTGGCGCTGATCCGCGGCTTTGCCCGCGCGGGCGCCAACTCGATCGGCAATTTCTGGGTCGATGTCACGCGCGCGACGCTCTACGTGCTGCTGCCGATCTGCGTGATCTTCGCCCTGTTCCTGGTCTGGCAGGGCATCCCGCAGACGCTCGGCGCCTACGTGGAGGCGACCGCGTTCGAAGGCGGCACGCAGACCATTGCCATCGGCCCGGTCGCCTCGCAGATCGCCATCAAGATGCTGGGCACCAACGGCGGCGGCTTCTTCAATGCCAACGCCGCCCACCCCTTCGAGAACCCCACCGCACTGTCGAACTTCGTGCAGATGGTGGCGATCCTCGCCATCGGCGCGACCCTGACCAACGTGTTCGGCCGCATGGTCGGCAACCAGCGCCAGGGCTGGGCCATCCTGGCCGCCATGGGCGTGCTGTTCATCGCCGGCGCCGGCGCGACCTATTGGGCCGAAGCGCACGGCAACGACGCCTTCACGGCCATGGGCCTGACCGGCGGCAACATGGAAGGCAAGGAAGTCCGCTTCGGCATCGTAGCTTCCGCCCTGTTCGCGGTCGTCACGACCGCTGCCTCGTGCGGCGCCGTCAACGCCATGCATGACAGCTTTACGGCGCTCGGCGGCATGATCCCGCTCATCAACATGCAGCTTGGCGAGATCATCGTCGGTGGCGTCGGCGCCGGCCTGTACGGCATGCTGATCTTCATCATCATCGCCATCTTCGTGGCCGGCCTGATGGTCGGACGCACGCCGGAGTACGTCGGCAAGAAGATCGAGGCGCGCGAGGTGAAGATGGCCATGCTCGCTATCCTGATCCTGCCGCTGATGTATCTCGGCTGGACGGCCGCAGCGGTGGTCATCCCGTCGGCCGTCGCGTCGATGGCCAACGCCGGCCCGCACGGCTTTACCGAGGTGCTCTATGCCTACACCTCGCAGACCGCCAACAACGGCTCCGCGTTCGCCGGGCTTACCGGCAACACGCCCTGGTACAACATCACCGGTGCCATCGCCATGCTGGTCGGCCGCTTCTGGATGATCATCCCGGCCATGGCCATCGCCGGATCGCTGGCCGCCAAGAAGACGGTCCCGGCCTCGGCCGGCACCTTCCCGACCACGGGCGGGCTGTTCGTTGGCCTGGTGGTCGGCGTCATCCTGATCGTCGGCGGTCTCACCTTCTTCCCTGCCTTGGCACTTGGGCCGATCGTCGAGCATCTGGCCATGCGCGCCGGCACGCTGTTCTAGGCACGCGCTTCATCGGAGCACTCCCATGCACACCTCTAGCCTTCGCAAACGCATGCCGGTGACGGCGCTGCTCGATACCGGCATCATCCTGCCGGCGATCGGCTCGGCCGTGCGCAAGCTCGATCCGCGCAGCCTCATCAAGAACCCAGTGATGTTCGTGCTCGAGGTCGTCACGATCCTGACCACGATCATCTTGGTGCGCGACCTGGTGACCGGCGGCGTCGATCTCGGCTTTACCTTCCAGATCATGCTGTGGCTGTGGTTCACCGTGCTGTTTGCCAACTTCGCCGAGGCGATCGCCGAAGGCCGCGGCAAGGCGCAGGCCGATTCGCTGCGCCGCCAGCGCACCGAGACGCAGGCCAAGCTGCTCGGTGCCGCCAACAGCCGCGACTTCAGGCTGGTGCCGGGCACCAGCCTCAAGGTCGGCGATATCGTGCTGGTGGAGGCGGGCGACACCATTCCCTCCGACGGCGAGGTGATCGAGGGCATCGCCTCCGTCAACGAGGCGGCCATCACGGGAGAGTCCGCGCCTGTCATCCGCGAGTCGGGCGGTGATCGCTCGGCCGTGACCGGCGGCACGCAGGTGCTGTCGGACTGGATCCGCGTGCGCATCACCTCGGCACCCGGCTCGACCTTCATCGACCGCATGATCAAGCTGGTGGAAGGCGCCGAGCGGCAGAAGACGCCCAACGAGGTCGCCCTCAATATCCTGCTGGTCGGCTTGACCATCATCTTCGTGTTCGCGACAGCCACCATCCCGAGCTACGTCGCCTATGCCGGCAGTGCCGTGTCGATCGTGGTGCTGGTGGCCCTGTTCGTCACGCTGATCCCGACCACCATCGGCGCGCTCCTGTCGGCGATCGGCATCGCCGGCATGGATCGCCTGGTGCGCTTTAACGTGTTGGCCATGTCCGGCCGCGCGGTGGAGGCGGCCGGCGACGTCGATACGCTGCTGCTCGACAAGACCGGCACCATCACGCTCGGCAACCGGCAGGCCACCGAGTTCAAGCCCCTGCGCAACGTCAGCGAGCAGGAGCTGGCCGATGCGGCCCAGCTCGCCTCGCTGGCCGACGAGACGCCCGAAGGCCGCTCGATTGTCGTGCTGGCCAAGGAAAAATACGCCATCCGCGGCCGCGACATGAAGGAGCTCAACGCGCGCTTCATCCCGTTCTCGGCGCAGACCCGCATGAGCGGCGTGGAATTCGGCGCGACCTCGATCCGCAAGGGCGCCGTCGATGCCATCGTCGCCCACCTTGGCGGCCCTGCACCACAGGCAAGCGCACGCACGGCTACCGCGCGGGCGCTGCAGCCGGCGGCCGGCACCGACCTCGCGCGCGAGCTGCACGCCATCGCCGATCAGGTCGCCAAGTCGGGCGGCACGCCCTTAGCGGTGGCGCGCGACGGCAAGCTGCTCGGCGTCATTCACCTCAAGGATATCGTCAAGGGTGGCATCCGCGAGCGCTTTGCCGAGCTGCGGCGCATGGGCATCCGCACCATCATGATTACGGGTGATAACGCCACCACGGCGGCTGCCATCGCCGCCGAGGCCGGCGTCGACGACTTCCTGGCGCAGGCCACGCCCGAGGACAAGCTCAAGTTCATCCGCGACGAGCAGGCCAAGGGCAAGCTGGTCGCCATGTGCGGTGACGGCACCAACGACGCCCCGGCGCTGGCCCAGGCCGACGTCGGCGTCGCCATGAATACCGGTACGGTGGCCGCGCGCGAAGCCGGCAACATGGTCGACCTCGACTCCAACCCGACCAAGTTGATCGAGGTGGTCGAGATCGGCAAGCAGCTGTTGATGACGCGCGGCGCGCTCACCACCTTCTCGATCGCCAACGACGTGGCCAAGTACTTCGCCATCATCCCGGCCATGTTCGTGGCCTTCTACCCTGAGCTGCAGGCGCTCAACGTCATGGGCCTGTCGAGCCCGCAGAGCGCCATCCTGTCGGCCATCATCTTCAACGCGCTGATCATCATCGCGTTGATCCCGCTGGCTTTGAAAGGTGTCGCCTTCCGTCCGATCGGCGCCGGGCCGCTGCTGCGGCGCAACCTGCTGATCTACGGCCTGGGCGGCATCATCATCCCGTTCATCGGCATCAAGGCCATCGATCTCGTCATCACCGCCCTGCATCTCGCTTGAGGAGTGACACCCATGCTGCGTGACGTCCGACCGGCGATCGTGCTGATCGTCGCCCTCAGCCTGATCACGGGGCTCGCCTATCCGCTGGCCATCACCGGCTTGGCGCAGATCCTGTTTCCGTATCAGGCCAACGGCAGCCTGATCGAGCGCGACGGCAAGGTGGCCGGCTCCGCCCTGATCGGCCAGTCCTTCACCGGCGACCAGTATTTCCGCGGCCGGCCGTCGGCGACCACCAAGTCCGACCCCAACGATGCCGCCAAGATGGTGGCGGCGCCATACAACGCGGCCAACTCCGCCGGCTCCAACCTGGGCCCCACCAACAAGGCCCTGATCGAGCGCGTACAAGGCGACGTCGACAAGCTCAGGGCGGACAACGGCTCGGCGCGCGTGCCGATCGATCTGGTCACCACCACCGGCAGCGGGCTTGATCCGCACATCACGCCCGCGGCGGCGCTATTCCAGGTGCCGCGCGTTGCCAAAGCGCGTAACCTGCCGGAAGACCGCGTGCGTCGGCTGGTCGATCGGCATGTCGAGGGTCGCTGGCTTGGCTTGCTCGGAGAACCGCGGGTTAACGTGCTCGCCCTCAACATGGCTTTGGACCGGGCGGCGGCGCGCTGATCTCCGCTCTGAAAGGGTCAGCTGAGTTCGATGGCAGATCACAGGCGCGAACCACAGCAACGCCCATCGCCTGGGGCATTGCTGGCCGAGGCCCGCCGGGACGCGCAAGGCCCCGTCGGGCGCCTGAAGATCTTCGTCGGCGCGGCCCCCGGCGTCGGCAAGACCTACGAGATGCTGGAGGCGGCGCACGCCAAGGTGAAGGACGGCGTCGACGTCCTGGTCGGCGTGGTCGAGACGCACGGCCGCATGGAGACGCAAGCCCTGCTGGAAGGGCTTGCAGTGCTGCCGCGCAAGCCCACCATCTATATCAACCGCATCCTGAGCGAGTTCGACATCGACGCGGCGCTCAAGCGGCGACCGCAGCTGATCCTGGTCGATGAGCTGGCACACACCAACGTGCCCGGCAGCCGTCATCCCAAGCGCTACCAGGATGTCGAAGAGCTGCTGGACGCCGGCATCGACGTCTACACCACCGTCAACATCCAGCACATCGAGAGCCTCAACGACGTGGTGGCGCAGATCACGCGCGTGCGCGTGCGCGAGGTGGTGCCGGACGAGATCCTCGACCGGGCGGACGCGGTGGAGCTGGTCGACTTGACGCCGGAGGACCTGATCCAGCGCCTCAAGGAAGGCAAGGTCTACGTTCCCAAGCAGGCCGAGCGCGCCCTCAAGCACTACTTTTCGCCGGCCAACCTTACCGCCCTGCGCGAGCTTGCCCTGCGCCGCACCGCCGAGCGCGTCGACGAACAACTCCTCGAGCAGATGCAGGCGCGCGCCATCCAGGGTCCGTGGGCGGCCGGCGAGCGCATCCTGGTGTGCGTCAACGAAGACCCGCGCAGCGCGGCGCTGGTGCGCTACAGCAAGCGCCTGGCTGATCGCCTGCGCGCCTCCTGGACCGCGCTGTCGCTGCAGACGGGCCGCAGCCTGCAATTGAGCGAGGAGCAGAAGGATCGCATCGCCGAGACCATGCGCCTGGCGGAGCGGTTGGACGGCGAGGCCGTGTCGCTGCCCGCCAAGGAGCGGCGCATTGCCGACGACATCATTGCCTTTGCCCAGAAGAACAACATCACGCACATCATCGTCGGTAAGTCGGCACGCACGCGCTGGTTCGAGCTGCTGTACGGGTCGATCGTACATGATCTCGTGCGCCGCGCCGGCAACATCAGCGTGCACGTCATTGCCGGGGAGGAGCCGGACGCACCGCCGAGTACAAGCGGCGGCGTGGCCACGCAGGCATCGCAGCCGTTCGATGTTGTGCCCTTCCTTATGGCCGGTGCTGCCGTTGCGGCGGCGCTCGGCATCAGCGTGCTGCTGCGGCCGCTGCTCGGCATCGAGAACGTCGACCTGATTTTTCTGACGGCGGTGGTCGGCATCGCGGTTCGCTACGGCCTGTGGCCGTCGCTGTCCGCCAGCGTTGCAGCATCGCTTGCCTACAACTTCTTCTTCCTGCCGCCCCTGTACACCTTCACCATCACCGACCCGGCCAATCTCGCGGCCTTCGCGTTGTTCGCGGCCTTGAGCGTGCTCGTGTCCAATCTTGCCGCGCTTGGACGCACTAGGGCGGTGGCCGCACACGACCGCGTGCGCGCAGTGGAGTCGCTCTATGCGTTTAGCCGCAAGTTGTCGGGCGCCGGTAGCCTCGACGACGTGCTGTGGGCTACCGCGCACCAGATGGCCTCGATGCTCAAGGTGCGCGTGGTGCTGCTGCTTCCCGACCACGGCACGATCGCCGTCAAGGCCGGCTATCCGCCCGAGGATAGGCTCGACGAGCCGGACCTGGCGGCCGCCAAGTGGGCCTGGGAGAAGAACCGGCCGGCGGGCCGTGACTCCGATGCGCTGCCGGGAGCCAAATGGCTGTTCCAGCCGATGCACACCGGACGCGGAGCGATCGGCATCGTCGGTATCTGCCGCGACGAGGCAGGCCCGCTCCTGCGCGTCGAGCAGCGCCGGCTGCTGGATGCCCTGATGGACCAGAGCGCACTGGCCATCGAGCGCGTCCACCTGGTGGAGGACGTCGAACGCGTGAAGCGCATCGCCGAGACGGATCGGTTGCGCTCGGCGCTGCTCACCTCCATCTCGCACGACCTCAAGACGCCGCTGGCGGCCGTGCTCGGCTCGGCCAGCGCGCTGCGCGGTCTCGCCCCCTCGCTGGACGATGCTGCCAAGTCTGACCTGATCACGACCATCATCGATGAAGCCGAGCGCCTCAACCGGTTCATCGCCAACCTGCTGGATATGACCAGGCTCGAATCCGGCGCGGTTATTGCCAACGTCAGTGCGCACGATATCGCAGAGATCGTGGCCACCGCGCTCGCCCGCGCCAGCCGCATTCTGGCCAACCATCGGGTGGAGATGGATCTGGCTTCCGACCTGCCGATGGCCATGGTCGATGCGGTGCTGTTCGAGCAGGCCCTGTTCAACCTGCTCGACAATGCCGCCAAGTACGCTCCCGCCGGTTCCAGCATACGCATCGAGAGCGCGCGGGATGGCACCAGGTTCGTGCTACGCGTGCTGGACGAGGGTCCCGGCATTCCGGCTGACGACCTGGAGCGCATCTTCGATAAGTTCTATCGCGCGCACAAGGGCGATCAGGTGCGCGCCGGAACCGGCCTGGGGCTGGCCATCTCGCGCGGCTTCATCGAGGCCCTGCAGGGGACGCTGACGGCAGCCAACCGCACCGACCGCTCGGGGGCCGAGTTCACGATAACGCTGCCTGTTCCAGAATCGGCCACACGTCTCGGAGCCGTGGCATGAGTGGCTCGCCGATCCGCATCCTGGTGGTGGACGACGAGCCGCCGATCCGCAAGCTGCTGCGCATGGGTCTCACGGTGCAAGGCTACGAGGTGATCGATGCAGCCAACGGCAAGGCGGCGCTCGAGCTGCTGGCGAGGAAGCCGCATCTCGTCATTCTCGACCTCGGGCTGCCCGACATCGACGGGCTCGACCTGCTGCGCAAGCTGCGGCAGCGCGACGACAGCCTGCCGATCGTCGTGCTCTCCAGTCGCGGCGACGAGGCGGGCAAGGTTGCCGCGCTCGATCTCGGCGCCGACGACTACGTGACCAAGCCGTTTGGAATGGACGAGTTGCTGGCGCGCATGCGCGCAGCCCTCCGCCACCAACTGCAGGTGCATGGCGAGCGGCCGATCTTTGAGGTGGGCGACCTGAGCGTCGATTTGGTGCGCAGGCACGTCAAGCTCGACGGCACGGAGGTCAAGCTGTCGCCCAAGGAGTACGACCTGTTGCGGCTGCTGGTGCAGCATGCCGGCAAGGTGCTGACGCACAAGTTCCTCGTGCGCGAGCTGTGGGACGAGCCGACCGACACGCAGTATCTGCGCGTCTATGTGCGTCAGCTCAGACGCAAGATCGAGAAGGACCCCGAACGCCCGCAGCACCTGTTGACGGAAACCGGCATCGGCTACCGACTGCGTGCCCCGGAGTGACCGGCCACGTGCACATGCAGCAGAGCTGTATCGCGCCGCCATCGATTGCAGGCTGCTGTAGACGGCAAGGGCGCTGCAATCCTATCTTCGCACGCAACACATGCATTGGTCGCCGCCGCGACCGCAGCGAGGATCACACCGCATGGCTGCCAACAGCATCGTCGATCTGTCGAGCGACACCGCGACCCGCCCATCGCCCGGTATGCGCAAGGCCATGGCGCAGGCCGAGGTCGGCGATGAGCAGAAGGCCGAGGACCCGACCACCAACGCCCTGCAGGAGCGCGTGGCGGAGCTGCTCGGCAAGCAGGCCGCCGTATTCCTGCCGTCCGGGACGATGTGCAACCAGATCGCCATGCTTGTGCATTGCCGGCCGGGCGATGAGGTGATCGCGGCAGACATGGCGCACATCTTTACCTCCGAAGCCGGCGGCGGCTCGGCGCTGGCCGGCGTACAGACCTGGCCGCTCGCAACCAGCCGCGGCATCTTCAGCGGCGCCGAGCTGCAGGCCGCCCTGCGCGAGCCGGGCGGGCGGCATGGGCCGCGCTCGCGCCTGGTGGGCATCGAGCAGACGGTCAATCGCGGGGGCGGTGCGGTGTGGCCTGTGGGCGCCATCGACGAGGTAGCCGATACGGCACGCCGCCACGGCCTGGCCGTGCATATGGATGGGGCGCGCATCCTGAACGCGGTGGTGGCGAGCGGCGTTGCCGCGCGGCGCATGGCTGCGGCATGCGACAGCGTCTGGGTCGATTTGTCGAAGGGGCTCGGTTGCCCGGTGGGCGGCGTGCTCGCCGGTTCGGCCGCCTTCATCGACGCGGCCTGGCAGTGGAAACATCGCCTGGGCGGCGCGCTGCGCCAATCCGGCGTGCTGGCCGCAGCCGGCATCTATGCGCTCGACCATAACGTCGAGCGCCTCGCCGAGGACCACGCCCATGCCCGCCGGCTGGCGGCCATGCTGGCCGATGTGCGTGGCATTCGCATCATGAACCCGGAGGTGGAAACCAATATCGTCTTCATCGACCCGACGGCGAGCGGCAAGACGCCAAAGGAGATTGTCGCCGCATTGGCCGCCAATGGCGTGCGCATGGGTACCTCCTACGGCGGCATGATCCGGGCGGTCACGCACCTCGACGTGACGAGCGACGACATAGACGTGGCGGGCCGGGAGTTCGCGCGCGTGGTTGCCGGCAAGGGCCGCTGAAAGCAAATCTGCCCTCCCCCATCCGGGAAGGGCGCTCCTCGACGGATTGATATGGACTTAGGCCGGTCGATTGCCGCGCAGCTGCGCCCGCATGCGCTTGGCGTCGGCGTCGGCAAGGGGCGTTGCAACAGCGGCGCCATCGGTGCCGCCCGCCAGCGTTTCGCTGTGACCCTTGGCGCCGTTGGTGTGCAGGTCGGTCTCGGCCTGTGCCAGCGGCTCCGCATCGTCGGCGGCGGTCCAGGCCTCATCGGTCTTGGCCTTCGCCTTCTTGGGAGCGAAGGCGGCCTTCATCTCGGCTGCGACCGTCGCCAGCTCCTCGAGCGGGTTGTCGCGCATGCGCACGATGCCCTCGAAATGCGCCTCCTCCTCGATGCACAGCCGCTTGTAGCAGATCTCGTTCTCGACGTAGGCGCCTTCCTGCAGGACGACGCGATTGCCGCGCACAACGCCGATCACGCGGCCACGGATGACCACCTCGTCGGCGGTGACGTTGCCGTCGACGGTGGCACCCTTGCTGATGACCAGCTTGGTGCAGCGGATGTCGCCGCGGATGTGGCCGTCGATCTGCAGCTCGGCCTCACCTTCCAGATTGCCGGTGATGCGCAGCCAGGGGTCGATGACGGAGCGGGTCGCCGTTCCGTCCGGACGGCGCTGCTTGGCGGCGATTGCAGGATCGGGCCTGACGGGCTCGACCTTGGTAGGCTCGGGTATCATGTCGTCATGAGTCTTCTTGTTGAACAGCAGGGGTGAAATTCTCCGCGCGGGGTTGCGATCGTCGACGATCGTTGTAACGAAATTACTTTTCGGCAATAAACTCTCGATTGCCTTAATTGCACTCCGCGTGATTATAATATTTGCGCGCTTATATTTTTAGAAAGTTCTTGTCAGAGAAAATACGCACCACCCCCGATATAAGATTTTCAAGCGATTAATGCGCGACCCGGCGCATTTCCGCCCGGCGGCCTGCGCTCACAGCAGACTTGTGCAGGCGGCAAACGTAAAGTGGGCGAGCACGTGCCGCTTGCCATTTGCTATGCTGCCCCATCGCAGCGGCGGTCGACGCTCGCTGGCTGCCTGCGGCGCGAGGGAGGGACCCGATGTACGTTCATCCGGCCTTTAAGGTCGACGACGGCGAGGCGCTTGCCATGCTGCGCGATCGCGCCTTCGGCCTATTGGTGGTGACGACGCCCGCTGCGCCGGTCGCCGTGCATGTGCCGTTCCTGGTCGATGAGCAGGCCGACAGCAGCCTGCGGGTGGCACTGCACGTTGCCCGCGCCAACGCCCTGCACAGCCACATTGGCCAAGGCAGCAAGGCGCTGCTGGTCTGCGCGGGCCCCGACGCCTACATCAGTCCGGACTGGTACGGCGTGCCCAACCAGGTGCCGACTTGGACCTACACGTCCGTGCATCTGGCGGGCACGGTTAGGCTGATGCCCGAGCGCGGCCTGCTCGCCCACGTCGACCGGCTTTCGGCCTATTTCGAGAACAGGTTGCTGCCCAAGCAGCCCTGGAGCAGCGCCAAGATGGACGAAGCGCGCCGGGCCGCCATGTTGAAGGCCATCGTCGGCATCGAGATGGAGGTCGAAAGCATCGCCGCGCAGAACAAGCTCATCCAGCACAAGGGACAGACCGAACATTGCGGCGCCATCGCGCATTTGCGACAACATGGGCAAGCAGGCTCGATGCGCATTGCCGAGCTGATGCAGGAGGTGGCCCGCCGCAAATTCGGGGCGGAGTTCCCTAAGCAATCGGTGAAGCAAGCGCGTCATGACTGACGTTGCGGGAGACAATCCATGCCTCGAGTGATTACCGTCGGCGCAGCCCAGCTCGGGCCCATCCAGCGCTCGGACAGCCGGCCCGCAGTCATCCGGCGCATGATCGACCTGCTGCGCCAGGCTGCAGAGCACAAGTGCAACCTGGTCGTGTTTCCCGAGCTCACCCTTACCACCTTCTTTCCGCGCTGGTGGATGACGGACCAGGAGGAGATCGACAGCTTCTTTGAGCGCGAGATGCCGGGCAACGAGACGGCGCCGCTGTTCAACGAGGCGCAGCGCTTGGGGCTCGGCATCAGTTTTGGCTTTGCCGAGATCGAGCGGCGTGGCAGTGCGGTGCACCGCTTCAACACCTCGATCCTGGTGGACGCGGCCGGCAGGACGGCCGGCAAGTATCGCAAGATTCATCTGCCGGGCCACGCGGACAACGAGCCCTGGCGCGCCTTCCAGCACCTGGAGAAGCGCTACTTCGAGGTTGGCGACCTGGGCTTCGGGGTCTGGAAAACCATGGGCGGCAACTTCGGCATGTGCATCTGCAATGACCGTCGCTGGCCCGAGACCTACCGCGTGATGGGCTTGCAGAACGTCGAGATGGTCGTGCTTGGCTACAATACGCCACGCCACAACCCGCCGGCGCCCGATCATGACGCGCTGAGCGACTTCCACAACCATCTGTCCATGCAGGGCGGTGCCTACGCCAATGCCACCTGGGTGGTGGGCGTGGCCAAGGCCGGCCGGGAGGAGGGCTGCGAGCTGATCGGCGGCTCGTGCATCATCGCACCGACCGGCCAGATCGTGGCGCAGGCCCTAACGCTGGGCGACGAGCTGGTGGTGGCCCGCTGCGACCTCGACTTGGCCAAGAGCTACAAGGCGACCACCTTCGCCTTTGCCAAACATCGCCGGCCCGAGCACTACCGCCTGATCGTGGAGCGCACGGGAGCAGAAGATCCGCGCTAGGCCCGTACGGCCATCTGCGCCGCGCCCTGTTCCTTATTAACGCCTGGGGGCCTGGCGCTCGGTCCTGGCTATGGCGCTCAGCACCATTGCGAATGACACAAAAGCTAGGCCGCGACGGTGGCGGTAAGCGGATTTTGCGCGGCGGGCAGATCGTGCAGGTGGCAGGCGGCGAGGTGGCCGCTGGTGGTCGGCCGCAGCGGCGGTTCCTCGGTGCGACAGCGGTCGAACACATGGGGGCAGCGGGTGTGGAAGCGGCATCCGCGCGGTGGATTGATCGGGCTCGGCACATCGCCCTGCAGGATGATGCGCTTGCGCGCCGCGCCCGGCTCGGGAACCGGCACCGCCGATAGCAGCGCCTGCGTGTAGGGGTGTTTGGGTGCGGCGAAGATTTGCCGCTTGGCTCCGACCTCCACGATCTTGCCGAGATACATGACCGCCACCCGGTGCGTCATGTGCTCGACGATGGCCAGGTCGTGGCTGATGAACAGCAGCGCCAGGCCCAGCTCCTTCTGCAGGTCCTGCAGCAGGTTGACGATCTGCGCCTTCACCGAGACGTCGAGCGCCGAGACCGCCTCGTCGCACACGATCAGGTCCGGTTCGGCGGCGAGCGCGCGGGCGATGCCGACACGCTGGCGCTGGCCGCCCGAGAACTCGTGCGGCCAGCGGTGCACGGCATCGCGCGGCAGGCGCACCGCATCCATCAGGCGCGCGATGCGCGCGTCCCGGTCGGCCCGAGACTTGGCGAGGCCGAAGTTGCGCATCGGCTCGGCCAGGATATCGCGCACGCGCATGCGCGGGTTGAGGCTGGAGAAGGGATCCTGGAACACCACCTGCACGCGCCGCCGCAGCGGACGCAAGGCACTTGTGGCAAGATCGTCGATGCGCCGGCCATCGAGAACGACCTGGCCGCCGGTGATGTCGGTCAGGCGCAGGATGCAACGCCCGACTGTCGACTTGCCGCAGCCGGACTCGCCGACCAGCGCCAGCGTCTCGCCCTTCTCGATGCTGAACGACACGCCGTCGACGGCATAGACCGTGGCGGCGCCGGCGCCGAACAGCCCCGCATGCAGACGGAAGTGCTTTTTGAGATCATTGACCTGCAGCAGCGGCGCGCTCATGCGGCAAGCGCCTCCTTGGGCGCGTAGTGGCAGGCCGCCAGGTGACCGGGAGCCTTCAATTCGAGCGCCGGGGCCGCCTGCCGGCACAGGTCGGTCGCCTGCGCGCAGCGGCCCGCGAACACGCAGCCGACGATGCGCTGCTTCAGGCTCGGCACCAGACCCGGGATCTCCGACAAACGTCCGGATTGACCGGCCAGCGAGGAGCCGAGCTTCGGCACCGCCCCCAGCAGGCCCTGCGTATAGGGATGCCGCGGATTGGCAAACAGCTGCGTGGCCGGCGCCTCCTCCACCTTGCGGCCCGCGTACATGACGACGACATGCTCCGCCACCTCGGCCACCACGCCGAGGTCGTGCGTGATGAGCATGATGGCGGCGCCGACGCGACGCTTGAGATCGCGCATGAGGTCAAGGATCTGCGCCTGCACGGTGACGTCGAGGGCCGTGGTCGGCTCATCGGCGATCAGCAGCTTGGGATTGCAGGCGAGAGCCATGGCGATCATGACGCGCTGGCGCATGCCGCCCGACATCTGATGCGGGTACTCGTCGACGCGCCGCTGCGGTTCGGGAATGCCGACCATCGCCAGCATCTCGACGGCCCGCTTCTGCGCGGCCGCTCCGTCGAGCTTCTGGTGCAGCCTAAGCGGTTCGCGAATCTGGCGGCCCACCGTCAGCACCGGATTGAGCGACGTCATCGGCTCCTGGAAGATCATCGAGATGTCGTTGCCGCGTATGGCGCGCATGTCCGCCGTCGACAGGCTGAGCAGGTCGCGGCCGCCAAATGTGATGCGGCCGCCAATCTTGCCGGGCGGCTCGGGGATCAGCCGCAGCACCGACATGGCGGTGACGGACTTGCCGCATCCCGACTCGCCGACGATGGCCAGCGTTTGTCCCGCCTCGATCTTGAGCGAGAGGCCGTCGACGGCCCGGTTGACGCCGTCCGGCGTGCGGAAGTGGGTCTGCAGGTTCTCGATCTCGAGCAGGGCCATGTTTGCTGCCTCGAGCCTAGAGCCGTTTGA
This sequence comes from Hyphomicrobiaceae bacterium, assembly GCA_035762425.1. GTDB lineage: Bacteria > Pseudomonadota > Alphaproteobacteria > Rhizobiales > Hyphomicrobiaceae > AWTP1-13. The sequence continues at coordinate 7,028 of DASTOW010000365.1, read as the reverse complement.
CCATGCGCGGGTCGAGCGCATCGCGCAGCCCGTCACCCAGTAGGTTCACCGCCAGCACGGTCACCGAAAGGAATATCGCCGGGAAGAAGATGATGTAGGGCTTCACCTGCCACAGCGTGCGGCCATCGGCCATGATGTTGCCCCACGACGGGATGATGGGCGGCGTGCCGGCGCCGATGAACGACAGGATCGATTCAATGATCATGGCGCTGCCGCAGATGTAGGTGGCCTGCACGGACAGCGGCGCCACCGTGTTGGGCAGGATGTGGGCGAGGATGATGCGCGGCGTGGAGGTGCCGGAGGCAATGGCTGCCTCCACGAACGGCTGCTCGCGCAAAGACAGCACCACCCCGCGCACGAGCCGGGCAACGCGCGGGAACTCGGCGATGGTGATGGCCATGATGACGTTCTCAACGCTGGCCCGCGTCAGCGCCATCAGCGCGATGGCGAGCAGGATCGGCGGCACCGACATGACGCCGTCCATGCAGCGCATGACGACGCCGTCGAGCTTGCGCACGTAGCCCGAGACGAGGCCGATCAACAGGCCGGAGAGCGAGGCGAGGATGGCGACCGAGAAGCCGACCAGCAGCGAGATGCGTGCGCCGAACAGCACGCGCGAGTACACGTCGCGGCCATAGGCGTCGGACCCGAACCAGAACTCGGCGCTCGGCTCTCGCGTACGCTTGGCCGGAGCCAGCGCCGTCGGATCAGTGGTGCCGAGCCAGGGTGCGAAGATGGCAATCAGCAGCATGATGACGAGCAGGGCGAGCCCGATCGACAGCGTCGGATGGCGCCACACGAAGCCGCGCACGCCGCGCCGCTCGCGCAGGGGCGGGATGATGTCGGGCAGTGCTGGAGCGATGGCAAAGCCCGCCTGCGTATGTGGCGCCTGTTCGTTCAATAGCGGATCCTCGGATCGAGCAGCGTGTAGACCAGGTCCACAGCCAGGTTCACGAGCACATAGACGAACGAGAACATCAGCACGATGCCCTGGATGACCGGATAGTCACGCCGCACGATGGCGTCGATGGTCAGCCGGCCAAGGCCCGGTATGGCAAACACGCTCTCGGTGACCACGGCGCCGCCGATCAGCAGGGCGACGCCGATGCCGATGACGGTGACGATCGGCACGGCCGCATTCTTGAGTGCGTGCAGGAACAGGATGGCGTTCTCGCCCAGGCCCTTGGCGCGCGCCGTGCGCACGTAGTCCTGCGACAGCACCTCCAGCATGGTCGCGCGCGTGATGCGGGCAATGAGGGCGATATAGACGAAACCCAGCGCAACCGCGGGCAGGATCAGGTTCTCAAACCAGGGCCACAGCCCTCTGGATATGGGCGTGTAGCCCTGCACGGGCAGCCAATCGAGCTCGAGCGCGAACACGTAGGCCAGCACGTAGCCGACGACGAACACCGGCACCGAGAAGCCCGCCACCGCGAACGCCATGAAGCCGCGATCGAGCCAGCTGCCAGCGCGCCAGGCGGCGATGACGCCGATCGGCACGGCGACGATCACCGCCAGGATCAGCGTCACCACCATCAAGGACAGCGTGGGCTCCAGACGCTGGCCGATCAGTTCGGTCACCGGCAAGTTGGTGAACATCGACTTGCCGAGATCGCCGCGTGCCACCTGCATGGTCCACTCGGCGAAGCGCACCAGGAACGGCCGATCGAGCCCCAGCCCCGTGCGGATGCGCTCGATGTCCTCGATGGACGCCTGGTCGCCGGCGATGACCACCGCCGGATCGCCCGGCGCGATGTAGAGCAGGCTGAAGACGAACAAGGCGACGAACGCCATGACGGGGATGGTCGCCAGCACACGCCGGACGATGTAGCCGAGCATCGACTTTCCTCTAGCTCTCTGCCAGCACCAGTGCCGGCAGAGAGGGTGTCTCACCTAGCGTCTTTAGTCTCGCACATGCCGTGTTGGCCGGCATTTGCGAGCCATCGCACTAGGTTTTCTTGGCGCCCCAGAACCAGGGCAGCGGCCCATCGCTGACGCCTTCGAGGTTCGAGCGCCAGGCCTGATAGCCGTAGTAGAAGCCGGTCGGAATGTAGGTGACGTGCTCCATGCTCGCCTTGTTGACGCGAGACATGATGGCCTTCTCCTCGTCGAGCGACTTGGCATCATACCAGGCGGAGATGTCCTTCTCGATCTCGGCATTCTCCGGCCAGCCGAACCAGGCCTTGTCGCCGTTGGCGCGCAGGGCGATGTAGCCGACCGGGCTCGCGCAGTCGGCGCCCGCGTGCCAGGTGTGGAACATGCCCCAACCGCCTTGTCCCGGAGGGTTCTTGGAGGCGCGCCGCTGGCCGACCGTGCCCCAGTCGGTGGCGACGAAGTCGACCGTCATGCCGATCTTCTTGAGCAGGTCGGCGGTGATCTCGCCCATCGCCTTGAGGGCCGGCTGGTCCTGTGCCACCAGGCAGGTGACGGGCTGGCCCGAGTAGCCGGCTTCGGCCAGCAGCTTCTTGGCCTTGTCGTAGTCGCGCTTGCCCTTCAGGGCGTCGCCGCCGACCTCAGTGTAGAGGGCGGTGCCCGGCGTCAGGAAGCCCGGTATCGTCTTCCACAGCTTGTCGTCGGTGCCGACAACCGCGCGCATGTAATCTTCCTGGCTCAACGCGGCCTGCACGGCCTGGCGCACCTTCACATTGTTGAAGGGCGGGTGCATGTGATTGAGGCGGAAGGAGCCGATGTTGCCGAGCGGGTCGGCGATGTCGACCTTGATGTTGCGGTTGCGCTTCAGGACCGGCACGAGATCGGTCACCGGCGTCTCCCACCAGTCGACCTCGCCGTTCTGCAGGGCGGCCGAGGCGGTGGCCGGGTCGGGCATGATCACCCACTCGATGCGGTCGAAGTTCATCACCTTGCCGCCGGACCACCACTCGGCGGCTTCGTTGCGCGGCTTGTAATCGCTAAACTTCTCGAAGGCGGCCAGCGCGCCGGGCTTCCAGTCGGCGCGCACGAACTTCATCGGCCCGGAGCCGACATATTCCTCGATCTGCTTGAAGGGATCGGTCTTGGCAATGCGCTCCGGCATGATGAAGCAGGCCGGGGTGCCGACCTTGCCGAGCGCCAGCAGCATTTTCGGATAGGGCTTGGAGAGCACCCACTTGAAGGTCTTGTCGTCGACCGCGGTGAGCTCCTGCTGGATGGCCTTCAGCATCAGGCCCATGGCGTCGCGGTTCGACCAGCGGGCGATGCTGGCCACCGCGTCTTTGGCACGCACCGGCTCGCCGTCGTGGAACTTGAGGCCGTCACGCAGCTTGAAGGTCCAGGTCAAACCGTCAGCCGACACCTCTTCGCTGTCGACCATCTGGCGCTTGGCTTGCAGCTTGCTGTCCATGCCGTACAGCGTGTCCCAGACGAGCTGGGAGGCGTTGCGCACGACGTACTGCGTGCCCCAGATGGGATCGAAGTTGGCGAGGTTGGCTTGCGGTACAAAGCGCAGCGTCTTGGCCGATCCCTGCGAGATCGCTGGTGCGGGGAATGCACCGAGCGCCGCCAGGCTGCCTGTGCTCGCCAATGTCTTGAGGAAAGTTCTGCGGTGCATTCGCTGTGCCTCCATGTTGCGGGACCGGCCGTCTAGCGCCGTTGCATTCTGCCAAAGATTTAGGCAGCCTGACAACACGCTCGGGCGAGCGGTGGCCATGCCCAGCGCAAACCAACTCGCGTCGCCCACACGACAGCACGACAGCAAGCGTCATGCCATCTCTACCGCACTGCAGCGCAAACGGAGGGATGCGCCATCCGCGCCACAGGGGGCGCGCCTGGCCGGCCGCAGCCGGGCCAAACGGGTCGCTGGCCTGCGCTGGGGCGACCCCGCGCCACTTGACGCCAGCGCCGTTCTGCAACCATTGTCGATGCCCCTCCTCGCTGAACGTTCCTCGGCCGCAACCGGTGTAGGCGATCCATGGCGTATGACCTCATTCTTCGCGGCGGCCGGGTGATCGACCCGTCCCAGAAGCTCGATGCCGTTAGCGATGTTGCCTTCGCTGGCGGCAAGGTAGCTCGGGTCGGCCAGAAGCTGGAGGCCGGCCCCCATACCGATGTTCGTGATGTGGCCGGGCTGATCGTGACGCCGGGGCTGATCGATCTGCACACGCATGTCTACTGGGGCGGCACTTCGCTCGGTATCGATGCCGAGCAGTTCTGCCGAACCTCGGGTGTGACCACGGCCATCGACACGGGCAGCGCCGGTCCCGGCAACTTTGCCGGCTTCCGCAAGCACGTGATCGACCCCTCAAAGGTGCGCATCCTGGCCTACCTGCACGTGTCGCACGCCGGCATCTACGCCTTCTCCGACCGGGTGATGGTGGGCGAGAGCGAGGAGCTGCGCCTGATGGACCCGGTCACCGCGGTGGAGGTGGCCAACGCCAACCGCGACGTGGTGGTCGGCATCAAGGTGCGCGTGGGGCGCCATGCGTCCGGCACCTCGGGCACCATCCCGCTCGATATCGCCCTGCAGGTGGGCGAGGAAGCGGGCATGCCGCTGATGTGCCACATCGACTTCCCGCCACCGAGCTACGAGGAAGTGCTGGAGCGCCTGCGGCCGGGCGATGTGCTCACGCATGCGTTCCGGCCGTTCCCCAACTCGCCGGCGACGCAGCAGGGCACCGTCAAGCGCGAGGTGCTCGAGGCGCGCAAGCGCGGCGTCAAGTTCGACATCGGCCACGGCAAGGGCTCGTTCGCCTTCAAGACGGCGCGGGCGATGCTGGCCAACGGCTTCATGCCCGACACCATCTCCTCCGACGTGCACCAGCTGTGCATCAACGGCCCGGCCTTCGACCAGGTTACGACGCTGTCGAAGTTCCTGTGTCTGGGCATGCCGCTCGACGAGGTGATCGCGGCCTCGACGGTCAACGCGGCGATGGCGCTGAAGCGGCCGGAGCTCGGCAGCCTGAAGCCCGGCAGCGTCGGCGACGCCACGCTCCTGTCCATCAAGCAGGGGCAGTTCGATTACGTCGATGTGGTGGGCGAACACCTGAGCGGCGACCGCAAGATCGCATCGGAAGGCGTGGTCGTTGCCGGCCGCTGGTTCCATCCGGCCTGAGCGCCGCCAACGTGCTCTAACTCATACCGGCGCCGCGCCCGTCCGCCAGGGCGCTGGCGGGCGAGGCAGACCTCAGGCGCCGAGGTAGGCGCTCTTGACGTGCGGGTTGTCAAGCAGCTCGGCGCCCGTTCCGGCGAGCGTAACGCGGCCCTGCTCGAGCACATAGGCGCGGTCGGACAGCTCCAGCGCCGCAAAGGCGTTCTGCTCCACCATCACGACCGTCACGCCCTGCTTGCGGATGTCCTTGATGATATCGAACGTGCGCTCGACCAGGTTGGGGGCGAGGCCGAGCGAGGGTTCGTCGAACAGGACGAGCTTGGGCCGGCTCATCAGCGCGCGTGAGATGGCGAGCATCTGCTGCTCGCCGCCCGACAGCGTGCCGGCCGCCTGGCTGCGCCGCTCGGCCAGGATCGGGAAGCGATCGAACAGGCGCGCCATGTCGCTGGCGATGCCGTCGGCGTCGCTGCGCAGGTAGCAGCCCATCTCCAGGTTCTCGGCGACCGTCATGTAGGGAAACACGCGCCGACCCTCGGGACAGTGGGCGATGCCGGCCTGCAGGATGGCCCGTGCGCCGGCGTGCGTGATGTCCTCGCCGCGAAAGGTGATGCGGCCCGCGACGGGCGCCAGAACGCCGGAAATGGCCTTCAGCGTGGTGGTCTTGCCGGCACCATTGGCGCCGATCAGCGACACGAGCTCGCCCTCGTTGACCTTAATCGACAGCTCGCGCACGGCTGCCACTTTGCCGTAGCGGCAGGTGAGGCCTTCAACCGTGAGCACGGACGTACCTCTCCCCCAGGTAGGCCTTGATCACCTCGGGATTGCGCTGGATCTCGGCCGGCGCGCCGCTGGCGATGATGCGGCCCTGGTTCAAGCAGATGACGCGGTCGGATACGCCCATCACCATCTTCATGTCGTGCTCGACGAGCAGCACCGTGATGCCGAGGCCGCGGATGCGCGCCAGCATCTTCATGAAGCTTGCCGTCTCGGCCGGGTTCATGCCCGACACCGGCTCATCGAGCAGCAGCAGCTTCGGCTTGGCGGCGAGTGCGACGGCGACCTCCAGCAGGCGCAGCTCGCCGTACGGCAAGGCCGAGGCCGGCTGCTCGGCGCGCGCCTCGAGGCCAAGCACCTGCAGGGTCTGGCGGGCGGCATGTTCGAGTTCGCGTTCCTCGCGGGCAACCGAGGGCAGGCCCAGCAGGATGGCGATCGGCTTCTGGCGCGAGCGCAGGTGCAGGCCGATCATGACGTTGTCGAACACGGTCAGTCCCGTGAACACGCTGGTCTTCTGGAAGGTGCGCACCACGCCAAGCTCGGCGATCGCATTGGGCGTGCGGCCGATCAGCGACGTGCCGAGATAGGCGATGCGTCCGCCGGCCGGCTCGACATAGCCGGTGATGGCATTGAAGGCCGAGGTCTTGCCGGCGCCGTTGGGACCGATCAGCGACAGCACCTCGCCGTCGCGCACCTCGAAGCTCATGGCCTCGACGGCGAGCAGACCGCCGAAGCGGATCGACAGGTCCGTGACGGTCAGGACGGCCGTCATGTGGCCGGCTCGGCTGCAGCGCGGCCACGCGCCGGCGGATCAGATGCGGTTTGGCGCCCGTTCCACCAGTTGCGCACCGCCGGCACGATGCCTTGCGGCAGGAAGTAGACCACCAGGATCATCAACACGCCGTAGATCACCCACTGCACCTCGGGTTTGATCTGGGCGGCGCGCAGGATTTCCGGGAGCAGGCCAAACATGACGCCGCCGACGATGGGGCCGGCCAGCGTGCCCTTGCCGCCGGTCACCACCATGATGACCATGGTCACCGTGTAGATGAACAGGAACACGTCGGGGTCGACGATGCGGACGTAGTGGGCGTAGAGCGTGCCCGCGGCGCCGGCCATGGACGCCGAGACAACAGTCGCCAGTACGAGGTAGCGGGTGACGTCGACGCCGACGGAGGCTGCCAGCGGTTCGTTTTCACGCAGCGCGATC
>DASTOW010000364.1:0-15755 GCA_035762425.1 Hyphomicrobiaceae bacterium | reverse complement strand
CATGGACTTTGCCATCCTGTCGCTGCACCTTGCCGGTGCGTCGTCGATCCTGGGCGCGATCAACTTCATCACCACCATCTTCAACATGCGCGCCCCCGGCATGACGCTGCACAAGATGCCGCTGTTCGTGTGGAGCGTGCTTGTCACCGCCTTCCTGCTGCTCTTGTCGCTGCCCGTGCTGGCCGGCGCCATCACCATGCTGCTCACCGACCGCAACTTCGGCACCACCTTCTTTGCGGCCTCCGGCGGCGGCGACCCGCTGCTCTACCAGCACCTGTTCTGGTTCTTCGGCCACCCCGAGGTCTACATTCTGATTCTGCCGGGCTTCGGCATGATCAGCCACGTCGTTTCGACTTTTTCCAAGAAGCCGGTGTTCGGCTATCTCGGTATGGCCTACGCGATGGTGGCGATCGGCTTCATCGGCTTCATCGTCTGGGCCCACCACATGTACACGTCCGGCATGGGTGTGGATGCGCAGGCCTACTTTGTGTTTGCCACCATGGTGATCGCGGTGCCGACCGGCGTGAAGATCTTCTCGTGGATCGCCACCATGTGGGGCGGCTCGATCCAGTTCCGCGTGCCCATGCTATGGGCGCTCGGCTTTATCTTCCTGTTCACGCTCGGCGGCGTCACTGGCGTGATGCTGTCCAACGCCGGCGTCGACCGCGCGCTGCACGACACCTACTACGTGGTGGCCCACTTCCACTACGTGCTGTCGCTTGGAGCCGTGTTCGCTATATTCGCCGGCTGGTACTACTGGTTCCCGAAGATGTCGGGCTACATGTACAACGAGCCGCTCGGCAAACTGCACTTCTGGCTCACCTTCATCGGCGCCAACGTGCTGTTCTTCCCGCAGCACTTCTTGGGCCTTGCCGGCATGCCGCGTCGCTACGTCGATTACCCCGACGCCTTTGCCTACTGGAACTGGTGGTCCTCGGTCGGCTCATACATCACCGCGACCGGCACCATCGTGTTCATCATCGGCCTGATCTACGCCTACTTCATCCAGCGCGTGAAGGCCCCGAGCAATCCGTGGGGCGCCGGCGCCACCACGCTCGAGTGGACCCTGCCGTCGCCGCCGGACTTCCACTCCTACGAGAAGCTGCCGGTGTTCAAAGAGGCCGCGCACCACTGACCGGTGCCTTCGGGACTTGAGCCGCCGTCATGGCTGACGTCGCTTACCAGGCTAGCGCCCTGCGCCCCGCACAGGTGGAGGGCGGCAGCGTCGGTGACTTTCTTGCGCTGATGAAGCCGCGCGTCATGTCGCTGGTGGTGTTCACGGCGCTTGTCGGCATGGTGGTGGCGCCGGGTTCGCTGCATCCGGTGCTGGCGGTCATCGCGCTGCTGTGCATCGCCGTCGGTGCTGGTGCGTCTGGCGCGCTCAACATGTGGTACGACGCCGACATCGACGCCCGCATGCAGCGCACGGCCAGCCGGCCCATACCGCGCGGCCGCGTTACGCCCGACGAAGCGCTTACCTTCGGCGTGGTGCTGGCGATCGGCTCGGTGCTGACGCTGGGCCTGCTCGTCAATGTCGTGGCGGGCTTCCTGCTGGCGCTCACCATCGCTTTCTACGTGTTCGTCTACACGATGTGGCTGAAGCGGCGCACGCGGCAGAATATCGTCATCGGTGGTGCGGCTGGCGCTTTCCCGCCGATGATCGGCTGGGCGGCGGTGATGGGCTCGGTCAGCGTCGAGAGCATCCTGCTGTTCCTGATCATCTTCATGTGGACGCCGCCGCACTTCTGGGCGCTGTCGCTCTACCGTGTGCGCGATTACGAACGGGTCGGCGTGCCCATGCTGCCGGTGGTCGCCGGGCCCACCGAGACGCGCAAGCAGATCGTCATCTACTCGGCGCTACTCGTGCCGCTCGCCATCTGTCCGGCCTTCATCGACCTCGGCGGACCGCTGTACGCACTGACCTCGATCGGTCTCGGCGGCGTGTTCATGGCGTTCGCCATCAACCTATATCACACTCGCGAGGGTCGCGAGGGCGACCGCGCGGCCAAGCAGTTGTTCGGTTTTTCCATCCTCTACCTGTTCCTGCTGTTTGCCGTGTTGCTTCTCGAACGGAGCCTCGCCCGCTGGGCAGGCTGACTTCAAGGAGGCCGGTGCGTGGCAGATGACGGGCAGAAGGAATGGGAGCGCCGGCGTAGAATGCGATCGATCGCGATCGCGTTGGCGCTGGCAGCGCTGGTGGTGCTGTTCTATGTGGCGACCCTGGTGCGGCTGGGCGGCAACGTGATGAATAGGCCGCTGTAGAGACGGCAGATTGATGGGCCGACAACAATGGCCCAGATGGACGAGATGCACGAGACGAGACCAGATCCTGAGCTTGCCCGCCGGCACCGCAAGGTTGGTGTATGGTGCGCTGCAGTCGTGGTGGCGATGGTCGGCGCCTCCTATGCAGCAGTGCCGCTCTACCGCATGCTGTGTCAGCTCACCGGCTTCGACGGCACGCCGCAGCGCGCATCCGCACCTTCTGACGTGGTGCTTGAGCGAACCGTGAATGTGCGCTTCGACGCCAACATCGCACCCGGCTTCCCGTGGCGGTTCGAGCCCGAGCAGCGCACGGTGGATGTGAAGATCGGCGAGAACAAGCTCGCATTCTATCGCGCTACCAACACGTCCGACCGCGCCGTGACGGGCACTTCGACGTTCAACGTGTTCCCCGAGCAGGCGGCGGTATTTTTCAACAAGCTCGAATGCTTCTGCTTCAAGGAGCAGACCCTGGAGCCCGGTCAGTCGGTCGACCTGCCCGTCAGCTTCTTCGTCGATCCGCGCATCGTGCATGACAAGGATGCGGGTGGGACCACCCACATCACGCTGTCCTATACGTTCTATCCCGTTCCATCCAAGCCCAAGCCTGGGCTTGCCGAGAAGCCCGTGAACGGCACTCCTGCGACCCCGCGGGCAGTACCGGACGACGGGCGAGCCGGGTAAACAGCAATCTGCCCGCGCCGCGGGAGAAGGGTCAGGGAGCGCCAGATGGCCGAGTCACACGCCAAGCACCACGACTACCACCTGGTAAATCCGAGCCCGTGGCCCGTGGTCGGCTCGATTGCTGCCTTCTGCACGGCGGTAGGCCTGATCATCTGGATGCGCTCGACGGGTAGCGGCGCCGGCCTGTTCGGCCTGCGCGGGCCCGGCGTGTTCGCGATCGGCTTCTTGGCCATCCTGATGACGATGATTTTCTGGTGGCGCGATGTCATCAAGGAAGCCAACGGCGGCGATCACACGCCGGTGGTGCAGCTGCACCTGCGCTACGGCATGATCCTCTTCATTGCCTCGGAAGTGATGTTCTTCGTCGCCTGGTTCTGGGCCTACTTCGATGCGGCGCTGTTTCCGGCCGGCATCCACCCCATCGATGTCGTCAAGCCGGGCGGTGCCGTCGAGCAGACCAACGAGATCCTGGGCATGGTCGAGCGCAATGCGCTGACCGGCGGTCATTGGCCGCCCAAGCCGAGCCAGTACTTCCACGGTACGTTCGATCCATGGGGACTGCCGCTCGTCAACACGCTGATCCTCCTGACGTCCGGCACTACGGTCACCTGGGCACACCATGCCCTGCTGGAGAACGACCGCAAGGGTCTCGTCTGGGGTTTGGTGCTGACGGTGATCCTCGGCGTTCTGTTCACCGCCTGCCAAGCCTACGAGTACATGCACGCAGGCTTCGATTTCGCAGGCAACATCTACGGTGCCACCTTCTTCATGGCCACCGGCTTCCACGGCGCGCATGTGATCATCGGCACCATCTTCCTGGCCGTGTGCCTGGTGCGGGCTCTCAACGGAGCATTCACGCCCAAGCAGCACTTCGGCTTCGAGGCGGCCGCCTGGTACTGGCACTTCGTCGACGTGGTGTGGCTGTTCCTGTTCATGTGCATTTACGTATGGGGAGCCGGCACGCCGCTGGCCCACTGACGATGGCGGCGTCGCTCCAGCGGGGCGACGCCGCATGAACCCGCGGCGGTACGACCGACGGACTACGATCGTCCGACGCAGGAGACCGCCGCCATGACGCAGGATGCGACCCACACCAACGTGCTGGCCTGCGGCCTCAGAGGACGGTGTCCGCGCTGTGGCGAGGGACAATTGTTCGCGCGCGGCCTGACGCTTGCAGAGAAGTGCCCGCGTTGCGGGCTCGACTACGGTTTTGCGGATGCAGGCGACGGGCCTGCCGTGTTCGCCATCTTCATCCTGGGCTTCCTGGTGCTCGGCGGTGCGTTGCTGGTCGAGTTCCGACTCGAGCCGCCGCTGTGGGTGCACCTGGTGTTATGGGGTCTGCTCACACCGCTCGTGGGCTTCCTGCTGCTGCGCGTGCTGAAGGCGACGCTCATTGCTCAGCAATACAAGCACAAGGCCGAGCAGGGTCGTGTGACGTCCGATTGAACTGGCACCCGTGATGTTGCGAAAGCTGAAAGAGGCCGGGCTGATCTGGCCGACCGCGGCAGCCCTGCTCGCCCTCGCCGTGCTGCTGGCGCTCGGCTCCTGGCAGATGCAACGCAAGGCCTGGAAGGAGGACCTGATCGCCAGGATCCTCACCCGCACGACCGCGCAACCCGTCGACCTGCCGGCCGCATCGGGCTTGGCCAACCAGGGCGACCGCGAGTACCTGCACGTGGCGGTCGCAGGTCGCCTGCGGCATGAACACGAGCGCTACCTCTACGCCCCCACGCCGGCGGGTCTTGGCTGGCATGTGTTCACGCCCATGCAGACCACCTCGGGCCAACTTGTGTGGATCAACCGGGGGTGGGTGCCTGATGCCCGCAAGGATCCCGCAGGGCGCCAGCTTGGCCAGCTGCCCGGGACGGTGCGCATCACCGGATTGATCCGCGAGGTTCCGGCGCCCGGCCTGTTCACGCCGGCCAACGATGCGGCGCGCAACCTCTGGTACTGGCCCGACATCGCCGCTATGACCGCCGACGCCTACCGAGCTGCGCCGGGTGCCACCAGGACGGCCTTGCCCTTTTGGATCGACGCAGACGCTCTACCGGGCTCGCCCGGCGGCCTGCCCAAGGGTGGGGTAACGCGCCTTGAGCTGCCCAACCGGCATCTTGAATATGCGCTTACGTGGTATGGCATCGCCGTGACACTGATCGGTGTTTATTTCGCCTTCGCGGCCAACCGGCTGGGGCTGTTTTCCGGCAACAGGTAGGCACAACTCACGTTACTTGGGCGTGACCCATCCGGCTGCCTTGTTAGGTCCACGCCTGCGTCCTAGGGTGGGAAAAGGTTCGTCTCCCGTTCTCCAGCACTGCGAGTTCCGACCCCGTGCACTACGTCAGTACCAGAGGCGAAGCCCCCGAACTCGGGTTCGAGGAGGTCTTGCTGGCCGGCTTGGCGCGGGACGGCGGCCTTTACCTGCCCAAGCTGTGGCCCAAGCTCAGCGCCTCCATCATCGCGGGACTAGCCGGCAAACCCTACGCCGAGCTTGCCACCAGCGTGATGCAGCCCTTTGTCGGCGATGCCCTGCCGCGCAGCGATCTGCTGGCCATGGCACGGCACAGTTATGCTCGTTTCGGGCACCCCGCCGTCACGCCGCTGATCCAGATCGACGCCAACCTGTGGGTCCTGGAGCTGTTTCACGGACCGACGCTGGCCTTCAAGGACGTCGCCATGCAGCTGCTGGCGCGCCTGATGGAGCGCGTGCTCAGCCAGCGCGGCGAACGGGCGACCATCGTCGGTGCCACTTCGGGCGACACCGGCGGCGCGGCCATCGAGGCGTTCCGCGGCTCCAAGCGCATAGACGCCATCATCCTGTTCCCCAAGGGCCGCGTTTCCGACGTGCAGCGCCGCATGATGACCACGGCAAGCGAGCCCAACGTGCATGCCGTCGAGATCGACGCTACATTCGACGATTGCCAGGCCCTGGTGAAGGCCATGTTCAACGACCTGGCCTTTCGTGATCGGACCAGGCTCGCCGGCGTCAACTCGATCAACTGGGCGCGCGTGATGGCCCAGATCGGCTATTACTTCGCGGCGGCCACTGCGCTTGGGGCCCCGCACCGTCCAGTGTCCTTCACGGTTCCGACCGGCAACTTCGGCGACATCCTGGCCGGCTACGCGGCACGTCGCATGGGGCTGCCAATCGAGCGGCTCACCATCGCCACCAACGACAACGACATTCTGGTGCGCGCGCATGCCACCGGCGTCTACCAGGTGCGCGGCGTGCAGGCCACCACCTCGCCGTCGATGGACATTGAGGTCTCCTCCAACTTCGAGCGCTACCTGTTCGAGGCATTAGAGCGCGACGCTCCCGGCCTCCGGGCGCGCATGGCTTCGCTGGCGCAATCGGGGCGCTTTGAGATGGGGCAGACGCTCGAGCCGATGCGGCGCGACTTTGCCGCGGGCAGCGCCAGCGAGGTCGAGGTTGCCGACTGCATCCGCCGCGTGAAGCAGCGCAGCGGCTACCTGCTCGACCCGCACACCGCCTGCGGCGTGGTTGTGGCCGAGAAGGCCGGCAGCAGCGCTGCCCCGCGCATCGTCCTGGCCACGGCGCACCCCGCCAAGTTTCCAGATGCATTGCAGGAGATCACCGGCCAGCGTCCAGCCTTGCCGCCGCGGCTCGCCTCTTTGCTGCACGATCCTGAGCGCATCACCAGCCTTCCCAATGATCTGGCGGCCGTCCAGCGCTTCGTCGCAGGCCTCGCCGCCCAAAACCGCGGAGCCGCGGCATGAGCACCCAGCTGACCCGCCTGCCGAACGGCTTGCGCGTCGTCTCCAATCACATGGCGCATGTGGAGACGGTGTCGCTCGGCGTATGGGTTGGGGCCGGCGCGCGCCACGAGCGCGAGTCCGAGCATGGTATCTCGCATCTGCTCGAGCATATGGCCTTCAAGGGAACGGACCGGCGCAGCGCCAGCGATATCGCCGAGCAGATCGAGGCTGTCGGCGGCGAGCTCAATGCCGCCACCAGCCTGGAAACGACGGCCTACTACGCGCGCGTGCTGGAGGCCGACGTCGGCCTCGCCCTCGATATCCTGGCCGACATCCTGCACATCCCGCGCTACGCCGAAGACGAATTGGAGCGCGAGCGTGAGGTGATCCTGCAGGAGATCGCTGCCACCCGGGACAGTCCCGACGAGATCGCCTACGAGCTGTTGCAGGATGCCGCGTTTCCCGATCAGGCGATCGGAAGGCCGATTCTGGGCACCGCAGAGAGCGTTGGCCGCTTCACCGCTCCGGACCTGCGCACCTTCCTGAAAGCCAACTATGGCGCGGCCCGCATGGTTCTCTCGGCCGCGGGCAAGGTTGATCACGGCGAGCTGGTGCGCCACGCTGAGGCCCAATTCGGCGCCATGAATGGCGGCGAGGGGGGCCGGTTCGAACCGGCAAGGTACGTCGGGGGCACGCGCACGTCGGCCAAGCCGTTCGAGCAAAGCCATCTTGTCATGGCGTTTGCCGGGCCGTCCTATCGCTCCCGCGACGAGTTTTATACCGCGCAGGTGTTTTCGGGCCTGTTCGGTGGGGGCATGTCATCGCGTCTGTTCCAGGAGGTTCGCGAGCGCCGCGGCCTCTGCTATGCGATCTACTCGACCTGCTGGGCGCTGGCCGATGCGGGCCTGTTCGGCATTCATGCCGCGACCGGGCCGGAGATGATGGGGAAGCTGATCGACGTGGTGGGACAGCAGCTTACTCGCGCGGCCGCCGAGAAGCCGGCTGAGGCGGAGCTTGCCCGCTCGAAGGCGCAGCACAAAGCCGGCCTGCTGATGGGCCTGGAGAGTTCCTCGGCACGCGCCGAGCAGATGGCGCGCCAATTGCTGCTGTTCGACCGTCTGATCGATACGGCCGAGATCGTCGACTGCATTGAGTCTGTGTCAGCCGAAGCGGTGCGCGAGACGGCAGCCAGGCTGGTCCTTGGCAGCCGCGCGTCGGTGGCCGTGGTGGGTGCTGGCCGCAAAGGCAAGGACTACGCAGAGATGGCCGAGCGCATGGCAACGGCCTGAGCACGGGTGAGTGTGGGCGCATGAGGGAACAGATGGCATTTTCGAGATCGGTCCTGCCTGACGCCGACGCCGAGGTGCGTGGTCGAGAGGTCTACCTACGCCAGCCGGTCATGGGCGACTACGTGGCCTGGGCCGAGCTTAGGGCACTGAGCCGCCAGCATCTGACGGTCTGGGAGCCGTTGTGGACGCGCGATGAGCTGGCGCGCTCCGCCTTCCGCAGGCGCCTGCGCCAGTACCAGCGCGAAATGCGCGAAGACCAGGGCTATGCCTTCCTCATTTTCCGAGAGGCCGACGCCGCACTGATCGGCGGCCTGACCATCAGCAACGTGCGCCGCGGCGTAGCCCAGTCGGCATCGGTCGGCTACTGGTTGGGTCTGCCGCACGTCCGCCGCGGCTACATGACGGACGCGGTGCGGTGCATTGTTCCGTTCGCGTTCGGCACGCTGGGGCTGCATCGTCTGGAGGCAGCTTGCCTGCCGCACAATGCGGCTTCCACCCGTGTGCTCGAAAAATCGGGCTTCCGGCGCGAGGGTACGGCCCGGCGCTATCTGAAGATCAACGACGTCTGGCAGGACCACGATCTGTACGCGCTTCTGCACGACGATGCGAGGACGTGACGGGGACGCCTGAAGCATGATGGGGAGGCGAACAGGTTGGGCAAGCAGGCTGCCATCAAGGTTGGCGGCGCTCGGCTTGCTGTGCCTGGCACTGGCGCTCGCCTGCCTGGGCCTGGCCGGGTCTGCCGAGGCTTCCATCAAGGCCGTTGACGTCAACAACAACGACGCGGACCGCATCGACATCTCCGGGTTCGGCGAAACCCAGGTCGATCGCGGCGACACCCTGCAGCTCGACACCGTTGCCGGCAGCGATGGCATCACCCAGCGCTTCGTGGTGCCCGCAGCAACGCCCGGTACCAATCCGGCTTGGTTCGTGTTTGCGCTACGCAATGTCACCGACAAGCCGATCGAGCGCTGGCTGACGGCCGACCGCTATGCCTCGTCGGGCTCCGGCGTGGTGTGGCCGGACCTCGACGCTCGTCGCCTCGAGCGGGTCACGCCGTCCGTTGGCTACGTGCCGGAGCGCGTCAAGAACGACCGCGCTGACGTATTCCGAATCTCGCTCGAGCCAGGGCAGACCGTAACGTTTGCGGCCGAACTCGCTGGCGACCGGCCGACCCGGCTCTATCTGTGGAAGGCCGTCGAGTATGAGCAGAAGAGCCGCGACCGTCAGCTCTTCAACGGCATCATGCTGGGCATTACCGGCCTGCTTGCCACCTTCCTCACGGCCGTGTTCGCGGCCAACCACAAGGCCATCTTCCCGAGCGCCGCCGGCTTCACGTGGTGCGTGCTGATGTACCTGTGCGTGGACTTTGGCTTCTGGCACAAGCTGTTCACCATCAGGCCGGAGGAGAATGCGGTCTATCGCGCCGCCACCGAAGCGGGCATGGCGGCGAGCCTGCTGGTGTTCCTGCACACCTTCCTGCGGCTTGGCGTATGGCATGGCGCCATCCGCACTCTGATCGCCCTATGGATGGTGGCGCAGTTCGCGCTGGTGGCCGTGGCGTTCATCGATCCGCGGTTGGCGGCGACTTTCGCGCGGCTGTCGTCGGTTGCCATCGCGCTGGTCGGGTCCGGCCTGACGCTGTTTCTGTCGCTCAGGGGACAGGATCGCGCCCTGTCGCTGATACCGACTTGGTTGCTGCTGCTGGTCTGGCTGTTTGGCGCGGCCATGACCTTGACCGGCCGACTGCCGGGCGACGTCATGATGTTCAGCCTGACGGCAGGCTTGGTGCTGCTGGTGGTGCTGATCGGCTTCACCGTTACGCAGTATGCGTTCCGCTCGATTGAACCGCTATACGGGGCGGCGCCGGGCGAGCAGCAGCTGCGCTCGCTGGCCGTCGACGGTGCTGGTGCTGCCGTGTGGGAATGGAACGCGCGGCGCGACGAGATCAAGGTCAGTCCGGTGGTTGAGGCGATCCTGGGCCTAAAGGCGGGCGACCTATCCTGCAAGACAGCGGACTTTGCCAAGCACATGCATCCGGCCGATGCCGAGCGCTTCAAGCTGCTGCTGTGGTCGGTGCAGGAGCGCGGTGGCGGGGAACTGCGCATTGAATTCCGCATGCGCCATGCCGACAACTCGTACCGCTGGTTCGAGCTGGAGGCAGCCAGCGTTCCTTCACAGGACCGCCGCGCTGTGCGCTGCGTCGGCCTGCTGCGCGAGGTGACGGAGAGCAAGCGCGCGCAGGACCGCCTGCTGCATGACGCGGTCAACGACAGCCTGACCGGGCTGCCCAACCGCGAACTGTTCCTTGACCGTCTCGCCATCGCCGCCAAGCGCGCCGCGCTCGAGCCGCTGGTGCGACCGGCGTTGCTGTTCATCGACCTTGATCGCTTCAAGAGCGTGAACGGATCGTTCGGCTTGGTGGTCGGCGATAGCCTGCTGCTGACCGTGGCGCGCCGCTTGGGCCGCAACCTTGGGCCGCAGGACACGCTCGGCCGCGTCGGCGGCGATCAGTTCGCCCTGCTGCTGCTCAGCCAATCCGATCCGCGCGAGCTTGCCATGCTGGCCGAGCAGGTGCGCCGCTCCCTGCGCGCGCCGATCCAGCTGGCCGGGCAGGAGATCGTCCTCACCGCCTCGATCGGCATCTCGCTCTATGACGGCCCCGACGAGGACCCAGCCGAGCTGCTGCGCGAGGCAGAAATCGCCATGTATCGCGCCAAGCGCTCGGGCGCCGACCGCATCGAGATCTTCAACGCCGAGATGCGTTCCGACAAGGATGGCCGCCTGGCGATGGAGAGCGATCTGCGCAAGGCAGTCGAGAAGAAGCAGATCAAGCTGCTCTACCAGCCGATCTTCTACCTGCCGACCGAAACACTCGCCGGCTTCGAGGCCCTGATGCGCTGGGAGCACCCGCGTCTTGGTACGCTCAACCCGACGCACTTCATCCCGGTGGCCGAGGAATCCGACTTGATCGTGAAGCTCGGCTCGTACGCGCTGTCGCGCGCGGTCCAGGAGGCACAGCGATGGCAGCAGGAGCTGCCGCGCCCCGATGCGCCGTTGTTCGTCAGCGTCAACGTGTCGAGCCGCCAGCTTTTCAGGCCCGACCTCGTCAACGAGGTGCGCCACATCCTGGGTCGCGCCGTGATCCCGAAAGGCTCGCTGTGCCTGGAGATCACCGAGGCGCTGGTGATGGAGAACCCAGAGAAGGCGACGCAGGTGCTGAGCCAGCTGTCGGCGGCGGGTGCCAGCCTGGCGCTCGACGACTTCGGCACGGGCTATTCCTCGCTGTCCTATCTCAACCAATTCACGTTCGACACCATCAAGGTGGATCGCTCGTTCATTCAGGCCACCGGGCAGAGTGGTGGGAACGGCACCGGCTCGGTGATCCTGCGCTCGATCGTGGCGCTCTCGCACGAACTCGGCAAGAAGCTGGTTGCCGAGGGCGTCGAAACGGAGGAGGACGTCGGCTTTCTGCGCTCCATCAACTGCGAGTACGGGCAGGGCTTCTTTTACGGCGAGCCGATGTCCGAGCGCGAGGTGATGCAGCTGCTGCGCGTCGTGCGCAAGGCCGAGCGGCGCAGGAAGAAGGGGCTGTTCCGCAAGAGCAGGATGCCACAGATGCCGGCCATGCAGACGGCGGCCGCTGAGCCGGGCGTCGTCGCCCCGCGCGCTCCGACGCCGGTGCCGGAGCAGCAGCGCGCCGCGCCTGCAAAACCCGCCAATGGTGCCGCAATCCCTGCGACGCCGGCCTCGCGTACCAGACCACAGCCGATGCCTCGCGCCGAGCCGCCGCAACCGACGGCCAAACCGGTTCCGCCGACTGGACCGATGGCCAAGCCGATGGCGCCGGCCGTACCGACAGGGCCAACGCTGCCCCCGGGACGGCCGAGGCCGCCGCCGTTGCCGGGTGGACGTCAGCAGCCGCCCGAAGTCGCCGACGCCGCTGTCGCCAAGGGGGGCACGCTGTCGCCCACTCCACTCCGGCCGGTTGAGCCCGCCCCGACTACACTGGCCGCGACGCTGGCCGCCGCACCCGAGCAGCTGCAGCCAAGGGCCGGCAATGGCGCCGCGCCGGCGGCACCTGCCAAACAGCGGCCGAGGCCCGGCCCGCCGCCTCTGCCGCGCAGCGCCATGCCGGCTGAACGCCGCAGCAACAATATGCTGCCGGGACTCGAGCCGCGTCCTGCGCCGCCGGCACCGCCCCAGCTCGTGCGCGCAAACAGCGGCAATGGAGGCAGCGGCGGCAAGACCGCCGGCGCGCCCGGTTCCGATTTCTCCAAGCTGCCGCCCAACATTGCCGCCAGCCTTGCCAAGCTGGCCGGACGTCCGAAGGTGCCGCTGCTAGGGGGGGATGGCCCCGCCGAGCCCGCCGATACGGCAGCACCCGGCGACAAGCCTCCGCGCAACTCGTGACTGCCGACACCGCGCGACCTGCCAGTCCATCCGGAAGCGAGCCTTTGTCTCCTGCCCTGGCGGTCGCGCTGTTCGCGGTGGTGGTGATGGCGTGGGGCATCAACTGGCCGGTCACCAAGGTGATCGTTCAAGACATGCCGCCGTTGTGGGCGACGGCCCTGCGTTTTGGCATCGCTGGAGTGATCCTGCTCGTGCTGCAACTTGCGCAGGGCAGCCTGATCGTCCCGCGCCGCGGCGACGTGCCGATCGTGATCGGCATCGCCGGGCTGCACATGATCCTGTTCACCGGCTTCATGTCGATCGGGCTGCAGTTCGTGCCGGCAAGCCGCGCGATCGTGCTGGGATACACCACGCCGCTGTGGGTGATCCCGGGTGCTGTGCTGTTGCTCGGCGAGGCGTTGACGCGCTGGCGCGTGCTGGGCGTGAGCCTCGGCATTGTCGGCCTGGCCGTGATGTTCAACCCGCTCGCCTTTGCCTGGGGCGACCAGCGCGCGTTGATCGGCAATGCCTTCATCATGCTCGCCGCCTTGTGCTGGGCGATCAGCATCCTGCAGGTGCGCGGCCATCGCTGGGTGTCGACGCCGTTCCAGCTGGTGCTGTGGGAGGTGGTGCTCGCGACCGTAACGTTGGCCGGCCTCGCCTACATGATCGAGGGCGTGCCGAATGTGACCTGGACGCCGCCGCTGCTGCTGGGCGTCGCCTATTCCAGCGTAATCGGCACGGCGCTCGGGTACTGGGCCATGGCCATGGTCAACCGCAGCCTGCCCGCCATGACGACCTCGCTCGGGCTGCTCGCCACACCGGTGGTTGGGACTGCCGGTGCCTCCCTCATGCTGGGCGAGCCGATCACGCTGCCGCTCATCTGCGCCATGATGCTGATCATTGGCGGCATCGCCATCGGCACGCTAGTCGAAGGAAGGTCGCGATAGGGCGTATACTGTGGGTGTTCAATAACAAACGGGAGGTGACAATGCTGAAGCGTGTGCTTGCACTTTCGCTGGCCATGGCGGGCATGTTCTCGGCCGCTGCTGCAGCCCAGGATCTGATGACCGAGAAGAAGACGTTCGAGCTGCCGAGCTACACGACGGCCGGCGGCAAGCCGATCAAAAACCTGCGGGTCGGCTGGGAATCCTACGGGCAGCTCAACGCCGATAAATCCAATGCCATCCTGATCACGCATTTCTTCTCGGGCACCAGCCACGCGGCCGGAAAGTACAAGCCGGACGACAAGGCCGCCGGCTACTGGGATGCCATCATCGGCCCCGGCAAGGCCATCGACACCAACACCTACTACGTCCTCTCGGCCGACACGCTGGTGAACCTCAACGCCAAGGACCCGAACGTGATCACCACCGGGCCCGTGAGCGTCAACCCGGAGACCGGCAAGCCCTATGGGCCGACGTTTCCAATCGTCACGATCCGCGACTTCGTCAACGTGCAGAAGGCGTTGCTGGAGAGCCTCGGCATCAGGCGCCTGCATGCCGTGATGGGTGCCTCGATGGGCGCCCTGCAGGTCTACGAGTGGGCATCAGCGTACCCCGAGATGGTCGGCAAGGCGGTGCCCGTGATCGGCGCGGGCGAAGCCGACGGCTATCTGATTGCCTGGGTCGATGCCTGGGCCACGCCGATCCGCCTCGATGCCAACTGGAACGGTGGCAACTACTATGGCGGCAAGGAGCCGACTGAAGGGCTTGTCGCAGCGCTGAAGGTGGTGACGCTGCATGCCCAGCATTGGGCCTGGACGAACGGCCCGAGCCTGGGGCGCAAGTGGGCGGCAGCCGACAAGGACCCTGCCGGCTGCCTGACCGACTGCAAATACGCTATCGAGGCCGCGCTCGATGCGGCCGGCCGGGCGCGAGCGGCCGTGTCGGATGCCAATCACTTTCTCTATCTCGCAAAGGCCAATCAGCTGTTCGTGGCAGGCGGCAGCAACCTGGCCGACGGCTTAAAGAAGGTCGACGCGCCAGTCCTGCTGATCACTTCAGATGACGACCAGGTCTTCCATGCCGACGGCATTAATCAGACGGCGAACCTGATCAAGGCGGACGGAACGCCGCTCCAGCACGTCAAGATCAAGGGCGGGCGCGGCCACCTCGACGGCGTGGTGGCGATCGGTCAGGCCGGTGCGGCCATCACCGCGTTTCTGGGGCAGAAGTAGCCTTTGTCATCCCGGCCTGAGCGCCGTCCAGAGCCGGGACCCAGAACGCCAGGTCAGTTCAGGCGGCCCTTCAGGTCGCGGATGCCCTGATCGATGAGGGCAGCGCCGCTAGCGCCGGCCGACTTCTCGCGCAGGATCTTCTCGGCTGCCGCAATGGCCAGTTCCACGGCCGCGGCGCGCACCTCGTCGACCGCCTGCGCCTCGGCGCGGGCGATTTTGTCCTCGGCGAGCTTGGTCCGGCGCTCCAGCGTGTCCTTGAGGCCAGCGCGGGTTTCCTGGGCAAAGGCTTCCGCCTCCTTGCGCGCCTCCTCGACGATTGCATCGGCCTCCTGGCCCGCAGAGCGGTGCTTCTGCTGGTAGTCGGCAAGCAGCTTCTGGGCATCCTCGCGCAGGCGGCGCGCCTCGTCGATTTCCTTGCGGATCGCCTCCGAGCGCTCGTCCAGGAGCTTGGCGATCATCGCCGGCACTTTGTAGTACAGGACGATCAGCCCGAATACGACGAACGAGACCAGGACCCAGAACTCGGCCGCTCTCGGCGAAAACATGGTGGTCTCCTACTCCGCCGCGCGCCGAACCAGCGCCTTCTGCAACTCGTCCGGGCTCACGTCGGCGCCGATCAGCTTCTTGACGATGGCGCTGGCCGTCTCGGTGGCGATGTCGTTGACGCTGGACAGCGCCCGCGACTTGGTCTGCTCGATGCGGGCCTCGGCGTCGGCCACCTTGCGGGCGATCTCGGCCTCGACTCTCGCCCGCTCCTTGTCGACCTCGGCGGTCAAGCCATCGCGCATGGTCTTGATGATGCCGCTGGCCTTGGAGCGTGCGTCGGTCAGAGCCTGCTCGTAGGCGGCGAGCGCGCCTTCCGTCTCCGCCTTCAGCTTTTCCGCCTGCTCAAGGTCGCGACGGATGCGGTCGGCCCGCTCTTCGATGACCTCGGTGACGCGCGGCAGAGCCACGCGCTTCAGCAGCACGTAGAGCAGGCCGAAGCTGATCGCCAGCCACACCAGCTGCGGAACGAACGTGGTGTGGTCGAGCGGCGGAAACACCTTGCCGGGACCGACGCCCTCGGCGGGCGTGGTCGTGCTGGCAGCGGTGGTCGACTTCTGAGCCATGACGAGCCCCGGTTTGCGGTGCCTACCGGATCAGGTGAACAGCAGCAGGAAGGCGATGAGCAGCGCGAAGATGCCGAGCGCTTCCGTCACGGCGAAGCCGAAGATCAGGCGGCCGAACTGGCCGTCGGC
>DASTOW010000363.1:0-35048 GCA_035762425.1 Hyphomicrobiaceae bacterium | reverse complement strand
GTGGAAGGGGAGACCGGGAGCGTGGT
This sequence comes from Hyphomicrobiaceae bacterium, assembly GCA_035762425.1. Taxonomy (GTDB): domain Bacteria; phylum Pseudomonadota; class Alphaproteobacteria; order Rhizobiales; family Hyphomicrobiaceae; genus AWTP1-13. The sequence continues at coordinate 35,022 of DASTOW010000363.1, read as the reverse complement.
TGCCGGGGATGACGAGGCAGCGGTTCTGGGCAGTATCGAGCGGTTGCTGTCGGAGGATGCGAGGCGGCGGCGGATGGGTGAGGCAGCGCAGCGCAGGGTTCGCCAACACGGTACGTGGGCAGCACGTGTCGATGATTTCCTTGCTGTCCTCGATGCAGCCCACGTCGCCCACCGCGCGCGTCGGGCTTGATCGAGCCCGGCTGGTAGGACTAGGAAGGCAATCGGCCGGCAGGGGCGCTCGGCCTAATGACAACGAAGGTGTGCCATGCAGGATGCCACGGGAACCATCGTCACCGCCGCATTGCTTGTGATCGGGGACGAGATTCTGTCCGGTCGCACCAAGGACAAGAACATCGGCCACATAGCCGATCATCTCACGGCCATCGGCATCCAGCTCAAGGAGGTGCGCATTGTTCCTGACGATGAGCACGAAATCGTCAATGCGGTGAACACGCTGCGCGCGAAGTACAGCTATCTGTTCACTACCGGCGGCATCGGTCCGACGCATGACGACATCACGGCCGACGCAGTGGCCAAGGCCTTCAAGGTCGGGATCGACGTTGACGAGCGTGCGCTCACACCCATGAAGGCCTACTACGCGCAGCGCGGTGTCGAGCTGACGCCGGCCCGGTTGCGCATGGCGCGCCTACCGTTCGGCTCGGAGCTGGTGGAAAACAGCGTATCGATCGCGCCGGGCTTCAAACTTGACAACGTCATCGTCATGGCCGGGGTGCCCAACATCATGCACGTGATGCTCGATGCTGCCACCAAGTTTCTTAAAACGGGCAAGAAGATGCTATCCGTTGGCATCGACCTGAACCGGCCGGAAGGCGAGATCGCCGCCATGTTCGAGGCGCACCAGAAGCGCTACCCCGATGTGCCGATGGGCAGCTATCCGTTCATGCGCGATGGCAAGCCGGGCACGCAGCTGGTGTTGCGTTCAACCGACGCGGCGCTGCTCGCACAGGCCGAGTCCGAACTCAAGATGCAGCTCGCTGCACGCGGATGGTTGTAGGCATGGTGCTGCGTTCGCTTCAACACTCTCGGTCATTGCGAGCCCTGTGCCCCGGCTCCATCGGTCGGCCGGTGGCATCGTGCAAGAGCATTGCGACCTGCCTGATCGCAGTCGTGATGCTAATGCTGACGCTAGCCTCCGCATCGGCGGTGCAGCCGGGTGAGACGTTGGCCGATCCCGGGCTCGAGGCGCGGGCACGCAAGCTATCGCAGGAGTTGCGCTGTCTGGTTTGCCAGAACCAGTCGATCGACGACTCCAACGCCGAGCTCGCGCGCGATCTTCGCTTGATCGTGCGCGAACGTCTTTCTGCCGGTGACAGTGATGCGCAGGTGCTGACATTCGTGGAGCAGCGCTATGGCGAGTTCGTGCTGCTGCGGCCACCGTTCAAGCTGCATACGCTGGCCCTGTGGCTGATGCCGTTGCTGCTGTTGATCGGCACCGTGCTGGTGCTGCGACGCAATGCCAGGCTGCGCGCTGCAGCGGATCCCTCGGGCACCAACGCCGCGCCGCTTTCCCCCGAAGAGCAAAAGCGCCTCGATGACCTGCTCGGCAGGAAGGGGTAGTGAAATCTACGATTTGGGGTTGCGAGCTGTCCTGCGCTCGGCGCCGGTGGGAGCGATGCGCTTGAGAAGGGCGCGCGTAGCCAGGCCGGTGATCGGCAAGCCGTGCGTCTTCTCGAATGCCTCGATGGCCTGGCGCAAGGCCGCCCTGTAACTGCCATCGAGGGGACCGGAATAAAGCTTGAGGCCCTTCAACGCCTGCTGCAGTTCGCGTACCTGAGCGGCCGTGGTCAGGATCGCGGCCTCCTTGAACAGCTCGAGCTTCTCGGCAAACATCGCAGCGCTGACGCCGGTGTTGGCGACCGTATCGGCCTTCAGGCGCTGAGTAACCTTGCCGTCCTGCATGATCACTTTGGATTGCACATAGGTACCGACGTTGATCCCGATCACCTCGGGACCTTGGGGGCCCTCCAGCAGCATGGGCGAACCGGACGAGGCACCGCCCGTGTCGCAGGTGTGCAGCAGCAACTGGGCGGGATCGGAGAAGTCCTGCGCAATGGTGCTCCAGTCGGCCGTCTCGAAACTTTTGGCGACGCCGCAGGGCCGCGAGTAGGCCAGCCGCCAGGGCGTGAAGTCGCGATGGTAGGAGACCTGGAAGATGCGGTTGGCCGCCGCGTGGGCGATGATCTGCTCGAGCGGCAGCACGCGGATTGGCAGTACACCCTTGGAGCAGACCGGCCGCGACAGCCGGACAATGGCCCAATCCTTGGTGGCGTCGATGGGCGGCCGCACATTGAGGCTGACGCTGCCAGACATCACCTGCTGTGCGGCCGTGCCGTTGGTGTAACCGGCGATGCGAGCATAATCGCGCACCGTGTCGTAGTTGCGCGCGAACCAGAAGTCGGCGAGTTGCGGCGGCCGTTCGCCAAGCGTGCGATGCAGGCAATGTCCGGCTGTAGCTACCACGTTCGGAGCGACGCAGAAGGCCGTGCAGACGGTGCTTGAGCGAATGTTGAACAGCAGGCCGATCTTCTGCTGCACATCCTTGTATTTGGCAGGCAATGCGACGCGATCATCGGCGCCGAACACCGCTACCGGCGTAACCACCCCGGCGGGCACCGTGTTCAGGCGCGATTGCGGCTGCATGGCTGGCGCCGAGGCCGGCCAAATTGCGCTGCAGGCTGCGCTAAGAGCCGCCAGGATCGCCAACCCGTGGCGTTGGCAAGGATGCAACCGAATGCGCATTTTTGCTGCCCGCCCGTATGAACTGGTCCTTTCCCGACCATTGTTCATGGTGAACATTACCAAGTTTTAATGCGACCGAAAGGCCACCGTAAGGGCCCCGCGCCTATATCGGCAACCACAAGCACACTGCGTCACTCTCACGGTCGAGGTCAATCGCATGACTCCAACTTTCTCCCAACACAACGCCACACGCGGCCGCGGGCGACGCCTGGCGTTTGCATCGGCGGTGTCGGCCCTGGCGCTGGTTGGCGCGGTCGGGCTCGGACTGACGCATTCTGGCGCGCTGGCACAGCTGAAGGCAGAGAAGGCCGATTCGGTGCAGACGCCGTTTGGTCGCGCGCCGCTGTCATTTGCCGACATCGTCGAGCGCGTAAAGCCGGCGGTGGTGAGCATCCAGGTTTCCAACGGCGCAAAGCTGGCCTCCAATCCGAAGGGTGGCGGGACGCCGCGCGGCACCGTCCCAGAGGTGCCCGAGGACAGCCCGTTCTACGAGTTCTTCAAGCGCCTGCCGCCGGAGTTCCGCGGCCAGCCGACGCCCCGGCCCACACAGGCGCAGGGTTCGGGCTTCGTCATTTCGCCGGACGGCTTCGTGGTGACCAACAACCACGTCATCGACGGTGCCAACAAGATCACGGTCAACTTCGACCAGGACAACAAGTACGAGGCGGAACTGGTGGGCACCGATGCGCGCACCGATCTTGCCTTGCTCAAGATCAAGGGTGGCAAGAGCAACTTCAACTTCGTGAAGTTCGCCGACAAGGCGCCGCGCGTGGGTGACTGGGTGGTGGCCGTCGGCAACCCCTTCGGTCTCGGCGGCACGGTGACGGCCGGCATCGTCTCGGCGCTCGGCCGTGACATCGGCTCAGGCCCCTACGACTACATGCAGATCGACGCCGCCGTGAACCGCGGCAACTCGGGTGGCCCGACCTTCAACCTCGACGGCGAAGTGGTGGGCGTCAACACTGCCATCTACAGCCCGTCGGGCGGCAATGTCGGTATTGCCTTCGCGGTGCCGGCCAAGGTGGCGACCGAGGTGATCGCGCAACTGCAGTCGGGCGGCACCGTTAGCCGCGGTTGGCTCGGCGTGAAGATCCAGAACGTCGACGAGGACACGGCGGCCAGCCTCGGGCTCGGTGAAGCCAAGGGCGCGCTGGTTAGCGAGGTGACGACGCCGGGCCCGGCGGCCGAGGCGGGTCTCAAGTCGGGTGATGCGATCCTGAGCGTCAACGGCCAGAAGGTTGCCGACAGCCGTGACTTGGCCCGCCAGGTCGCAGGCTTCGCACCCGGCAGCCGTGTCGACGTCCGCATCCTGCGCGGCCAGAAGGAGCAGAGCATTTCCGTCAAGCTCGGCACCTTCCCGTCCGCTGCACAACTTGCCAAAGCAGAGCCGACGGCCAAGGAGGACCCCAAGACGACCGAGCTCGATCAGCTGGGCCTTACGCTGGCGCCCGGAACCGGTCCGAACAAGGAAGGCGTGCTGATCACCGAGGTGGACGGCAACTCTAACGCCGCTCAGAAGGGCCTGAAGTCGGGCGACGTGATCCTCGAGGTCGGCAACGTGACCGTAAAGACCCCTGATGAGGTCGCCAATGCCGTCAAGGAGGTGTCCAAGCTCGGCCGCACTGCCGTTCTGATGCGGGTCAAGTCCGGCGATCAGATTCGTCTGGTGCCGGTACAGTTGAAAAAGAGCTAACCCCTTCTCCAAAGGGTGTGCCAGGGCGAGGCGATGTGCTCCGGCTGGACATGTCGCCTCGCTTCGCGTTTTCTGCCCGTTCATCGGCCGCGGTCTAGAATGGGGCCGCGGTCTAGAATGGCAAATGGCCGCTATGGCGGGGCAGCAACAGGCATCATTCCATGCGTGTGCTTGTAGTCGAAGATGATCGTGAGACGGCGCAATTCCTGCAGCGCTCGCTGCGGGAGAGCGGACACGCCGCCGATATCGCCGGCGACGGCGAGACTGGCCTGGCCATGGCCAGGGACGACAAGTACGACGTCCTAATCGTGGACCGCATGCTGCCGCGCCGCGACGGCCTGTCGGTTGTGCAGACGCTGCGCGGGGAAGGCGCGCACACGCCCGTGCTGATCCTGTCGGCGCTGGGTGAAGTCGATGATCGCGTCAAAGGGCTGCGCGCTGGCGGCGACGACTACCTCACCAAGCCTTATGCCTACAGCGAGCTGCTGGCGCGCGTGGAAGCGCTGGCGCGACGCCCGGCCCCGGAGGAGCAGACCACCCGTTATACAGTGGGCGATCTAGCGCTCGACCGGCTCTCTCACAAGGTGACGCGCGGCGGCGAGCCAATCCTGCTGCAGCCGCGCGAGTTTCGTCTGCTTGAATACCTTATGCGCCACGCCGGCCAGGTGGTGACACGCACGATGTTGCTGGAGAACGTCTGGGACTACCACTTCGACCCGCAGACCAACGTCATCGACGTGCACATCTCGCGGCTCAGAAGCAAGATCGACAAGGGTTTCGCCAAGCCGCTATTGCATACGGTGCGCGGCGCCGGGTACATGATCCGTGACGGCTCTGAGTAGGCTGCTGAGCTCGTTTCCGTTCCGCGTGACGCTCGCCTACATGGGCGTGTTCGTACTGGCGGCGGTGTTGATCGTTTCCTTCATCGCCTGGCGCGCCAACGAGCTGCTCACCACCAAGGTGATCGAGACGCTATCGGCCGAGGTGGTGGGCCTACGCGAGCAGTTCCAGACCGGAGGGCCGGCGCGTCTACGCGCGGTTGTCGCCGAGCGGGCCGCGGAGCCGGGCTCGGCGCTCTATCTGCTGGTCGACGATACGGGGCGCAAGGTCGCTGGCAATCTCAACGCCATTCCGCAGGCACTGTCGACGCCCGGCAAGGGCGACGTGTTCAGCTACACCCGCACGTTCGAAGGCAACGGCGGTGCGCGGCGCTTGGCTGTCGGCGTGCCGGTGGCGGTGCCTGGCGGCTACACGCTGGTGGTCGGCCGCGACATTGAGGACCAGCGCCAGTTCGCTGACACCATGTGGCAGGTCGCGCTGTGGAGCGTCGGGCTGTTGTCGCTGCTCGGCATCGGCGCCGGATTGCTGATCAGCCGCATCGTGCTGACCCGTATCGATACCGTCAGCGAGGCGAGCCGCAAGATCATGGCCGGCGATCTGACGCGCCGCATACCGCTGGCGGGTTCCGGTGACGAACTCGACCGGCTGTCGGAGAGCCTCAATGCCATGCTGGGCCGGATCGAGGAGCTGATGGCGGCGTTGCGCGAGGTCTCCGACAATATCGCGCACGATCTGAAAACACCGCTCACGCGACTGCGCAATCGCGCCGAGGCGGCGCTGCGCAGCCAGGACGATTCGGCCAGCTATCGTGACGGTTTGTCCAAGACCATCGAGGAGGCCGACGAACTGATCCGCACATTCAACTCGCTTCTGCTGATCGCGCGACTGGAGGCCGGTGCGGTGGCGGAGACCATGACGCCGGTGGACCCAGCTGCTGTCATCGCCGACGTCGCCGAGCTGTATGAGCCGGTGGCCGAGCAAGCCGGATTGCATCTGGAGGTCAGCACGTGCGAGGGGTTGCAGATTATCGCCAACCGCGAGCTCGTGAGCCAAGCGGTGGCCAATCTCGTCGACAACGCCATCAAGTACTCGACGGGCAGCAAGGGGACGCAGCTGGCCGTGCGCATCGGCCTCGATCGTGCGGGTGAAACCGTGGAGATCACGGTGGCCGATTCGGGTCCCGGCATTGCCCCCAATGATCGCCCGCGCGCCCTGCAGCGGTTCGTGCGGCTGGAGAAGAGCCGTTCGCAGCCTGGCAGTGGATTGGGGCTCAGTCTGGTCGCCGCCGTCGCCAGGCTGCACGGGGGGTCGATTCGCCTCGAGGACAACGCACCGGGCCTGAAAGCAGTATTGGTGCTGCCCGCGGCCGCCGTGAAAACTCAAGCCGAGCCGCTCGCGACCGCCACAGCCTCTTGAGGGCCGCAGGCTTTGCGCCCTAGGTTGGGTCAGGCGCTTCGCGCCAACCCAACCTACGAGGGCCTCAGCTGACCGAGCCACTTCACTCCCGCATCGTTGCAGCTCCCGTGGTTCATGATCGCGCCAATGCCGCGCGCTACCTCGGCGAGCTGGAACGGCGCTGCGCCGAGGAGCGGGAGCTGGCGCCGCTGTGTGGCTTGCTGGTGAGCCAAGTGGTAGGCGACCTCCTGGCCGGCATGTTCGGTGCTTCGCCCTATCTGACGAGCCTGATCGAGCGGGATCCAGCACGCCTGATGCATATGCTGGACACGGCACCGGAGACGTATTTCGAGCAACTGCACCACACGCTCGAGACCAACATGGCCGGTGCGACCACGCAGGCCGAAGCCATGCGAGCCCTGCGCCAATTCAAGAACGGCGTCGCTTTGCTGACAGCACTGACCGACCTTGGCGGCGTCTGGCCGGTCATGACGGTGACGCGGCGCCTGTCGGAGGCAGCTGATGCGGCCGTCGGCAGCGCGGTGCGCTTTCTCTTCCGGCAGGCGAAGGCGAAAGGCGAGTGGCTGTCCGACGCACCCGACGGCTACATCGTGCTCGGCATGGGCAAATATGGCGCGTTCGAGCTCAACTATTCCTCCGACATCGACCTCATCGTCTTTTATGATCTGGCGCGCATCCGCTTGCGCGCCGGCGCCGAGGTCCAGCACTTCTTCGTGCGATTGACACGCGATCTGGTGCGCCTGCTGCACGAGCGCACCGGCGACGGCTACGTGTTCCGCACCGACCTGCGGCTGCGTCCCGACCCGGCCGCCACACCGATGGCGCTGTCGACGGAAGCAGCGCTCAATTACTACGAAAGCTTCGGGCAGAACTGGGAGCGCGCTGCCCTCATCAAGGCGCGGCCGGCGGCCGGCGACTTGGCCGCCGGGCAAGCGGTACTGGAGGATCTTGCCCCCTTCATCTGGCGCAAGTATCTCGATTTTGCCGCCATCGCCGACATTCACGCCATGAAGCGGCAGATCCACGCATTCCGCGGCTTCGGCGAGATTGGCGTGGCCGGTCACAACATAAAAGTGGGGCGCGGCGGCATCCGGGAGGTGGAGTTCTTCGTGCAGACGCAGCAGTTGATCGCCGGCGGCCGCCAGCCGGAGCTGCGTGTCAGCGAGACATTGTTGGCTCTCGATCGTTTGGAGCAACGCGGCTGGATCACGGGCAATGTCGGGCGCGAGTTGGCGGATGCCTATCGTTTCCTGCGCACGGTCGAGCATCGACTGCAGATGATGTTTGATGAGCAGACGCAGACCCTGCCTGCCGATGCCGATAAGCTCGCCTGCGTCGCGCATCTCTGCGGCTATACCGATGTCGACGCCTTCGCGGCTGCATTGACCGCTGAATTGGAGCGCGTGCAGGGCCACTACATGCGACTGTTCGAGCATAGCCCGGGGCTGACCCGCGGCGGTGCCAACATGGTGTTTGCCGGCGAAGCCGATGACCCCGGCACGATCGAAGCATTGAGCAGGATGGGCTATCAGCGGCCTGCCGAGGTGATCGGCGCCGTGCGCGGCTGGCACCATGGCCGCTCGCCCGCGGTGCGCACGCCGCGCGCCCGCGAGCTGCTGACCGAGGTCCAACCCGCGTTGATCGAGGCGCTGTCCAAGACTGCCAACCCGGACTTGGCCATGATCGGGTTCGACCGCTTCCTCGCCGAGCTACCGTCGGGTGTGCAGCTGTTCTCGCTGTTGAAGCAGAACCCGCGTCTGCTGGAGTTGATCGCGGCCATCATGGGTACGGCACCGCGCCTGTCGCGCATCCTTAGCAAGCGCCGGAGGGTGCTCGACGCCGTGCTGGCGCCGGGGTTCTTCGGCAATCTGCCGAGCAAAACCGATCTGGCGGCCATCATTGCCGGAGAGTTATCCGGCGCCGAGGACTTGCAGGACAAGCTCGACCGTGCCCGGCTGATCGTCAACGAGCAGGCCTTCCTGATCGGCGTACGTGTGCTCACGGGCAGCATCGGCGCGGATCAAGCCGGCGGAGCCTATGCACAGCTCGCCGAATGCATGATCGAGGCAATGCAGCAGGAGGTGGACAATGAGATGGTGCGTGCGCATGGCCGCGTGGCGGGAGGTGCCGCCGTCGTGATCGCCATGGGCAAGCTCGGCGGGCGTGAAATGACGGCCGCTTCCGATCTCGACCTGATCGTGATCTACGACTTCGATGCAGCGGCCGTTCTCTCGAGCGGAGTGAAGCCGCTGGCCGCAACCCAGTACTACACGCGCTACACGCAGCGCCTGATCAGTGCCTTCACGGCGCAGACGGCCGAGGGCAAGCTCTACGATGTCGACATGCGTTTGCGCCCATCAGGGCAGAAAGGCCCGGTGGCCACTCAGCTATCGAGCTTCATCGACTACCAGAGCAATTCGGCTTGGACCTGGGAGCATCTTGCACTGACCAGGGCGCGCGTCGTCTCCGGCCCTGCCGCCTTGCGAGCAACCGTCGAGACAGCCATCCGCGAGATCCTGACGAGGCCACGCGACCGGGCCAAGGTCGCCGCCGACGTGCGCGATATGCGGGCCCGCATCGAGAAGGAAAAAGGGACCACGGACATCTGGGACCTGAAGCAGGTGCGCGGCGGGCTTGTCGACCTCGAGTTCATTGCCCAGTGCCTGCAACTCGTGCATGCCGCGGCTCGGCCGGACATTCTTGACCAGAATACGGTGGTGGCCCTGCAGAACCTGCAGCGGGCGGGCCTGCTAGGTGCCCGCGCGGCAGATACCCTGCTGCCGGCCGCCGGGCTGTTGAACGACCTGACCCAGATCCTGCGGCTTTGCCTGGACGGCCCGTTCGAGCCCGGTAAGGCCCCTGAGGGCCTCAAGAGCCTACTGGCGGCCTCTGGCCAGGTCCCCGATTTTGCCCGTCTGGAGGCCGATTTGGCGGCTCAGGAGGGGCGGGTCGCGGCGCTTTTTGGCGAACTTGTGACCTAAACGGCGACGGAAGCCGCATTCCCCAGCGTTCCTGGGTGCAAAGGATCGCAAGATCCGCGATCGCGCCCAGCCTGGAGCTGTTGATGTCGACTAGGAAAGTCTTGCTGGTTGCCGGTGCCCTGGTGGCTGTCGGGACGGTTGCGGCCCTGGCCGCGGCGCCGCATTGGCGGGGTCATCGCCTGGGCTTGGAAGGCCCGGATGGGCCGCGCGGGGCCAGGTTGGCCGAGCGGCTCAAGGAGATGGACGCCAACAAGGACGGCATCCTTACCCTCGAGGAATTCCTGGGTCGGCGCGACGCCGGGTTCGCGCGTCTGGACAAGACCGGCGATGGTTTCGTGGACGCGTCTGATGTCGCGGCGCAAGCCAAGGAAAACACCGACTATCGCGGCAAACGCTTCCTCAAGATGTTGGACGCCAACAAGGACGGCAAGGTTACCAAGGCGGAGTTCGAGCAGCGCGCCAAGGATCGCTTTGCCATGCGTGACCTCAACTCGGACGGCGTGATCGATATCGACGACATGGGCCCCGGCGTGCGCGACCGCGCCGACCGGCGGGCGGACCAAGGCAAGGACGGCGCCGAGGCCAAGGAGCCGCGCCGCTTCACGCTGGAGCGTCTGTTCGGCCGCACCGACCGACGTTTTGCTCGCTTGGATAAGAACGGCGACGGCGCCGTTGACGCCAAGGACTTCGAGATGGCCGCTGCCGAGCGTGTCGATTTTGCCACCCAGCGCCTGCTGAAGCGCTTGGATGCTAACGGCGACGGCAGGGTCAGCAAGGAGGAATTCGAGCGGCATGCCAAGGAGCGCTTCGCCATGCTGGATCTGGACGATGACGGTCAGATCACGGCATCGGACTTGCCGCCGAGGATGCGCGGCATGGGTATTTTGAAGTAAGCTCGGGATCGGACGAGACCGAACTTGCGAGGCAGCTACGTGCTGGCGCTGAAAAGCGGGTCTGGACCGCTTCTACGGTCCGGATCCGAGGACAACGACGACGAAACGCAGCTGCTTGCTCGTGTTGCGGCGGGCGAAGCGCAGGCTTTTCGCGGCTTGGTCGATCGGCATCTGCCGACCGTGCTGGCCATCGCCCGACGCATGCTGAAGGACGACGCGGAGGCCGAGGACGTGGCTCAGGAGGCGTTGCTCAGGCTATGGCGCAATGCCGCAGCCCTCGAGCTGGGCGCCGGCGGTGTGCGTCCCTGGCTGCGGCGGGTCGCTTCGAACCTGTGCATCGACAGGGTGCGTTCGCGGCGCAACACGACGGCGGTGGATCAGGTGCCGGAGCAGGCCGAGCCCGCCGGCCAGGTTCGCCATCTGGTGGAGCGCGATCTAGGAGCCCGCGTCGATGCGGCGCTGAAGGCGCTGCCGGAGCGGCAGCGCTTGGCGATTACCCTCTTCCACTATGAGGGCATGAGCCAGATCGAGGTGGGTAACGTGCTTGGAATATCGGACGAGGCCGTCGAATCGCTGCTGGCCCGTGCGCGCAGAACTCTAAAGGCAGCGTTAAGGGATGACTGGCAAGAGCTCATGCCTCAGGACGAGGCTTGAGGGAATGCAAGCGAAGGTGATGCCATGACGAATGCGGTCAACAACATGACGATCGGGGACCTCGAGCGGCTGCTCGATGTCTACGGCAGCGACCGTACGCGATGGCCGGTTGATGCTCGGTCCGGGGCTGGCCAGCTGGCCGCACGCGACAAGTCGGCGCGCCGGCTGCTCGGAGAGGCGGAAGCCCTCGACCGTGTGCTGGAACGGGCGCCGCTGCCTTCGCTGGCCAGGGAAGCAGCGCTCGCCGATCGCATCATTGCCGCCGCTCAGCGCTCGCCACGCATCGTGCACATCGATGATGCCGCCGCGCCAGTGGCGGCTGGCGGGGGCGGGACCGTGATCCATTGGCCTGGCGTGCGTGCCAGGGCGCAGTGGCTGAAGTCCGACGCCAGCCGTGTGGCCGGTTTGTTTGCCGCTTCCTTGCTGTGCGGCATCTATTTCGGCCTGTCGAACGTGCCGGAGGGTGCGCTCGAGAGCATGGCGGGCGGCGCGTTCAGCGCCGGTACCAGCAGCGCCCCGACGCTGGCCCAGCTCGATCTGCTGGACGAGGACCTGCTATGAGCGACGTTGTCATGAGCATGGGGCAGGCGGCGCGGCGGGCGCCGCGCTGGATGTTGCTGCTCCTGATTGCGTCGCTGGCTGTGAATTTCCTCTTCCTGGGCCTGGCGGCTGGAGCGCTGTGGAAGTTCCGCGGCCCACCGCAGATGGCAGGCGTCACGCCCAATCTGCTCGGGTATGCGAGTACGCTTCCTTCAGATCGGCGCCAGGCGCTGTTGCATCAAATAGAGGCCGAGCGCCAGCATCTGCGCCCCTTCCGACGCGAGGTTCGGGTCGCACGCGAGGAGACAATCAAAGCGCTGGTGGCCGACCCGTTTGATCGAGCGGCGTTCGTGGCGGCCCAGGACAAGCAAAGCGCAGCCGAGCAGCGCGCGCGCCAGGCCGTGCGAGACCTATACGCCAAGATCGCGACGTCACTGACGGCTGAGGAGCGGCGCGCCTTCCCGGGCTGGCGCGAGCATCGTCGGCCGCACGGCCAGAACCTGCTCGATGAGCCGGATCAACCCGCTCAGGCCAAGCAGTAGGCCCGCTCGTCGACTGGGCATGCAACCAAACTCATCTGACGTTGAGCGGCGCTGGAAGCAGTGCGCTGGTGCGGCCCGCCATGTAGTAGACGACCAGGCCCACGTATTCGCGCGCAATGAAGTCGATACGACGCCAGCCCTCGGTGAGCGCGGTATGGAAGCGTAACGGCTGGAAGCGAGAGCTGGTGCGAAAATCGACCGGCCATGCCTCGACCGGCACTCCGGCCCGCCGGAAGCAGCCGATGGCACGCGGCATGTGCCACGCCGACGTCACAAGCAGCCAGCGCTGACCGGCCGTTGGCTTGATCAGCCGCGCGGTGAATGTGGCGTTCTCGTAAGTATCGCGCGAGGCGGTTTCAAGTGTGATGCGATCCTTGGCGATGCCGAGTGCTTCAAACAGGCGGGCGGCGGTCTCGGCTTCGGGCGGCTCGCTTGCGAACACCGCCGCCGACCCGCCACTCAAGACGACACGTGCGTTGGGCAGCCGACGGGCGAGCGCAGCCCCTTCGGTGTAGCGCTCCGCCGCCTCGTTCAGCCCCGCCAACTCGCGCCGTCCGGCGCGGCCATCCTGCGAACCGCCCAGCATGATGATACCGGTGATGTCGCTACCCGTCAGATCGGCGCGCGCAAAGCGGTTCTCCAGGGGAGCAATGATGAGATCGCCTACGGGCGAGATGCCGCCGATCACCAGCACGGGCACTGCCACGAACAGGAGGCGCCGACCCAGCCGGCACCACGAGGTGGTGCAAAGAATGGCGGCAACGACCACGGCGCCAATGATCAGGGTCGATGGCTGCGCCAGAAACCACAGCACTTTCGCGGCGTAGAAGAACAAGGCGGGCGCATCCGTCCGGCTATGGCTTCTGATGTCCGGTCACCCTCGTCATGCCGCGCGTTCGATGGCCACCGCGGGGGCCTCGCCGCCGCCGATGCAGAGCGCCGCCACCCCCTTGGTCTGCCCGTGCTTCTGCATAGCGTGCAGCAGCGTGATGAGGATGCGCGCTCCGGATGCGCCGACCGGATGGCCGAGTGCACAGGCGCCGCCGTGCACATTCATCTTTTCGTGCGGAATGCCGACGTCGCGCATGGCCGCCATGGTCACGACCGCGAAGGCCTCGTTGACCTCGTACAACCCGACCTCGGCGGCCGACCAGCCGACCTGCTCGAGCAGCTTCTTGATGGCGCCGACGGGCGCGGTGGTGAACCAGGCCGGTGCCTGTGCGACGCTGCAGGTGCCGACGATCCGAGCAAGCGGTGGAAGCTTGCGGCGTTTGGCCTCGCTGGCGCGCATCAGCACCAGGGCCGCAGCGCCGTCCGAGATCGAGCTGGAGTTGGCGGCCGTCACCGTGCCGCCGTCGCGAAACGCAGGCTTGAGCTTGGGGATCTTGGTCGCGTCAGCTGTGAATGGCTGCTCGTCGCGTGTCACCTGCGTGCTGCCGGATCGCGTTTTGACCGTCACGGCGACAATCTCCTTGGCGAAGGAGCCGTCTTCATTGGCGGTCTTGGCGCGCTTGAGGCTTTCGATGGCAAACGCATCCTGGGCCTCGCGCGTGAACTGGTAATGCTGCGCGGTGTCCTCCGCGAAGGTGCCCATGAGGCGACCCTTGTCGAAGGCGTCCTCCAGCCCATCAAGGAACATGTGGTCCTTCACTTCGGCGTGGCCGAGACGGGCACCGCTGCGCATTTTCGGCAGCAGGTAGGGCGCATTGGTCATGCTTTCCAATCCGCCGGCGACGATGACGTCCTGGGGGCGCACGTGCAGGGCATCGAAGCCCATCATCACCGTCTTCATTCCAGACCCGCACATCTTGTTTACAGTGGTGCAGGGCACCGACTGGGGCAGCCCGGCGCCGATCGAGGCCTGCCGTGCCGGTGCCTGACCCTGTCCGGCCGGCAGCACGCAGCCCATCAAAACCTCGCTGACATCCGTCGCATCAATCCCCGCGCGTGAGACGGCGGCCTTGATGGCGGCGCTGCCCAGCTGCGGTGCGGTTAGTGACGCCAATGCTCCCTGGAAGCCGCCGATGGCCGTGCGAGCCGTACCAACGATAACGATGGGATCTTCGGCCGATTTGGACATGCGAGCGCCTTCCGAGTGGTCAGGTGTTTGAGACGATGGAACACATGGCATGCGGCGTGGTCAACCGCACGCGAGAAGCTCTTTTGCCATGTATGACGTGTGCGCATACCGCGGCGACCGCGCACCGGCCGGAAAAAATTGTACAATGGGGCTGGAACCAAGCGCCGCTGGCGGAGTTGGCACTCACCGCTTGAGCGCAAAAGCATGCCGGTGGGGGAGGATTTGGGCAATGATGATTGGACGGGTCTGGCGCGGTTGGACCACGCATGCAAACGCCGACGCCTTCGAGGCGCACATGCGCAACGAAGAATGGCCGGCCATTTTTGCAAGAAACATCAAAGGACTTCGCGAGATCGAATGCTTGCGGCTGGTTCGGCCCGGTCACACCGAGTTCAAGACGGTGATGCGCTTCGAATCGCTCGACGCCGTGCGCGAGTTCGCGGGCAACGACTTCGCCAAGGCAGTGCTCATGCCGCGCGCGATCGAATTGCTCCGCCGCTACGATGCCAGGGTGGAGCACTTCGAGATTCGTGATGTTAGGTCGAGCGAGGCGCCGCCCATCCTCGAGCCTCCCGTTGCGACCGAGATTGCGGTCGAGCCACCCGTGCCAGTCAAGACGCGACCAGGGCGGGCGCGTCAGTCGGCGTAGTCCGGTTCATTACGGTCCAGGATGCGCTTCAAGGCCGCGAAGTGGCGCTCGGACGGCACGGGATCGTACTTCGGGGCGCTGCGGGTACTCTTGGTCACTTCGACCACCGGATCGGGAAGCTGCTTTAGTCGCTGACCGGTCCACATGGCGTAAATCTGCACCTGCGCGGCGCGCTCCACGTAGTAGAGCCGGTCGTAGGCCTGCGCCACGGTCATTCCGCAGGTGGTGATGCCGTGGTTGGCCATGAACAAGATGCTCTTCTTGCCGATGACTTTGGCCAGGCGGTCGCCCTCCTCGGGGTCCACCGCGGGGCCGGTGTAGTTGTCATCGTAGGCGATGGCGTTCATCAGCAGCACCTCGGTCTGCCCGATCTCCTTGATGCGGGGATCCTCGAGCCGCGTGAGCGCGCTGGCATAGGGCATGTGCGTGTGGAAAACGGCCGCCGCCTGCGGCAACGCCTTGTGAATCGGCGCGTGAATGCAAAAGCAGGACCGCTCGACATCGCCGGAGCCGCGTTTCACCTTACCGTCGTCGATACCGACCTCCATGAACGAGGACGCCTGCACTTCCGACCAGTGCATGCCGAACGGGATCTGGTAGTAGCGGTCGGTGCGCCCAGGCACCGTCAGTGTAAGGTGGTTGAAGATGCCTTCGTTGAAGCCGTGCATAACGGCGAGGCGATGGGCGGCGGCCAGATCGACACGCGCCTGCCACTCGGCCTCGCTGCATGCCTGGCGACTGACGGGCGAAACCTTGAGCTGCATCGCGATATCCTCCTGGTCTTGGCGGTCGGCGTGGCCGGCTTGTTGAAGCAAGTCTAGCAATACCGCTGCCGCTTCCGGAAGGCCGTATCGCATGCTTGCACCCGCAACGGCTGCCCGCGCTGCACCAATGTCCCGCAAAGGATAAGTGCCTGCCTCGCTTGACCGAAGGCCGCGCTCAGGCAATGTGCGATCACGCAATCGTGCCCGGCGGCTGGCTGGGCTCTGACGGACGATCGATGGCCTCCTCACTCGGCAACATCTTGCGCCTCGGCCGCGCTGGCATCGTGCTGGCCCAGCATGGCGTGCGCTTCGTGCCGGCCGGGGTGAAGGCGCCTTGGGTCTTGCACGCAGCACGTGTCGCCACGTTGCCAATCCGCGCCCTGACTTGGCCACTGCGTATTGGCCGGCCGCAGGAGGCCCGCGTCGCCGATGCCCTGACCAGCCTGGGGCCTAGCTACATCAAGCTCGGCCAGTTCTTGGCCACTCGTGCCGACCTGATCGGCCCGGACCTCGCCAAGGACCTCCGCCACCTGCAGGACAAGCTGCCGCCGTTCTCCATGCAACAGGCCCGCAGCGCCGTGCAAACCGCGCTCGGCGGTAGGCTGGAGGATCACTTCGTCGAGTTCGGGCCGCCGGTGGCTGCTGCCTCCATCGCCCAGGTCCACAAGGCCGTTGTGGTCGACGACGGCGTGCCGCGCTCGGTGGCCGTCAAGGTGCTGCGCCCTGGCGTCGAGAAGCGTTTCCGCCGCGATCTCGACAGCTATTTCTTCGCGGCCCGGCAGATCGAGCGCTTCCATCCGCCCTCGCGGCGCCTGCGGCCGGTGGCTGTAGTGGACACCCTTGCACATTCGGTCGAGATCGAGATGGACCTGCGCCTGGAGGCCGCCGCCATCTCCGAGATGGCGGACAACATCGAACGGGATGGCAACCTGCCGGATGGCCGCTTCCGCGTGCCGGCCGTCGATTGGCGTCGCACGTCGAAGCGCGTGCTGACGCTGGAGTGGATTGACGGCATCCCGATCGCTGATCACGCGGCCCTGCGCGCCGCCGGGTTCGACCTGAAGGCGCTGGGCCTCACCGTGCTGCGCTCCTTCTTGCGGCACGCCATGCGCGACGGCTTTTTCCATGCCGACATGCATCAAGGTAACCTGTTGGTCGATCGGGACGGCAAGGTGGTGGCCGTCGATTTTGGCATCATGGGCCGGCTCGGCCCGATGGAGCGCCGCTTTCTCGCCGAGATCCTGCACGGGCTCATCACGCGCGACTACCACCGTGCCGCCGCCGTGCATTTCGAGGCGGGCTATGTACCGCCGCACCATCCCGTGGAGGTGTTCGCGCAGGCCATGCGCGCCATCGGCGAGCCGATTCATGGTCGCACGGCCGACGAGATCTCGATGGCCGACCTGCTCGGCCAGCTGTTCGCCTATACCGAGGTGTTCGACATGCAGACGCGGCCGGAGCTGATCCTGCTGCAGAAGACCATGGTGGTGGTGGAAGGCGTGGCGCGCTCGCTCGACCCGAGCCTTAACATGTGGACCGCCGCCGAGCCGATCGCCAAGCAGTGGGTGGAGGCGAACTACGGCGTGGTCGGCCGCCTGAAGGAAGCCGGCGAAGGCGCCGGCACGCTCGGCAAGGCGTTTGCCGAGGTGCCGCGCGTACTGGCCCAGGCCGAGCGCATGGCGCTGGCGCTCGCCGACATGGCGCGCGGCGGCTTGCGTCTGGATGCAGATACCGTGGAGCGCCTGGCCGCCGCACAGGCGCACGCCAACCGCTGGACCCGCCGGGCCCTGTGGGTCGCTGCGCTGGCGCTGGCGGCAATTGCCGCCTGGTTGATTGTGCCGGTGGGGTAGGTCTCTAGGCATCGCCCATTGACGCATGGGCAATTCCCCATAGAATGCCCCCCATGAGCGGAACGGCCAAGCAGCTGCTGGGCGAGATCGAGGGCTTTCTCGCCCAGTTCGATATTACGCCCAGCAAGTTCGGCGTTGCCGCCGTCAACGATGGTCATCTGGTGGCCAAGCTGCGCAAGGGCAGTAGCGTGACGCTCAAGACGGCCGACCGGGTGCGCGCCTACATGGCAAGCCAGCGCCGGGCGGCTCCGTCGCAGATCGCTTGCCGTGCAACAGTCCCCGCCGCCTATCGCGTGCTGCTGATCATCGGCGGGGGCATCGCCGCCTACAAATGCCTCGACCTGATCCGCCGGTTGCGCGAGCGCGGCATCGCCGTGCGCGCCGTTATGACCAGGGCGGCACAGCAGTTCGTGACGCCGCTGTCAGTCGGCGCGCTCAGCAATGACCGTGTCTTTACCGAGCTGTTCGATCTCGACGATGAGCGCGAGATCGGCCACATCCGCCTGTCGCGCGAGGCCGATGTGATTGTGGTCGCACCTGCCACCGCCGATCTGCTTGCCAAGATGGCCGGCGGCCATGCCGACGATCTGGCGTCATCCGTGCTGATGGCGACCAATAAGCCAGTCCTGGTGGCGCCCGCCATGAACCCGCGCATGTGGCTGCATCCGGCCACGCGCCGCAACGTGGCCCAGCTCGCGGCCGACGGCATCGCCTTCGTTGGTCCCAACGTCGGCGAAATGGCAGAGCGTGGCGAGGCGGGGCTCGGCCGGATGGGAGAGGTGCCGGAGCTGATCGACGCGATCGCCTCTCTGCTCTCGTCATCGGCTGGGGCAAGCGTCAGCGCCAAACCTCTTGCGGGCCGCCACGTGCTGATCACCAGCGGACCGACGCAGGAGGCAATTGATCCGGTGCGCTATATCGCCAATCGCTCCTCGGGCAAGCAAGGTTCGGCAATCGCTGTCGAGGCCGCAGCGCTGGGCGCACGCGTCACGCTGGTAAGCGGGCCAACGCGTCTATCCGATCCGGCTGGCGTCGAAGTGGTGCACATCGAATCGGCACGCGAGATGCTGGAAGCGGTGCGCAATGCGCTGCCAGCCGATGTTGCCATCTTTGCCGCTGCGGTCGCCGACTGGCGCGTGGCCACGCAGTCGGATCAAAAGATCAAGAAGTCGCCCGGCAAGAACGCGCCGCGCCTTGCGCTGGTGGAGAACCCCGACATCCTCAAGGCGATCGCGGCAGAGCGGAGCGGCCGACGGCCGGGGCTGGTGATTGGCTTTGCGGCGGAGACACAGAACGTCATCGAGTTCGCGCAAAAGAAGCGCAAGGCCAAGGGTGCCGACTGGATCGTCGCCAACGACGTGTCGCCGGAAACGGGCATCATGGGTGGGGATCGCAACGCCGTGCACATCATCTCGGAAGAGGGCGTGGAAAGCTGGCCAGAGCTCGACAAAGCCGAGGTCGCCCGCCGGCTGATGGCTCGGGTTGCGAGCCGCTTCGCCGACGCTCGGGCTGAGCCTGCATGAGGCGCACTACTGCCAAGCCGACCATCAAAGTGAAGCTCGTGCGTCTGCCCCATGCCGAGGGGCTCGATCTGCCAGCGTATCAATCTCCCGGGGCTGCCGGCATGGACCTGCTGGCGGCCGTTCCCGCACGCAAGCCGATGCGGCTTGCAGCTGGGGCCCGCGGTCTCGTCCCGACTGGCTTGATCCTGGAGCTACCCGCAGGCATGGAAGCACAGGTGCGGCCGCGCTCGGGCCTTGCCTTGCGGCACGGCATCACGGTTCTGAACAGCCCCGGCACCATCGACAGCGATTATCGCGGCGAGGTGATGGTGCTGCTCGCCAACCTGGGAGATGCAGCGTTCGACGTGCGTCGTGGCGAGCGCATCGCCCAGCTCGTCATACAGCGCGTAGAGCAGGCCGCGCTCGTGGAAGTTGCGGCAACCACGACCACCCGCCGCGGCACCGGCGGCTTCGGCTCGACGGGGCGCAAGTTACTGCGCCACATTACGAAATCGAAATCTCGTCGCTGAGCCTAAGCGCCGTCACAATGCCCCGAAGGAGGCGCCGCTTCGCCGTCGCCGCACCGAAGGCCGGCCGCAAACCTCCCATATGTAACAACCCAGCATTTTTCTGAATCTTTGCTTGAAAGGAAAGGTTATGCGCATCTGGACATTTGCTCCTCTCCTGTTTGCTGCAGTCAGTGCATTCGGCTTCGGCGCAAGACCTGCCGCCGCCGACCAGGGTATGCGGATCTCCGGGCCGCACGTGCATGACAACCTGGCCGTCTACTTCGTGCACGGCGTCAGCGCCGGCGGGGCAATCCCGCTCACGCTTCAGGAGGCGCTGGCCAAGGGCAGCGTGCAGGTCGTCGAAACCGGCCAGGTCAACGAACTGCAGATCGAAAATACCGGCGACGAAGAGGTGTTCATCCAGGCCGGCGACATCGTCAAGGGCGGCAAGCAGGATCGCGTCCTCACGGTGAGCTTCGTGCTGCCCTCCAAGTCCGGGCGCGTGCCGATCGCTTCGTTCTGCGTCGAACAGGGCCGCTGGTCAGCGCGCGGCAAGGAAGACCAGTTCAAGTTCTCCAGTGCGCACGAGGCGATGCCTTCGCGTTCCGCACTGCTGGCCATGGTGACGCCTTCCGAACCGGCCAAGACGGCTGAGCCCGTCCAGGACAATGCGACAGGACGCCAACAGCAGAGGGTGGTTCGGACCCAGCGCGGCGGCGATGACGTTGCGGAGAAGCAGCGCAAAGTCTGGGACTCGGTCGCGTCCACACAGGGAAAGCTGTCAACCGGTCTCAACGCGGAGCTTTATGCGCCACAATCGGCCACCAGCCTGCAGCTCACACTCGAGCATGAGAAGCTGAAGGAGGCGCGCGCCGCCTACGCAACGGCGCTCGAAGCTGCCGGCCTTAGGGATGGTGACGTGGTCGGCTACGTGGTCGCTATCAATGGCAAGATGAGCAGCGCCAACCTCTATCCCTCGAACGGTCTCTTCCGGAAGATGTGGTCGAAGCAACTGGCGGCCACGGTCACCGAGGCGATCGGCGAGAAGCGCGAAGCAGTCGCGCCGGAGGCGCCGAAGTCTGATGTGGCAATCGAGTTTCTCGCTGAGGCCGAGCGCGGCGCCAAGCAGGAGCGCGCGGTAGCCGCCGGCGCACGGATCGAGACGCGTGATGCAGCGGGCGCCCTCTACAACGAGGCGCGCCAAGCGGACGGCAAGTGGGTACATCGCAACTATCTGGCCAAGTAAAAGCCCGGTCCTCTATCCGCTATCCCAGATCGTGCGCGGGGCGCCTATCCGGGATGGCGGGCTCGCTCGGCAGGGCAATTCAGCTACACTGGGCGCTGTCGAGTGGCAGCTGCCGCAGAGTCTCGCATGCCGACATCGTTGCCGCCCTTGCGCGTCGTCCTGGCCCTCACCGCGACGTTTGTGATTGCGGCATTGGCCGCCGCAGGCACCCAGGCGCAGACGCTGGGCAGCACCGGTGGCTCGTTCGAGCTGACGGATCAGACCGGCAAGCCATTCTCCAGCAAAACTCTGGTCGGGCGGCCCTATGCCATCTTCTTCGGCTTCACACACTGCCCGGATGTCTGCCCGACCACGCTCGTCGAGATTAGCAATCGCCTGGCCGCATTGGGTGCCGAAGCCGACCAGCTTCGCGTGGTGTTCGTGAGTGTCGACTTCGAACGCGATACACCCGACGCGCTGCGTGCGTATCTCAGCTCATTCGACGCGCGCATCATCGGACTGAGCGGGAGCGAAGCCCAGCTTGCTGAGGCCGCCAAGGGCTGGAACGCCCACTACGATAAGTTCATCGAAAGCAACGGCAGCATAACCATCGTGCACACGGCCCACGTCTACCTGATGGGCGCCGACAATCGCCTGATGGCGACACTGAATTTCCAGGAACCCGAAAGCGAGCAGCTCGCCAAGCTGAAGAGGCTGTTGGCGGGAAAGCCCGCCAATTGAGTGCGTGGCGGTCAGCGCGCTATGCGGGTGATCTTGGAGCCTTCAAGGGTCAGATTGTACATCAGGCCCTTGTTGTCGAAGATGAAGCCAACGATCGGGCTGACGATCTTGCTCGAGTCGATCGAGCCGCCAACGCCCACGGTGATCAGCGCCACCGACCCGTCCACGCCAATCTTCCAGCCGTTGACGCGCCGGAAGCTTGAGAGCGCATCCTCGGTCATAAAGACGATGATGATCGAGCGCGCCTGGGCGCCGAGCTGGAATCCTACGGAGGCCGATACAGTGTTGTAGTAAGCGACCGTCCGGCCCCGAGCGAGCAGCGCGCCCTCGCCGTACTCTCCGCCGATGCCGATGCCGGCCTTGATGACCGAGGGGAACACCAGCACTGCGGCCGACTTCAACAGCAGCTCGCGCGAGCCCCTAATGTGGAGATCGAACTGGTACAGCGTCTCCTGCACCTCGGCGTCGATCTGGGCGCCCGATTTGGCTTGCACGGGCAGCGCCGATCCTGCGACTGCGAAGGTCGAAAGCAGCGAGAGCGAGAGAGCTTCGCGACGGGTGATAATGGCCATGATGGTCCCCGATTTGCTATGGCTAGTCAGCGACGCAAAGCGAGGTTCACGTCACAGATGGCGCCTATCAGCGCGGTTTGACCAGAATCGGGCAATTGGCACATTAACCAAACTGCTAACCTGCAGCGGAGAGCGGGCGCGAGATTTCCTCCAGCGGTTTGCGTTCGGCCGCGATGCCCCATCGCACCATGACGAGGGCTGCGGCTACCATCAGGACCGAGCCGAGTGCATAGCCGATGAACACGCTGGGCCGCGAACCGGTCTCGATCAGGGCGCCCATCAGCCACGGCCCTATTACACCGCCTACGCCCGTGCCGACCGCGTAGAAGATGGCGATGGCCAGTGCGCGCATCTCCAGGGGAAAGGTCTCGCTGACAGTGAGGTAGGCGGAGCTCGCCGCCGCCGAGGCAAAGAAGAATATCACCGACCAGCCCAAGGTCAGCGTGCGCACCGAGACAAGGTCCTGCGCGAACAGGAAGCCGATGCCGGCAAGCAGCAGACCCGATATCAAATAGGTGATAGCGATCATCGGGCGGCGGCCCCAGGTGTCGAACAATCGCCCGAGCAGCAGAGGCCCGAGGAAATTGCCGGCCGCGAACGGGAGGATGTACCAGCCGACATGATCGGCCGGCACGGCGTAGAAGTCCGTCAGAATCAGCGCGTAGGTGAAGAAGATGGCATTGTAGAAGAACGCCTGCGCCGCCATCAGGCTCAGGCCGACCAGCGAGCGCTGCCGCTGCGTCGTGAAGAGCACGCCCGCCGCTTCGCGCAACGGCGTATGCGAGCGCATGCGAAGGCGAATGCGGGCGAACGGACCGGAGCTGAGCACGTGCCCCCGCTGCCTCAGGCTGTGCTCGATGCCGGCCACGATCGCCTCCGCCTCGATGGCACGGCCATGCGTGACGAGCCATCGCGGGCTCTCGGGAATCCACATCCGCATTACGAAGATAACGGTGCTGAGCAGCGCCCCGATCGCAAACGCCGCGCGCCAGCCGATGTCGACGGGTAGAAATGCCGGATCGAGCAGGGCAATCGACGCCACGGCGCCGATGGCTGCGCCAAGCCAGAAGCTGCCGTTGATGACGAGATCGGTCCAGCCGCGCACGCGCGCGGGAATCAGCTCCTGAATGGTGGAGTTGATCGCTGCATACTCGCCGCCGATACCGGCTCCGGTCAGGAAACGGAACAGGACAAAGCTCCAGAAGTTCCAAGAGAACGCCGTGGCTGCGGTCGCAATCAGGTAGACCGTCAGAGTGACGAAGAACAACTTCTTGCGGCCGATGCGATCGGTGAGCCAGCCGAAAAACAGCGCGCCGAGCACGGCGCCGGCAAGGTAGGCGCTGCTGGCGAGCCCGATGTCGGTATTGCTCAACTGCAACACCGGGCTCTGCTTCAGCGCGCCTGCTACGGCGCCGACCAGCGTTACCTCGAGCCCATCGAGTATCCAGGTTATGCCGAGTGCTGCCACCACCAGAGTGTGGAACCGTCCCCAGGGCAGCCGATCGAGGCGCGCCGGCACGTCGGTTTCGACGATGACGCCGAGCGAAGGGGAGTCGTCGCGTTGAGCGTCGAGAACTGCCATGGAGTTTCGCTCCTGCGCCGACCGCTCAACTTGCAGACCATGGCCAAGGTTCCGCTGTCGAGGTCGACACTGCGCATAATGAAGTGCAGGCATGTGACACGCGGCAGGAACCTCTCGTGAAGGTCCGCATTAGCACTTGCAAGTTGAGGCGTTAGGGAACGGTGCCATGGCAGCCCAATCGAAGGTCGCGCTGGCGGGATTGCTAGCTGCTGGCCTGCATCTTGCGGCAGTGCCCGCCGGCGCCGCTACCATGGCCGATACGGTGCAGGAGACCATGGGCGCTGCCGTCTACGCCTCGGATGGCCATGAAGTCGGCAAGGTCGTCGACGTGTCGGTGAGCGACGACGGCGAGATCGACGCCGTGCGCGTCAAGACAGGGTCCTTTCTCGGTTTCGGCCAGCATGTCTTGGCCTTGCCCAAAGGCAGTTTCATGGTTCTGCGCGGCGCGGTCGTGGTGGACCTTCCCGCCGAAGCCATTGAGACATTGAGACCCGTGCCGGCGAACGAGTAGCGCCGCGCAAACTCTGTAGGTCGCGGTCGGGCTCGGCGTCACCATCAACCCTGCCGGCCAATCAGCTGCATGCGGCTACGTGCTGGAGCCATGACCAGCCATGGCTTGTGCCCGCAGCGCCAGCTCGCACACCTTGAAGCAGTGGCGTTGCTCCATGGCCGTCTCGGTCCGCTCGAAGATGTCCTGGCGAAGGTTGGTGTAGTAGGGCAGGTCGGCGTCCGAGCAGTCGACGTAGCGCGTGCCCTTGTTGTCGACCAGGAACAGATGGTTGGTGCCGGGCCGCCCGGCGATGTCGACATACTTGCGCATCTCGATGGTACCTTCGGTGCCGACAATGACACAGCGGCCGTCGCCCCAGGTGTTGAGCCCGTCCGGGGTGAACCAATCCAAGCGGAAATAGCCAGATGCGTTGTCGGTTTCAAGCATGACCTCACCGAGGTCGTCGAGGCCGGGATCGTCGGGGTGGGCGACGTTGACGGCGCGCGCGGCGACGATGCGCGCGTCCGTCGCGCCCGTGAAGAACAGGAACTGGTCGAACTGGTGCGAACCGATGTCGACCAGGATGCCACCGTAGGCTTCGCGGCGGAAGAACCATTCCGGGCGTAGATGGCGGTTCAGCCGATGCGGGCCGAGCGCGCAGGTGTGGACGACGCGCCCAATGGCGCCGGCCTTCACAAGTTCGTTGGCGCGCGTGGTTGCCTTGACCTCGAAGCGCTCCGTGAAATTGACGGACAATATGCGCCCTGTTTCTGCCTGCACTCGCTTGACGGCTTCAAGCTGCTCGAAGGAAGTCACCCCCGGCTTGTCGACCATGAAGTCCTTGCCGGCCCGCATGGCCTCGATGGCCAGATCCGCGCGCTCGCAGGGTATGGCGGCGCAGGTGATGAGGTGGATGGAAGGGTCCTCGATGAGCTGGCGCCGGTCGGCCACGCGGGGGACGTTGGGGAAGCGCTCGATGAACCCCTTCAACGGCACCACGTCATGACTGGTCCAGAAGCCGACGCACTCGGCGCCGATGTCAAGAAGGCTCTTGACCTGGTCGTAGATGTGCCGGTGGTCTAGGCCCACCGCTGCGAAGCGCAGCTTGGGGTAGGGCGTCGTGCAGGTGCTCGGCATGGGGCCTCTGATTGCTCGTTGAAGCGGCCGGGTCAGTCTCGGTGAGACATCCCGCGGTCCATCCTCTCAGAGGCGCTCTACTTCGTCGAGCGCAAGCCGACCGCGCCGTACGGAGCCGCGTCAGGGCGCGGCGCACCGCCAAGCCAATGGGCGATGGCCAGTCGCAACCGAAGAGGCAGTACCAGGCGGCGGTGGCCTGCGTTTGGCCAGCGCCGAAGCAGCTTGGTCGTTCGTTGCCGCGCGGCGACACGCAGTTGTGTATGCCATGTCGCCATGCGGTCCGCGCCCGAGCCTCGGGTACCGGCATGCAATCTTTCAGCATATCCACGGATGCAGCCATCCCACGTTTGCCTGCAATCTTCAGGAGGTGCGAGAATGCCGCCCGGCGATTGCATTTTGTGGCAGCGGGCTTGGCAACGGAGACTGAGCGATGGCCGTCCTCTCCTTGAAGGCTGGAGCGCCAGCCGGGCACGTCGAGCCGAGCCTCAATCGGGTCATGGGTCCGTGGCTCCTTCTGCTCTTCATCGTCGGTGACATTCTCGGCACCGGTATCTATGCGCTCACGGGCCAAGTCGCCAACCAAGTCGGCGGCGTGGTATGGCTGCCGTTTCTCGTCGCCTTCGTCGTCGCCTTGATCACCGCGTTCAGCTATCTGGAGCTGGTCACAAAATATCCGAAGGCTGCGGGCGCCGCGCTCTACACGCACAAGGCGTTCGGCATCCACTTCGTCACGTTCATCGTTGCGTTCGCGGTGATGTGCTCAGGCATCACCTCGGCCTCGACGGCCTCACGCGCGTTCTCGGCCAACATGTCGAATGCATTCGGCCTGAACTTTTCTACCTTCGGCATCACCATGACCGGCCTCGTGTTCATGGGCGTTGTCGCCGCAGTGAACTTCCGTGGTGTCGGCGAGAGCGTAAAGGCCAATGTCGTGCTCACGTGCGTTGAGTTGACGGGCCTGCTGATCATCATCTTCATCGGCTTATGGGCGATCGGTGCGGGGCAGGGCGACGTTTCGCGTATCACCCAGTTCAAGGCAGGCGATGCCGGCCTATTCTGGCCGGTGATCGCTGCGACCACGCTCGCGTTTTTCGCCATGGTAGGCTTTGAGGACTCGGTCAACATGGCCGAGGAGTGCAAGGATCCGACCCGGCATTTCCCGAAGGTGCTGCTGGCCGGCCTCTTCATTACTGGTGCGATCTACGTGCTGGTGTCGATTTCGGCGATTACGCTGGTTGCGCCGGCACAGCTCGGCGAGGGCGAGACGCCGCTGCTGCAGGTGGTGCAGGCCGG
This sequence comes from Hyphomicrobiaceae bacterium, assembly GCA_035762425.1. Classification (GTDB taxonomy): domain Bacteria; phylum Pseudomonadota; class Alphaproteobacteria; order Rhizobiales; family Hyphomicrobiaceae; genus AWTP1-13. The sequence goes on along the minus strand of DASTOW010000363.1, from coordinate 8,309 downwards.
TGCGCCGAACTTCCCGGTCTGGATCTTCGGCTTCATCACCATGTTCGCGGTCGCCAACAGCGCCCTCATCAATATGCTGATGGCAAGCCGACTGGTGTACGGCATGAGCCGCGAGCACGTGCTGCCGCCGGTGCTCGGCAGGGTGCACGCAACGCGGCGCACGCCGTTCATCGCTATCGCATTCACCACCCTGCTGGCGTTCGCGCTGATCACCTTCGTGGGCGAGGTGCCGGCGCTTGGCGGAACGACAGCCCTGCTCCTGCTGTGTGTATTCACGGTGGTGAACGTCGCGGTGCTGGTACTGCGCAAAGATCGCGTGGGGCACGATCATTTCCGCACGCCGACGATCCTGCCGGTTCTGGGTGGGCTCTCCTGCGCGTTTCTCGCTGGGCCGTGGACCGGGCGCGCCATGGTTCAATACCGGGTCGCCGGCGTGCTGATCGCCATCGGCGTTGTGCTATGGGTCATCACGATGCTGGTGAACCGCTCGCTCGGCGTCAAACCCGCGCTGCCCGAGATGGACGACGTGGGAGGAGCGGGACCAGTCAACTGATGGGCGCGTGGCGTTCGACGTCAAAGAACGGCGACGAGCGGGCGTGCCTCCGTTCGACACTCACGCGCGGAGCCCAGCCGCGCGAGCATCGCAGGCGGTGAGGCGGCTGAGGAGATAGTCGACCTCCTCACGGGCTGCCGGTGAGAGCTTCGAAGCGGGCGGACGTTGGGCATCGGACGCAATTGCTCCGCGCCGCTTCAGCACATACTTGCGAACGGCGAGCCCAATGCCTGGTTGCTGCTCGTAGCGCAGCAGCGGCAGGTGCGCGTCGAAAAGATCGTGCGCCGCGTCGCGCTTGCCAGCTGCCTGCAGGCGGATGACTTCGACTAGCATGTCCGGAAAGGCGTAGCCGGTCATGGCTCCGTCTGCGCCGCGCTCCATCTCGAAGTCAAGAAACAGGCCGCCGTTGCCGGTCAGGATCGAGATCTGGCGCATCGACCCGTCTTTCTCAAATCCGCGCACCGCATTGATCTTTTCCAGCCCGGGCCAGTCTTCGTGCTTGAGCATCTTGCAGGAGGCATGCGCCATCACGATGCGTCGGATGACGCTCGGTGCCATCTGTACGCCGCTTGCGAGAGGGTAGTCCTGCACTACGAACGGCACGTCGGTGCCGATCGCAGCGACGCACTGGTCGTAGTAGCCAGCGATCTGATCGTCGGTGCGGACATGAGCGGGAGGCGCGATCATTACCCCCGCCGCACCCGCATTCATGACCGCTTTCGACAAGCTGCGCATGGAGGCGAAGCCAGGCGCCGAGACGCCGACGATAACCGGCAGGTTGCCCGCTCGCTGCACCACCCGCTGCGAGAAGGCGATGGCCTCCTGCGCGTCTAGCTTCGGCGCCTCGCCCATCATCCCGAGGATGGTCATCCCCATGACACCGCAGTCCCGGTAGAACTCGACCATCCGGTCGGTGGAAGCCTCATCAACGCGGCCACTATTGTCGAACGGGGTGACCGCGATCACGTAGACGCCGCGGGCTGCTTTGGTCAGCATGGCCGTCTCCTCGACAACTGATGGGCCGATGCTGCCCAAACGCGGTGCATTTCCTGCGCACCGCGCTAGGTAATACAGCCCATGCCCGCAGTAAGGAAGTGCGCAACAGATTGCTGCGTCTCGGGCGGCGGTTTAGCATCCCGCGAAACGACACGAAGGGTCGGGGGCGGTGTGCACATCCTGATATTCGGCGGTGCGGGCTTCGTCGGCCTCAACATTGCAGCCACATGTCTTGGGGCCGGGCACCGCGTGACGCTGTTCGACCGGGCATCGCCACCGGCTGCGTTCGGCCCCGGCATTCGCTTCATTCAGGCAGATGTGCGCGACAGCGCTGCTGTGGATGCGGGAATTGCGGGCGCGGTCGATGTCGTCATTCTAGGTGCAGCGGTAACAGCTGGCCCGGCGCGTGAGGCCAGGGATCCCGACACCGTTCTGGCGGTCAATCTCTCGGCCCTGCCCCCGATCCTGGAAGCGTGCCGTAGACATCGCGTGTCACGCGTCATCAATCTGAGCTCCGCGGCCGCCTACGGCGGGGCGCCGGCGAACGATGGCGTGTTGCGCGAGGCGACGCCGGCTGCGCCGGAAAGCCTCTATGCCATTACCAAGTTTGCCTCCGAGGCCGTGAGCCGGCGCCTTGCCGCGCACTGGGGCCTGGATGTCGTAAGCGTCCGCTTGAGCGCGGTCTTCGGTCGCTGGGAACGTGACACCGGCGTGCGCGATACGCTCAGTCCCCACGCGCAAATCTTGCATGCGGCAGCCTCCGGCGACGCCGCCATACTGCCGCGGCCGGGCGAACGCGACTGGATCTACGCGACGGACGTCGCCGAGGCGATCCTGGCCGTGATTGAAACGAAGGGGCACTTGGCATCCCTCTACAATGTTGCGACCGGCCGGCGCTGGAGTGCGCTGGCGTGGGGACAGGCTTTTGCCCGACATGTCCCCGGCTTCTCCTGCCGGCTGGCCGCGCCCGGCGAACAGCCGAATGTCGATCTCCATGCCAGCATCGACCGCCCCTCGCTCGCAGCAGATCTGCTTCGGCGCGATGCCGGTTGGTCGGCTCGCTTCGATCTTGAGGAAAGTGTGCAGGATGTTTGGGACTGGTGGTGTCAACAGGCGAAGACTTTGGCATGAAGCTCACAGGTAAGTCAGCGATCATCACCGGCGGCGGTTCAGGGATCGGGCGGGCGATCGCCACCCTGTTCGCTTGCGAAGGCTCCCGCATCGCGGTTGTGGACCGCAATGATGCCGGCGCGCAGGCAACGGCGCAGCAGATCGTCGAGGCGGGCGGATGCGCCGAAGCTTATTCCTGCGACGTGGGAGATCCTGCCTCTGTTGACGGCGCGGCATCGCAAGTCCTCGCCGCACATTCCGGTGTCGACATTCTCGTTGCTGCAGCCGGCTTCTCCTGCGGCGGAACAGTGCTCACGACGTCGGTCGAGGATTGGGACGCGGTGTTCCGAACCAACGTGGGCGGGACCTGGCTGTGGGCGCGCGCCGTGCTCCCATCCATGCAGCAGCGCAACGGTGGTGTCATCATTACGCTCGCCTCGCAGCTCGCGCTGGCCGGCGGGCGAGGCAACAGTGCCTACATCGCAGCCAAGGGCGCCATCTTAAGCCTGACGCGCACAATGGCGCTCGACTTCGCGCCCGATCGCGTCCGCGTCAATGCCATTGCGCCGGGTGCCATCGAGACACCAATGCTCGCCCGAAGCTTTGGCCGCCACGCGGAGCCGGAGAAGGTACGCGACGCCTCACGCCGTCGGCATGCGTTGCAACGCTTCGGTACGCCGCCGGAGGTTGCGGAGGCCGCCCTCTACCTTGCAAGCGATGGTGCCGCCTTTACGACCGGGACAACCCTTGTCGTCGACGGAGGATGGCTGGCTGCATGATGCAGGAATTCGCCGACGCCGGCCTGAACGACCTCGCACGGCGCGTGCACGAAGATCTCAAGGTTATTGCCCATCCGCGCGCCGCGTGGCTAACGCCTCTGCCGGCGGTGGACGGCGGCACGGCCTACGACGTCGTCATCGTTGGCGCAGGCCAGAGCGGGCTCGCGACGGCGTTCGCGCTCCTTCGCTCGCAGGTGAGGAACATCCTCGTTCTCGACAAGGCGCCGCGCGATCGTGAGGGCCCCTGGCGGACCTACGCGCGCATGGATACGCTGCGCAGCCCAAAGGACTACACGGGGCCAGACCTCGATATCCCGAGCCTCACCTACCAATCCTACCACGAGGCCCGTTTCGGCAAGGAGAGCTGGCAGCAGCTCAACCTCATCCCCAAGGAGCTATGGGCGGACTATCTGCTCTGGTACCGCGATGTGCTGCAGCTTCCCGTGTCGAATGAGCGGGACGTGGTCGATATCTGGCCTGAGGGCGATCTCATTGCGCTGTCGGCGCACGGCAATGATGGCGCGCAGGAGACCCTGTTCGCACGCAAGGTCGTGCTGGCGACAGGCCAGGAGGGCCTCGGCGATTGGATCCTTCCCCAGCCGCTTGAGTTGTTACCGCCGCACCTGCGCGCTGTGACGTGCGACCCCGTCGATTTCGCTAAGCTCGAAGGCAAGACGGTGGCCGTCATTGGTGCCGGGGCCTCAGCCCTCGACAATGCAGCAACGGCGCTGGAGGCCGGCGCTGCACGAGTGCTTGTGCTTTGCCGCCGCGCGGAGCCTCAGGTCGTCCAGCCCTATCGCTGGCTGACATTCCGCGGCTTCCTGCGCCACCTGTGCGACCTCGACGATGCCTGGCGGTGGCGGTTCATGCACAGGATTCTGGAGCTGCGGGAAGGCTTTCCGCAGGCGACCTATGACCGCTGTGCTCGGCATGCGAATTTTGCGTTCGTGCGGCATGCGCATATTGCGAGCGCTGGCGCGATCGACGAGCGTGCGCATTTGGAGACAACGGCCGGGTCCATTGTGGCGGATTTCGTGATTGCTGCGACGGGCATCGACATGGACTTCTCCCGGCGTCCGGAGCTTGCACGCTTCGCCGGCAACATTGCCACCTGGGCAGACCGCTACACCCCGCCTGAAGAGGAGCGCAGCGAACGTCTCGCCCGCTTCCCCTATCTCGCCGACGACTATGCGCTGACCGAAAAGGTGCCAGGGCAAACCCCGTGGCTTCGCAACATCCATCTCTTCAGCATCGCGTCGACTATGAGCTTTGGCCCCTCGGGCTCCTCCATCAACGCCATGACGACAGCCGTCCCCAAACTGGTCTATGGTCTCAGTCGCGGGCTGTTTCGGGAGGATGTGGCAAAGCACTGGCAAGCGCTGCAAGCCTACGATGTGCCTCAGGCGGTAGTTCCCAAAGCCACGGCTTGATGGCTGGCCCACTACGGGCCTGCGATCGGCCCCGCACTGTCGAAAGATAGCGGGGCAGCGTTCACGCGGCCTGCGTCGTCGAGAGACCTCACAAGCGCGATGGGTCGCGGCACCACGATGCCGCACAGGCTTGCAGCGCTCGAGCAGTTCAGTTCCGGAACAATGTAGATGTCGCTCATCATGCCGCGTCTTGCTCAATGCTGCGGAGGCACGACGCCGGTCTGCGACGTGATGAGCCCATAGTGCTCAGTGCGGCGATGGCGCTTGAAGTCGAATACGGTCTCCTTGCCGAATTTGGTCGCGTCGAGATCGCAGGGATGGATGATGAGTTCGTCTGCCTCCGTCTTGCTCTCGGCGACGATGCGGCCATCCGGATCGACGATGAGGCTGCAGCCGAACATGGGGAAGCCATCCTCCACACCGGCCTTGGCTACGGCGACGACCCACGTCGAATTCTGATAGGCGCCGGCCTGCACCGAGAGCTTGTGGTGGAAGGTACGGGCGTCGGGCCCTTCGTCCGGCTTCTGGGAATTGGTGGAAGGGGTATTGAAGCCCAAAGTAATCATCTCCACGCCTTGCAGGCCCATGACGCGGTAGGATTCCGGCCAGCGCCGGTCATTGCAGATCATCATTCCAAAGATGCCGCCCATGGTGCGCCAAACCGGAAAGCCCAGATCGCCCGGCTTGAAGTACCGCTTCTCGAGATGCTGATGGGTGCGCTCGGGATCGAACTCGGCATGACCGGGAAGATGGACCTTGCGGTATTTGCCGACGATCCTGCCGGCCTGATCGACCAGGATCGACGTATTGAAATGCTGCCCGTGGGGCGTCAGTTCGGCGTAGCCGAAAGTGAAACCCATGCCGCGCGTCTTGGCCCGATCGAATAGTGGTTGAGTCGCCCCATTCGGCACCTCCTTCTCGAACCAGCGGTCTGCTTCGGCCGGGTTCTCGTGGTACCAGCGCGGAAAAAAGGTTGTGAGCGCAAGCTCGGGATAGACGATGAAGTCTGCGCCTTGGGCCTGGTCCATCAAGGCGATCATGCGCTCGACCACGGCTTCGCGGGTGTCGGCCTTGTGGATTGGACCAAGTTGGGCACCGGCGACATTCAAGATGCGGGGCATGACGAGGCTCCTCGGATGGAACGGCAGAACCGGCAACGTTTTGACGCCCCGCGCGCGCGGGCTAGCCCTGCCGCCGGAGTGGACTTGGTCACGCGGCGCACATGACCGCCGCAAGGCTCATGGCGACGGCCGCCTGGGTGGGATCGATGATAGGTATGCCGAGCTCGGCTTCCAGGTTTGCACGATGCCGCGCCATGCCGGCGCAACCCATGACGATGACGTTCGCGCCGTCGCCATCGCGTAGCGTGCGGCCGACCTCGACCATGCGGTCGAGCGTTTTCTCGCCGCTGGCCGTCTCCGCGACGCTCATGTCGAGCGGCCGTTCGCCCGCGAGCCGCGCCTCTAGCCCCATTTGCCGCAGGTAGCGCAGGTGCCGCCGCACGGAGACCTGCCGGATCGCCATGACCCCGAATCGGTCGCCGCGGGAAAGGGCCATAAGCACCCCGCACTCGTTGATGCCGAACACGGGCGTGCGCGTCGCCTCGCGGCAGACGGCAAGACCCGGATCGGAGTAGCAGGCGATGACGAAGGCATCCGCGTTGTCGGTCTTGGCGATCAGCGCCCTGAGCGGCATGGCGACGCTGTCGACGTCGGCCTGCGTCTCGATACCGATCGGGCCCTCCGCAAGCGTGACGCAGGCGATCTCGGGGCCCATGTTGAAGCGAAACGGCTCGAGCGCTTCGTCTATCCCGCGCGTGACGAGCGCGTTGGAATTCGGATTGATCACGAGAATCCGACGGTGGCGCGTGCTCAAAGGGTGCGCTCCAGCTTCCCGTTGCTTGGGACGTTGTCTATCATTGCGATGCACAAAAGGCGTTGGCAAGAGGGCATCGGAGATGGCAAGGATCTACGATTGCGTGGTGAGAGGTGGACGCATCGCCACGGCGACCGATGAATTCATGGCGGACATTGCCATTAAGGATGGCATGATCGCTGCCATCGGCCACGGCCTCTCGGACGCAGCCGTCGAGGTCGATGCTAGAGACAAGCTGGTGCTGCCAGGGGGCGTTGACGCCCATTGCCACATCGAGCAGCTCTCTGCTGCCGGCATCATGAATGCCGATACCTTCGAGAGTGCGACGGTCTCTGCCGCTTTTGGGGGCACGACCACGGTCATACCGTTCGCGGCGCAGCACGTAGGCATGCGGCTGAGAACTGTCGTCGATGACTACATGGCCTTGGCCAAGAAGGGGGCCATCGTCGACTATACCTTGCATATGATCGTGGCCGATCCGACGCCTGCTACGCTGGGCGAGGACATTCCTTCACTTGTGAGCGAGGGACACGGGTCCATCAAGCTGTTCATGACCTACGACAGGTTGAAGGTGGACGACGAGCAGCTGCTCGACGTGTTGCTGGCCGCGCGTGGTGCGCGTGCGCTCGTGTGCGTGCATGCCGAGAACCACGGCATGATCGCCTGGATGTCGAAGCGCCTGCTTGAGGCAGGCCGCACGGCGCCGAAGTTTCATGCGCTCAGCCATCCGCGCGGCTCGGAAGCCGAGGCCATCAATCGCCTCATTGCATGCGCCGAGCTTGTCGATCAGCCGATCATGATCTTCCACGTCTCGACTGCGGAGGGCGCAGAGGTGATCCGTTCGGCCCGTGCACGCGGCGTCAAGGTGTTCGCCGAGACGTGCCCGCAATATCTCATTCTGACGGCGCGTGACCTCGATAGGCCGGGCAGCGAAGGCGCCAAGTGGATGTGCTCGCCGCCGCCGCGCGAGGTTTGCGACCACGAAGCCCTGTGGCGAGCGCTTGCGCTCGGAGACCTGCAGGTCATCTCGTCGGATCATGCGCCTTACGCCTATGATGCGACAGGCAAGTTGATGGCAGGATCGAATCCGACCTTCAAGCAGATTGCCAACGGTCTGCCTGGCCTTCAGGTGCGCATGCCTCTTCTATTTGACATGATGGTGTCGAAAGGTCGCCTGGGCCTGAGCAAGTTCGTCGAAGTCACGGCGACAGCGCCGGCCAAGATCTACAATCTGCACCCGCGCAAGGGCTCGATCGCCATCGGCGCCGATGCCGATTTGGCGCTTTGGAACCCCAACGTCGAAGTCACCCTTGCGGACCGCGAGATGCACGACCGAGCGGGCTACACGCCGTTCGCAGGGCGCAAGGTGAAAGGATGGCCCGTGACGGTTCTGCGTCGCGGTGAGATTATCGTCAGCGACGGCAAGCTCGGCGCCAAGCCTGGTTCCGGTCAATTCCTGCCGCGCGCTGGCGGCGCGGCTGCCGAGCCCCTTGATGTCGTGACGGCCGATGGCTCCCTGGCCCAGCGCCTCGGGGCCCCGCTGCCTTGGCGTTGACGGCGACCCGG
>DASTOW010000362.1:0-20027 GCA_035762425.1 Hyphomicrobiaceae bacterium | reverse complement strand
TCTCTCGCGACGCCCGCCTCGCCTGCTGCGAGGCGCGCAAAGTGCGACCGCTGCGGCGCGGCCTGGAGGGTGCAGCTGCATGGATTACCGGCCTCCGGCGCGGCCAATCGACGGGGCGCGCCGACATTCCGTTCGCCGCGTGGGAAGAGACCCAGGGCCTGATCAAAGTCAATCCGCTAGCCGATTGGACGAGCACGCAGATCGATGCCTACATCGCGGCCAACGATGTGCCCGTCAATCCACTGCACGCGCGCGGGTTTCCTTCGATCGGTTGCCAGCCCTGCACCCGCGCCATTTCTGCCGGTGAGGACATCCGCGCGGGGCGGTGGTGGTGGGAGAACCAGGACGGCAAGGAGTGCGGGCTGCACGTGCGCCGTCCTGCGCGCGCGGAAGTCTCGGCATGACCGCGCCGCCGACCCACCTCGACGTGCTGGAGGCCGAGAGCATCCATATCTTCCGCGAGGCTGCCGCGCAGTTCCGCAGGCCGGTTCTGCTTTACTCGATCGGCAAGGACTCCACGGTTCTGCTGCACCTGGCACGGAAGGCGTTCTACCCGGCCAAGCCGCCGTTTCCCCTGCTGCACGTCGACACAACCTGGAAATTCCGCGACATGATCGCCTTCCGCGACCGTACGGCGCGCGATCTTGGGCTCGATCTCATCGTCCACACCAACGAACAAGGTCGTGCCCAGGGCATCAACCCGATCGACTTTTCACCCTCCGTCTACACCGACGTGATGAAGACGCAGGCTTTGCGCCAGGCGCTGGACAAGGGCGGCTTTGATGCCGCCTTCGGCGGTGCGCGACGCGATGAGGAGGCGTCGCGTGCCAAGGAGCGGGTCTTCTCGTTCCGCTCGCAAGGCCATCGCTGGGACCCGCGCCGGCAACGTCCAGAGATGTGGCAGTTGCTGAACGGTCGTCTCGGATCGGGCGAGACGGCGCGCGTGTTCCCGCTCTCCAACTGGACCGAGAAGGATGTGTGGCGCTACATCGTGCGCGAGGGCCTGGACGTCGTGCCCCTTTATTTCGCGGCCGAGCGGTTGACGCTCGCGCGCAACGGCACCCTGCTGGTACGCGATGATGAGCGCATGGCGCTGCGACCGGGCGAGAGCGTCGCGCCCAAACGCGTGCGCTTCCGCACGCTCGGCTGCTGGCCGCTGACTGCCGCCATCGAATCCGACGCCGCCGACCTGGACAGTGTGGTGGCGGAGACGGTTGCCGCGCGCGTTTCCGAGCGCGAGGGGCGGCTCATCGATCATGACGAGGCCGGCGCCATGGAGCGCAAGAAGCAGGAGGGGTATTTCTAATGACGGCTCTCGCCCTCGCTCGAGATACCGAGGTCATCGATGCGCCAACCCTGCGGGCACGCGTCGAGGCGACCGCCCACCGACAGCGCGCGACGGCCAATCCGAGCGCCAGCCTGAACGTGCTGACCTGCGGTTCGGTCGACGATGGCAAGTCGACGCTGATCGGCCGTCTGCTGTGGGACACGGACGGCCTGCCCGCCGACCAGCGTGCCAGGCTCGAGCGCTCGCCCAAGACCGCCCTGGGTACGCCGGATTTCAGCCTACTGGTGGACGGGCTTGCTGCCGAGCGCGAGCAGGGCATCACCATCGACATCGCTTGGCGCTATCTCGATGCCGATCCGTGCCGCCTCGTCATCATCGACAGCCCGGGCCACGAGCAATATACACGCAACATGGCCACCGGCGCCTCGCACGCCGACGTGGCGATCCTGCTCGTCGATGCGCGCGGCGGCGTCAAGGAGCAGACGCGGCGGCACGCAGCGATCCTCCACCTGATGGGCGTGCGGAGGGTCGTGCTGGCCGTCAACAAGATGGACCTCGTTGGCTGGTCGCAGGCGCGCTTTGCCGAGATGCGCGCCGAGTTCGAGCAGCTCGCAGCCCGCTTCGGCTTCGAGGAGGCGCTGGCAATCCCCGTCTCGGCCGTGCTCGGGGACAACATCGCCCGACGCTCGCCGGTCACACCGTGGTACGGCGGCCCCTCGCTCCTGGGCTATCTCGGGGGCATCCCCGCCCGGAGTTTCGGAGCCGACGGCGATTTTCGTTTTCCCGTCCAGCTCGTCGTACGCGCGGGTCAGGACTTCCGCGGTCTTGCCGGCACCATTGCCTCCGGCAGCGTCGGCGTCGGTGAAGAGGTGGTGGAACCGATCTCGGGACGGCGCGCGCGCGTCAAGCGCATCGTCACCATGGGTCGCGATCTGACACGGGCCGGGCCAGGCCGCGCCATCGTCCTGGAACTCGACGTGGATCTCGACATCTCGCGCGGCGCCGTGCTTGCCACCAGCGGCCGGGCGCCGATCGTCACCCGCAGCATCGATACGCGCCTCGTGTGGCTCGCTGATGAGCCCTTCGCTGCAGAGCGCGGCTATCTCCTGCGCACGGCCACGGATCTGGTTCCGATCGCCCGCATCGATGTGCGCGCTCATCTCGACCTCGCAAGCATCGAGGAGCGCCTTGCATCGACCTGCACCGCCAACGACATCGCGGTCGCACGCATCGAGCTCGGCCGCTCCGCGGTCGTCGACCGCTTCGCCGATCTGCCCGGCACTGGCAGCTTCATGCTGATCGATCCGATCAGCGGAGCCTCGGTCGCGGGCGGCGTGGTGACGGCCACTGAGGGACGCAAGGCAATGGAAAAGCGGGGCACATTCCGCCTCACGCGGGAGCTCCTCGCGCGCGGCCTCGGCTCCGACCTGGCCCAGGCCGACAGTGGTGCCGATCAGGAGCTGCGCCGGCGGGCCAACGAGGTTGCCATCCTGCTGCGCGAGGCGGGCGTGGCCGTGGAGCTGGAGGACGCGTGGAGCGAGGCCGGCATCGACGCGGCTGCCGTCTGGCTGTGGCTGATGGCGGTCCTGTCTTTCAGTTTCGTCGGTGCGGTGGTGTTGGGTCTCGTTTGACCAGCAAGGCAAGAAGTATGGAGCAGATGCCATGAACTTCCAGCAGTTGCGCATCGTGCGCGAGACCGTGCGGCGCAACTTCAACCTCACGGAGGTTGCCAATGCGCTGTTCACGTCACAGTCGGGAGTGAGCAAGCACATCAAGGACCTGGAGGACGAACTCGGCGTCGAGCTTTTCGTGCGCCGCGGCAAGCGCCTGCTTGGCCTTACGGATCCAGGCAAGGAACTGGTCGAGATCGTCACCCGCGTTCTGGCCGATACGGCCAGCATCAAGCGCCTGAGCGAGCAGTTCAGCAACCGCCAGGAAGGCCAGCTTGTGATTGCCACCACCCATACCCAGGCCCGCTACGTGCTGCCCCATGTGGTGGCCGGCTTCCGGACGGCCTACCCCAAAGTTCGCCTCACGCTTCACCAGGGCAGCCCGACGGAGATTGCCTCGATGATCAGTGCAGGCGACGCCGACATCGGCATCTGCACCGAAACGCTGCGCGAGGTCCCAGGCCTCACCACTTTTCCGTTCTATAGTTGGCATCACGGTGTGGTCGTGCCTCGGGGACATGCGCTCGAGAAAGTCGAGCGCCTTACGCTGCAGGCGATCGCCGAATGGCCCATCATCACCTATCACGAAGGCTTCACTGGCCGGCGCAACGTGGACCGCACATTCGCGGATGCCGGACTGGCGCCCGATATCGTCATGTCGGCGATGGATACCGACGTCCTAAAGGCTTACGTGGAACTCGGACTGGGCGTGGGTATCATCGCGGCAATGGCATTCGACCCCAAGCGTGACACGGCGCTGCGCTTGATCGACGGCTCACATCTATTCGAGGCCAACACGTCTCTCATCGCTGTGCGGCGGGGCAGCTACTTGCGCAACTATGCCTACCGCTTCATCGAGCTGTGCTCGCCGGCACTGCCCGAAAGGACGGTGAGAGCCGCTGTCATGGCGGATCAGGCAAAGACCGATCAGCCTCGCGAGACACCTTCGCGCGGTCTTACGGCGTCGACGGAAACACCCGCAATCGCGTAGAGGTCAGGCGCACGGCCTGACCTGGCTGCAGGGCCAGGTCGGCGAACTGCTCGCGGGTCAGCTCCACCTCGAAGTGCTGCGGTTGAGCATGGCCGTTGCTGCCGACGATGCCGGTCAGCTCGACACGCGCCGTCGCCCCGCTCAGCAGCACGCGGTTGACCTTGGCGGACAGACCCTGGCGGGCATCGTTGTCGTCGACGACGATGTCGAGCTCGTGCGGGCGAGCGAAGGCCACCACCTCAGCGCCGGGCGCAGCGTCCGAGGCTGCCACCGGCACGGCATCCGCGCCGACGCGCAAGCTGGAGCCCTCGATGCGGCCGGAGAACCGGTTGACGGCGCCGAGGAAGCTGTAAGCGAAGGCTGTGGCCGGCGCCTCATAGACCTCCTGCGTGCTGCCGGTCTGCTCGACGCGTCCCTTGTTCATTAGCACGATGCGGTCGGCGACCTCGAGCGCTTCGTCCTGGTCGTGGGTGACGAAGATCGAGGTGATGTGCAGATCATCATGCAGGCGCCGCAACCACTGCCGCAGCTCCTTGCGCACCTTGGCGTCGAGCGCGCCGAACGGCTCATCCAGCAGCAGAACGCGCGGCTCGACCGCCAGCGCGCGGGCAAGCGCGATCCGCTGGCGCTGGCCGCCCGACAGCTGCGCCGGGTAGCGATCCTTGAGCCAGGCGAGCTGCACAAGCTCGAGCAGCTCATCGACGCGCTTGCGAATTGCGGCCTCTGCAGGGCGCAGGTGGCGCGGCTTGACGCGCAGGCCGAAGGCGACGTTCTCGTACACCGACATGTGCCGGAACAGGGCGTAGTGCTGGAACACGAACCCCACGTGCCGCTCGCGTACGTCGCGGTCGGAGGCATCCTGTCCATCGAGCAGCACGCGCCCCTGGTCGGCCCGCTCCAGGCCGGCAATGATACGCAACAGGGTTGTCTTGCCGCAACCAGACGGCCCCAGCAGCGCCGTCAGTTGGCCGATCGGGAAGTCGAGCGAAACACCGTCCACGGCGACGAAAGACCCAAAGGTCTTGCGTATGCCCTGCACCTGGATGCTCATGGCGTATCTCCGTGCTTTGGCAGCTCGGATGCCTTCCATTCCACATAGGTCTTGGCGAGCAGCGTTACCAGGGCCAGCATGGCGAGCAGCGACGCAACCGCGAAGGCTGCCGCGAACTGATACTCGTTGTAGAGGATCTCTACGTGCAGCGGCATGGTGTTGGTCTGGCCGCGTATATGACCGGACACCACCGAGACCGCGCCAAACTCGCCCATTGCCCGCGCGTTGCACAGGATCACACCGTACAGCAACGCCCACTTGATGTTGGGCAGCGTGACCTTACGCAACATCTGCCAGCCGGAGGCGCCGAGCACGAGGGCCGCCTCCTCCTCATCACGTCCCTGCGCCTGCATCAACGGGATCAGCTCGCGCGCCACGAACGGGAAGGTCACGAACACAGTCGCCAGTACGATGCCGGGCACCGCGAAGATCACCTTGATGTCGTGCGCGGCCAGCCACGGCCCGAACCAGCCCTGGGCGCCGAACACCAGAACGTAGATCAATCCGGCAATCACCGGCGACACTGAGAACGGCAGATCGATGAAGGTGATCAGCAGCTGCTTGCCGCGAAAATCGAACTTGGTAATGACCCAGGCCGCGGCCACGCCGAACAACAGGTTGAGAGGAACAGCAATGGCTGCCGTCAGCAGCGTGAGACGGATGGCGGAAACAGCGTCCGGCTCGACCAGCGCCGCCACATAGACGGCCCAACCCTTGCGCAGCGCCTCGATGAACACCGCGGCGAGCGGCAGCAGCAGGAAGATGGCGAAGAAGCCGAGCGCCAGCGTCAGCACCACCGCCTTGACCCAGACGGGATCGCGCGTTGCAGTGTTGGCCTCGAAGCGCTCCGCGCCGATGCGCAGCCCGATTGCGGTGGCGGTCGCCGCTGCGCTCACGACAGCCTCCCCGAGCGGCTCGCGGTCCACTCCTGCAGGCCGTTGATAATCAGCAGCAGCACGAACGAGGTCACCAGCATTACCGATGCAACCGCCGTTGCACCGGCGTAGTCATACTGCTCGAGCTTGGTGATGATGATGAGTGGGGTGATCTCCGACACCATCGGCAGGTTGCCGGCGATGAAGATCACCGAGCCGTACTCGCCCACCGAACGCGCGAACGCTAGCGCGAAACCGGTCAGCAGTGCCGGCGCTAGAGCCGGCAGCACCACGCGCCACAGGGTCTGCAGGCGTTTGGCGCCGAGACTTGCGGCGGCCTCCTCGATCTCGGTGTCGAGATCCTCCAGCACCGGCTGCACGGTGCGCACGACGAACGGCAGGCCGATGAACACCAGCGCCACCAGCACGCCGAGCGGCGTGAAGGCCACCTTGATGCCGATCACTTCCAGGTACTGGCCAAGCCAGCCGTTCTTGGCATACAGCGCGGTGAGCGCAATGCCAGCTACCGCCGTTGGCAGGGCGAACGGGAGGTCAACGAGCGCGTCGACGATCCTCTTTCCAGGAAAGCTGTAGCGCACCAGCGACCACGCCAGCAGAAAGCCGAACACGATGTTGATGGCCGCCGCCAGCAGCGAGGCGCCAAAGCTAAGCTTGTAGGAGGCGATCACGCGCGGCGAGGCCACCGCCTGCCAGAAGGCGTCCCAGGACATGGTCGCGGTCTTCAAGAAGACGGCCGACAGCGGCACGAGCACGATCAGGGACATGTACGCCAGGGTGAACCCCAGCGACAGCCCGAACCCGGGCAGACCTCTGAATGTGCTCGCACGAGCCACTAGTGTCCCGATTGTGAAGTTCGCCGAACCTCTCTGCTAGCGTCCCAAGCGAACTTCGCAATCATAAGGGACACCAGAGTAACGGGTTTGCTAGCGTGATTGAGGTCGAGAAATTGGCTCCGGACCAAGCTGCGAGCTGCGGCCAATTGCTCGATCATCACGCTAGCGCTTGACCGCGATCTGATCGTAGATGGCGCCGTCAGCGAAATGGTCCTTCTGCACCTTGGCCCAGCCGCCGAGGGTGTGCTCTACACTGAATGTTTTTAAGGCGGGAAAGCGGCTGGCATTCTTATGCAAGACCTCCTCGCTGCGCGGACGGAAGGCGTGCTTGGCGATGATCTCCTGGCCCTGCGCAGAGAACAGGAATTCGAGATACGCGCTGGCGAGCTTGCGCGTGCCCTTCTTGTCGACGACGGTGTCGACAAGCGCGATCGGGGCTGACGCCTCGATGCTGAGCGAGGGATACACGATATCAAACTTGTCGGTGCCGAGCTCGGCGCCGATGGCGATCGCCTCGTTCTCAAAGGTGACCAGCGCATCGCCGACATCGCGCTGCGTGAAGGTGGTAGTTGCACCGCGGCCGCCGCCGTCGAGCACCGGCACGTTGGCGAACAGCTTCGCCACGAAATCGCGCGCGGCGGCGTCCGTGCCGTATTTGTGCAGGGCATAGCCCCAGGCCGCGAGATAGGTGTAGCGACCGTTGCCGGAGGTCTTCGGATTGGGAACGATCACCTGCGCGCCGGGTTTGGCGAGATCATCCCAATCCTTGATGCCCGTCGAATTGCCCTTGCGGACAAGGAACACGGTGGTGGTCGTGTAGGGCGTCGCGTCATGCGGCAAGCGCCTCCGCCAGTCTGCAGCCACCAGCCCACCGCGCTCGACCAGGATATCGATGTCAGGAGCCTGATTCATCGTCACCACGTCGGCGTCCAGGCCGGCGGCGACTGACATGGCCTGCTTGCTCGACCCGCCATGCGACTGGTTGACGAGGATGGTCTCGCCCGTCTTGGCCTTCCAGTCGGCGACAAAGGCGGGGTTGATGTCTTTATAGAGCTCGCGCGACACGTCGTAGGAGACGTTGAGGATGGTGGTCTGCGCAAGCACCGTCACCGACAGCAGGAACAGGAAGGATGCAGTTAAGGCAGCCCACGCGAGCGGGCGTGCCAAATCGCGCGTGAAGGACATGATCAGCCTCCGGAACGTCGGTTCGCGCACAAGCTAGGGCCGAGCTGGTGCGGCCCCAACCAAGAACTTCTGCATTCCATATTCGCTGGGCTGCAAACCTCGCAACCGGCCAGGCCGTTCCTAGGCAACGTTCATTTTCCGTAGATTTGATCGAACGTGCCGCCGTCGTCGAAATGGGCCTTCTGGGCTTTGTTCCAGCCGCCAAACACCTCGTCGATGGTGAACAGCTTCACATCGACGAATTGCTTGGCGTACTTGGCGGCGGCGGCCGGGTCGCGCGGGCGGTAGAAGTTCTTGCCGGCGATGTCCTGGCCCTCGGGCGAGTACAGGTACTGCAGGTAGGCCTCGGCTACCTTGCGCGTGCCGCGCTTGTCGACGACCTTGTCGACCACCGTAACCGGCGGCTCGGCGAGGATCGACAGGCTCGGCACCACGATCTCGAGCTTCTCGGAGCCCAACTCTTTCAAGGCCAGGAAGGCCTCGTTCTCCCAGGACACGAACACGTCGCCGATGCCGCGCTCCACGAACGTGGTTGTCGATCCGCGAGCGCCGGAATCGAGCACCTTCACGTTCTTGTAGATCTTGCTCACCAGATCGCGAGCTGTCGCATCCGTACCACCGGGCTGCGCCAGGGCGTAGCCCCAGGCTGCCAGATAGTTCCAGCGCGCGCCGCCGGAGGTCTTGGGATTGGGCGTGATCACGTCCACGCCCGGCTTGGCGAGGTCGCTCCAGTCCTTGATCTGCTTGGGGTTGCCCTTGCGCACCAGGAACACGATGGTGGACGTGTAGGGCGCAGCGTTCTGCGGCAGCCGCTTCTGCCAGTGGGCCGGTATCAGGGCACCATTCTTGTTGAGCGCATCAACATCGTAGGCCAGCGCCAGCGTCACCACGTCGGCCTCAAGCCCGTCGATGACGCCGCGCGCTTGCTTGCCCGAGCCGCCATGCGACTGCTTGATTGAGACGTCCTGTCCGTTTTGCGCCTTCCAATGCTTGATGAACGCGGCGTTGAACTCCTGGTACAGCTCGCGCGTCGGGTCGTACGAGACGTTCAGCAGCGACACCGACGATTGCGCTAAGGCAGCCGTGGATGTGGCCATGACGCCGGCAGCGACGCCATACGCCAGCACACGTCGTCGAGAAAAGTTGCGGCCCATGATCCATGCTCTCCTTCGGCTGATCCTGAAGCGAACGTAAGCGCGCGATGGCATGTTCCGAACGAAGAAGAATTCATGTGCAATGCAGCGGGGGGCGGGGGAAACCTACATAAGACTCGTTGCACACTGCTCAAGAAGGAGGCCCGTCACCGGGGCACGGCCGAGTTTGAGACGTTCAGCAACACATGCAGCCAGGCGACCCGCCTTGGTCAGTGGCTGCTGCCGACCCCAAGGCGGAGGCACGTGCGCGTCGACCGGCCGTCGCCGTCACACTAGCTTTCGTACCGGGTATTGCCGCGCCGCGCCGTGTCGATGGGAAGCTCCATGAACACAGGTTGATGTGCGCGTTGCGAGCAGGCCTGCCGCGGGCAGACGTGGCAATTGATGCCGATCCGGCTGAACATGCGGTCGTCGTCGAGGTTGAACGAGGACGCATAACCAATGCGCCGCGCAAACTTGAGTTCACAGCCCAATCCGACGGAGAGCCGATGATCCTGCGTCTCCAGGTTGATGGACGGGCGGTCGGCGGTGCGGCAGATCGTGAAGAAGCGGTGGCCGTCAGGCAGCTCGACGAATTGTGGAATGATGACGCCGGACATCCGGAATGCCATGTGGATCTTCCACACCGGACAAGCGCCGCCGTACTCGGCCAGTTGGAACGACGTCGAGTTGAACCGCTTGGTGACGTTGCCGGCCTTGTCGACGCGAAGGAAGAAGAACGGCACGCCGGTCGCCCCAGGCCTTTGCAGCGTGGTTAGCCGATGGCAGCATTGCTCGAACGAGGCTCCGAACCGTGCCGCCAGACGGTCGATGTCGTAGGCCGTACCCTCGGCGGCGGACAAGAACGGCTCGTAGGGCATCAGCACCGCCGCAGCGAAGTAATTGGCGAGCTCGACCTGGCAGCGCGCCAGCCCTCTGCCGGTCATCGCTGAGCTTGCTGCGGTCAATCGGTCGAGAAGATGCTGGCACTCGACCAGGCACAGCACATGCGCAAGTTGAAATGTTTGGTTGCTGTGGTCGAGCGCTTCCGACAGGTAGACCACGCCGTCAGCCCGGCTGTAGACGCGCAGCGCCTGCGTCATGTCCTCCACAGCGCGGCGCTGCACCTTGATGTCGTGCTTGCGCGCCAGTCGCCGTTTGAGCGCCGTATAGAGGTCGTCCCGCTCGCAACGCTCCCCCGCAAGCAGCGCTTCGGCCGCACGCTCCAGATCATGAAAATAGTTGGAATGATCGCGGAAGAAGTCGTGGATGACGGCCTCCGCCGACAAGGACAGCAAGCGCTCCGGGGCGCCGGCCGAGCCTTGGCGCATGACACGCTCGAGCGCGCGGCGATGCAGGCCGTACAGGTGCAGGAATTGCCGCACCAGACGCGGCGAGTGATCGATTGCGGCTCGCAGCTCATCGAGCTCGGGGCCGTCGGCAGGAAACATCGGATCGCGGCTGGCCGAGCGCAGCTCGGCCAGCGTGCTCGACATCTCGTCGCGTACCAGATCGCGCCAGTCGACCTGATACGCGTCGGCAATCGCCATGAGCAGGCGAACGGACAGGCTGCGCTGGTTGTTCTCGAGCAGGTTCACGTATCCGGCGCTGATGTTGAGCGCGCGCGCCATCTCAGCCTGGGTTTGCTTGCGGGCCCGCCGGAGCTGCCGCAGCTTGGGACCGATGAAGGCTTTGGCCATGCGATGCCCTTTGTTTACAATATTACAAATAGTACGCTGATGTTTGCAAACAACCAACACATAAACGCGATGTTGAATGCAAAGCGACCCGCCGCGCGCTAGACAGTTTGCAACGAAAAAAACGTCCCCGGCGGAGACAAACATGGGTCGCAAGATATTGATTTTAGGGGCTTCTTACGGCTCATTGCTTGGCACGAAGCTTGTGATGGCAGGCCATAGCGTTACCTTGGTTTGCCGCGCCTCCACCGCCGAATTGATCAATTCGGCCGGCACTGAGGTGCGCGTCCGCCTCAAGGGCGAGCCGCTGCACCGGTCGATCCACTCAAATACGCTCCCGGGCCGGCTTGATGCCCGCACGCCGGAGTGCGTCGAGCCAAGGGGCTACGACCTGGTTGTGCTGGCAATGCAGGAGCCGCAGTACGTCAGCCACACGGTGCGCGCGCTTGTGATGGCCATAGCCGAAGCGCGCCTCCCGTGCCTGTCGCTTATGAACATGCCGCCGCTGCCGTACCTGAAACGGATTGCCGCCATCGACGTCACTTGCACCGAGCTGGCATTTACCGAGGCCCGCATATGGGACCGCTTCGATCCACAGCTCATGTCCCTGTGCTCGCCGGACCCGCAGGCGTTTCGGCCCCAAGGCGAGCCGGCCAATGTTCTCAATGTCGGCCTGCCAAGCAACTTCAAAGCCGCCGCGTTCGGCTTGCCCGCCCATACTGAGATGCTGACCGAGCTTGCGGACTCGATTGATGCGGTGCGGCTCGACGGCCTGGACGTGCCGGTCAAGCTGCGTGTGCACGATTCGCTATTCGTGCCGCTCTCCAAATGGCCGATGCTGCTGACCGGCAACTATCGCAGCGTGCACAGCGAACAGCCGATCTCGATACGCGATGCCGTACATGGCGATCTGAGGCTGTCACGCGAGACCTACGCGACCGTGCGTGCAATCGTGCTCGGTCTCGGCGCGGCGATGCAGGACCTTGTACCATTCGACAAGTATGCAGCCGCTGCCAATGAGCTCACGCGACCTTCCTCGGTAGCGCGCGCCATTGCTGCCGGCACGCCCTTTGTCGAGCGTGTCGACAAGCTGGTTCAGTTGCTGGGCCGCAAGCTCAGCCTTGGTCATCCCGAGATCGACGCAACGGTGGCTAGAGTCGACCATCTGATCGGCGGCAATCGCGCCTGCGCAGCCTAGCCAGGCCATCAACCCGCAAAACACGAAAGGCAGCAGCCCATGACTGGCTTCACAGGACTTGCCGTGCCCGGCCCGACCAACATGCCGTTCCGCGTCAGGCAGGCGATGGATGTAGCGCTCGAGGATCATCGCGCACCCGACTTTCCGCAGCTCGTGCTGCCACTGCTCGCCGACCTGAAGAACATCTTCCGCACCGAGAGCGGCCAGGTTTTCATATTCCCTGGCTCCGGCACAGGCGGTTGGGAGTCGGCCATCGCCAACACGTTGTCGCCGGGCGACAAGGTGCTGGCCTCCGTGTTCGGGCAGTTCTCGATGCTATGGGTCGACATGTGCCAGCGCTTCGGCCTGGACGTCGATGCCGTCGATGTCGAATGGGGCAAGGGTGTTCCGCTCGACGATTACCGGGCCCGCCTGCAGGCGGACCGCACGCACACCATCAAAGCCGTGCTGGTCACTCATAACGAGACCGCGACGGGTGTGACATCTGATGTTGCTGGCGTGCGGCGCATCCTCGACGAGCTTGGCCACCCGGCATTGCTTTTTGTGGACGGCGTCAGTTCGATTGGCTCCATCGATTTCAGGATGGACGACTGGGGCGTCGACGTTGCCGTCACTGGCTCGCAAAAGGGCTTCATGCTGCCGACCGGCCTGGCCATCGTCTGCGTCAGCGAGAAGGCGATGAGCTGCGGTGACACGGCCCGACTGCCGCGCTGCTTTTTCGACTACCGGGACATGCGTAAGGCCAATGCGCAGGGCTACTTTCCCTATACACCGGCAGCGACGCTGCTGCGCGGCCTTCGCGCTTCGATGGACATGCTGTTGGAGGAAGGCCTCGACAATGTTCACGCGCGACACGCCCGACTAGCCGCTGGCGTGCGCGCTGCAGTCGCGGCCTGGGGACTGCGCACCTGCGCCAAGTCGGCGATCTGGCACTCCGATACCGTTACCGCAATCATGGTGCCCGAAGGCTTCGATGCCGATGCCGTGATCAAGACAGCCTATCACCGCTACCGGCTATCGCTGGGCACAGGCCTCAACAAGGTAGCCGGCAAGGTGTTCCGCATCGGCCACCTCGGCTGGCTGAACGAGATCATGATCCTGCAGGCGCTGGGCGGGGCCGAACTCGCCATGCGCGATACCGGCATTGCCTTCGAACCGGGCAGCGGCGTCGGCGCAGCCGTCAGGCACTTTTCGCATGACCGTACCGCCGTTCGCATGGCGGCTGCGTGACCGGCTTCGAGGCAATCCGGCCCGCATCAGCGCGCGTGTGTATACCGTCGCGTGCGTGTTGATATGGGCCCACATCCCAGCGGCCGCCTTCCAACCCGGCGAACGCAATCTTCTGGCAGCGGACCAGCTTGCAAACTTGCTAGGCTGCAGAAAGCTGCGCGCGCCGTCGGCGCTGGAGCGGACTAGGGCGTCGCGCCTCAAGTGACGTCGCGTGGGATCGGACGCCAAGTGTTCCGTTCGATGCACGTGCTTGTGAAGCAAGGCGGGGTCCAGCTCCACATCATGCCAGTGTTCGGCGACGTGAACCACGGCTTCTACAATATCCACCCCACGGTGTATTTCGATCTTGCGAAGGCCAATGGCTACATCGTCGAGGATTTTCGCTACTTCGACGAAATCAATCGCCGCACGAACGAGCACGTCCTCAGGTTCGCGGACAACGGGAATTTTGACGCGCTGCCCATTGGGCGGGCGCAACGTGAGTCGCACATGACGATCGGAACGGAGATCGACAACAACCTGCTGGCCATTCAGAAGCGGACCCCGGGTACGGCGCCCAGGGACAATGCTCTCGTGGCCATGCGAAAGCTGCGGGAGCAGCCCTTCCGCATTCCCATCCAGCGCCTGTACGCAGCAGCAGACGACGCGCAAGACGCCAACGCGCGTGCGGCTTGAGCTGTGATGCCTTCCGCTTTGGCGCAACAAAGTTCCTCTGCCGCGCAATAAACTGCGACCGGCAAACGTCCAGGTGGGGCGCGGGCTTTACCCAATCTGCGAACGCATGGGTTTTGCCCGGCGCAATGTAGCCACGTCACGTCCTCCTGGCGCCAGCCGGAGGCGTGAGATGCCGGCTGTTGTCAGCACCAGGACCGCCCTGGGCCAAATCCTCTGCAGCGCGGCAGCGGTCTCACGACAGCAGTGCCAGCGCCGCAAGGGAGCGTGCGTTGATCCGGGCGCGACGCACATGTGTGTCACGGGCAGAGACAGTCGGCTCCAGTCGCTGGCCTGGCACCATCGAATTTACATCAATCGACCGCGCCGAGCGGCTGGCCGGTGATGCACGGTACGCCTCGGCAGGCTTGGGCCGCTGAGCGTGTCCGACCTCGCTTTAACTCGAGCTCTGCACAATGCCGCGGGTGCGTGTGGCGGACGCGCAAGAAATGGCGCATACTGAGCCTCAACAAAAAATATCAAGGGAGGCAGTTATGTTACGCATACCATCCCTGTTTGTTGCGACCATTGCCGCAGCGACCCTGGCTCCGACGCTTGGCGTGGCCGAAAAGCCCAAACGCGGAGGTATGCTCAGTTTCGCCGCCGTGGCCGAGACTGCGGGGTACGACTGCCACGCCTCGCAGACCTTCGCGTTGCTGCATCCGGTGACGCCGCAATACTCCCTGTTGGTCAGGTGGGATGCCACTGAGAATTCGAAGATTGTCAGCGACTTGGCCAAAAGCTGGACAATCGCACCGGACGGACTGACCTACACATTCACGCTGCACGACGGCGTCAAATTTCACGACGGCTCGCCGCTGACCTCGACCGACATCAAGGCGACCTTCGAACGCATCGCCCATCCACCCGAGGGCGTGATCTCCGTGCGCAAGGAGCGTTTCGCCGACGTAGCGGCAATCGAGGCGCCCGATCCCTTAACCGTCGTGTTCAGGCTCAAGGCGGTCAATGCATCTTTTCTGGCGCTGCTGGCTTCGCCGTTCAACTGCGTCTACAGCGCCGCCAAGCTGAAGCAGAACCCGAAATACCCGGAAACCGAGGTCATGGGCTCGGGCGCCTTCCAATTCGTGGAGCACGTGCGCGGCTCACATTGGACGGGCAAGCGCTTCGATGGCTATTTCCGCAAGGGCCTGCCCTATCTCGACGGTTTCAAGACCTACTTCGTCAAGGACACAGCGGTGGTGCCAGGCCTGCTCGGAGGCCAGTTCGACGCCGAGTTCCGGGGACAAAACCCGAGCGCGCGCGATCAGCTGCTGGCCAAGGCGGCGGACCGCTTCGTAGTTCACGAGGGTCCTTGGGCCACCGTGATGCTGCTCATCTTCAACACCAGCAAGAAGCCCTTTGATGACATCCGCGTGCGGCAGGCCCTGTCGCTAGCGATCGATCGCTACTCGGGCAGCACCAATCTCGCCAAGATCTCGATCATGAAGCATGTCGGCGGCATCATGCGTCCGGGCTCGGAGTGGGCTTTGCCTGATGCGGACCTCGAGAAGCAAATCGGCTACTCCAAGGACATCGAGAAATCACGCGCCGAGGCGCGCAGGCTGCTGAAGGAAGCCGGCGCCGACGGCCTCAAGGTCAAGCTGTTCAATCGCACGGTGGCCGAGCCCTATACGCCGACCGGCATCTTCCTCATCGACGAATGGCGCAAGATCGGGGTGTCGACTGAGCACGCGCAGGTCGAAACCAAAGTGTATTTCGACAGTCTCGTGTCAGGCAACTTCGACGTGGCGATCTGGCCGCTGACAGAACCCGCCGACGACCCGACGGCGCAGCTTTACTACTTCATCAGCCACCAGGCTTCGACGATGAGCTACGCGCGGCACGCCGACAAAAAGGTCGACGAATTCTACGAGCGGCAGAACCGAACGCTGGATTTGGCCGCGCGCAAACAGCTGGTGCAAGAGGCCGACCGCTATGTCCTGAGCCAGGCGTACGAGGTGCCGATCCTGTGGTGGAACCGCATTATCGTGCATCACAAGAAGATCAAGGGGTGGACCATGTCGCCCAGCCACTTCCAGGGAACTGCCCTGATCGACGTCTGGCTCGACGAGTAGGGCGCCAGCTGATGACGGTGAACACGCCCCGGCAGCACGGGCAGGAGGCCGTGCCAAACTCTGCGGGCATTGATCTGCCCGAGCTCAAGGCGCCGCCGAATGCCTGCGATAGTCACATGCATATTTACGATGCGGCGCGCTTTTCACCCGCGCGCCCAGGCTCGCGCATGCAGGCGCACGCCACTGTGGAAGACTATCGGCGCCTGCAGAAGCGGATCGGTACGGAGCGCACCGTCATCGTTCAGCCGGCGGCCTACGGCACCGACAATCGCGTCACGCTCGACGCCATCGCGCAGCTCGGAAATGCCCGCGGCGTGGCGGTAGTGTTTCCCGACGTCTCGAACGCCGAATTGGACAAGCTGCACAAAGGCGGCGTGCGCGGCATCCGCTTTACCGTCTTCGATCCGGCAACGGCGGTGACCAAGATCGAGATGATCGAGCCGCTGGCAAAGCGCATGGCCGACATCGGCTGGCACGTTCAGATCCATATGCGCGGCGACCAGATCGTGGCCAATGCCGATCTGTTGCGGAGGCTGCCGTCAGTCATTGTGATCGATCACATGGGCCGCGTACCGTTTCCGGACGGTACGACCCACGGCTCCTTCAAGGTCGTGTGCGACCTGATCGATAAAGGCAAGACGTGGCTCAAGCTTTCGGGCGCCTATCAGGACACTACCGTCGGTCCGCCGACCTACGCCGACGCCACCGGCCTCGCGCAGGCCTATGTCAAGGCTGCACCCGAGCGCATGATATGGGGCAGCGACTGGCCCCACCCGACGGAAAAGGACAAGCCGAACGACGCGTTGCTGTTCGACTTGCTGCGCACCTGGGCACCGGCTGCGACGACGCGTCAGCGCATACTCGTCGACAATCCCGAGACGCTGTACGGCTTTCCCAGATCTGCGTGATGGCGTGTCCGCTGATCGGCGCTGGAGCACCAGAAGGTCACGTCCTGCCTCAGGTCGGCAATCGACCTCACGTGCGCACTTCAGCCGCGTGAGCGGGTGTGTCGACGATCAGCGAAATGCGCAGGTCGCCTTGTGTGCGCAGCACTTCGAGGGCAATGCCGCCGCCGGGGCTCGGATGCACGGTGAAATCGGCACGGGCATTGCCGAGGCTGACATTGCGCAGCGTAATGGATCCGGCCAGCGCCGGCACGACCGGATTATTCAGGCGGATCTCGGCGGCCTCCGGCCTAAACTCCAGCCCCAGCATCGACTGAATCAGCGAGAACGGCGCCGCTGCGGCCCAGGCCTGCGGCGAGCATGCGGCCGGGTAGAGCGTCGGGCCGCGTCCAGGGCGGCGCGCAAATCCACAGTAGAGCTCGGGGATGCGTCGGTGATCCAGGTACGAGGTGGCACGCATCAGGCTGTCGAAGATCACGATCGCGCTGCGCTTGGCGCCGTACCTGGCGAGGCCCTGCGCCAGCATGGCGTTGTCGTGCGGCCAGATCGAGCCGTTGTGATAGGACATCGGGTTGTAGCGGGCTTCACCCCTGGCGACGGTGCGGACACCCCAGCCCGAATAGAAGTCTGTGCCCACCAGCTGCGCAGCGACGAGCGCAGCGCGCTCAGGCGCGACAATGCCTGAGCTGAGCGCCTGCCCGGCATTGCTGGTCCGCACGCGGCAGGGTTGCTTTTGGCCGTCCAGCGCCAACGCGTAGAAGCCGGCATCCTGGAGCCAGAACGCCGCCTCGAAGCGGCGGCGCAGTTGCTCGGCCTCCTGCACGAGGCGAGCCGCGTGCTCGCCGAGGCCTATGGCCGAGGCGCACATCGATGCGGCAAGTTTCGCGGCGTATGCGTAGCCCTGCACCTCGACCAGCGCGATCGGGCCTTCGGCAAGCCGGCCGTCAGCGTGGAAGACGGCATCGTGCGAGTCCTTCCATCCCTGATTGGAAAGCCCCGTCTGCGCCCCGCGCGCATATTCGATGAAGCCATCTCCATCGACATCGGCCGGGCCGTCGAGCCACGCCAGCGCCCGTTCGACGGCCGGCCAGATCTGCCGGATCAATGCAAGATCGCCCGTGCGTTGCAGATATTGTCCGGCCAGCATGATGAACAGCGGCGTCGCATCGACCGTGCCGTAGTACTGGGCGAACGGCACCTCGCCGAGCGCAGCCATCTCGCCGGCGCGCATCTCGTGCAGGATTTTGCCGGGCGCGGCATCGGCCTGCTTGTCGAATTTGAGGGCCTGCAGACGGGCGAGACGCCTGAGCACGCCGGCGGCAATGGCCGGATCGACCCACAGCATCTGCATGGCGGTGATGATGCCGTCGCGCCCGAACGTCGTCGAATACCAGGGAATGCCCGCATAGGGGTAGGGTCCGTCCGGCGTGGTCGTTCTCAGCATGTAGAGATCGGCCATCGATCGGCACAGAATCTCGTTGACCAGCGAGTTCGATGTCTCGACCGATGCCACGTGACGGGTCGCTGCCTTGAGCTCGCGCTTCAGTGCCACCAGACCGCGAAAGAAATAGGTGGTGGGATCAGGCAGACGACCCCGGCTGGCAGCGGTCACGAACACCGCACGCTTCTCCTGCGGAGCCAGCGTGACCTCGTAGGTGGCGAAGCTTTCCTGCAGGATGGTCGGCGCGGGCTCGAAGTGCAGCGTGGTCTGCCGCACCACCGAGTCCAGTCCGCGGTAGGAGAGATTGACGCCGTTGGGCGGCAGTACCTCACTCCAGGTCTGCCCGCGACGGCTGCGTCTGACGCCACGTACCTCAAAGATGTCCGCAAAGTCGCTGGCAAAGGCGAGCGACAGCCGGAAGCTGACCGGTTCCGCCCCATGATTCATCAGGCCGATGCGCTCGCGCAGGGAACCTTCGCACAGATAAATGGTGCGCGAGATGTGGATCGTATCCTTGAGCAGGGTGATCCTGCCGTCGGTAAAAAAGTCCGGGTTAGTCAGGTCGACGTAGTAGTTGAGGTTGTTGTCGTTGATGGCCGAATGCAGCAGCAGGGGCCGCGAGCCGTTGATCAGCAGCTCAAGGTGCGACAGATAACGCGTGTCGCAATCGAACAGGCCGTCCTCGCCACCCGCGCTGGCGCCGATGTCGCCGTGGCTGTCGAACACCGCGAAGGTGTCGTTGTGCTTGAGGTTGCGCCGTGGACGCGCTGGCGCATCGGTGGCCGGAATGTAGAAGGGCGCCTCGACGGCAACTGGCTCGAAGGCAACGGCAACCTGTGCTGGTCTTGGTCTCGGCATTCACAATCCCGCAGAGCCGGCCGAATGTCACCCCATGTCGCTGGTCGCGTGCCGCGCAGGCGGTCTGCGATGCGAACCGGCAGGGATGAGCAATCGGTGCATGTTATTGGGCGATCACCGTGTCGGCGGAGACGAGACGCAGCGCACGACGCTCCGCCGGCATCGGCACAAGGCCTTTGTAAAGTTTCAGATAGTCGCCAGCCATGCGCGAGGCCGTGAAGCGCTCCTCAAAACGCCGGCGCACACGTCCACGATCGAGCGCCAGCAACGCACCGAGCTTGCGCACCGCTTCCTCCTCGCTGTCAACCACGAACCCGGTAACACCCTCGTCGATCACTTCGGACACGGAACCGTTGCGGAACGCCAGCACCGGCGTGCCGCACGCCATGGCCTCGATCATCACCAGCCCGAACGGCTCAGGCCAATCGATAGGAAAGAGCAAAGCGCGCGCATCACCGAGGAAGCTGGACTTGCGGCGCTCGTCGATCTCGCCGATGAACTCGATGTCTGCCCCGCCGAGCATCGGCTCGATGGTCGCCTCGAAATACTCCTTGTCAACGCGATCGATCTTGGCCGCAATCTTCAGCGGGATGCCGACCGCGCGGGCGATGCGAATGGCGCGGTCAACGCGCTTCTCAGGTGAGATGCGCCCGATGAAGGCCAGATAGCCGCCGCGCGGCTTCAAGGTGGGGTTGAGCAGATCGCGCGGCAAGCCGTGGTAGATGGTTGCCGCAAACGAGGCATCGGGGATGGGCTGGCGCTGCGCATTCGAGATCGAGACCAAGCGCATTTCTGGAAAACCGGCATAGAGCGGAAACATGTCGGGCAGGTCCTGCCGACCGTGCAAGGTCGTCACCGTGCGGTT
>DASTOW010000361.1:0-2590 GCA_035762425.1 Hyphomicrobiaceae bacterium | reverse complement strand
CTATTGACTTGGCCTTTGCGACTCTTATGGAGCAGCAGGCGGGGGCGCTGCTAGTGGGCGGCGATCCCTTCCTTGTCGGGCGCAGCCAGCAAATCGTGGCGATGGCGACGCGACACGCCATCCCTGCCATTTATGACTTTCGCGAAAGCGTGCTGGCTGGGGGCCTAATGAGCTACGGGTCAAATTTGCCGAACAATTATCGGCAGCTTGGGTTATATGCTGGCCGCATCCTAAAGGGCGAAAGTGCGGCCAATTTGCCCATTATGCATCCGGCCCTATTCGATTGGGGGTGTCCCAGATTTTGTTGAAGTAGGCGAAGCAGGCATCGCCGTGGATGATGCTATGCGGCGTCAGCGTTATGTTCAACTCGTTGGGTGACGTACTTGGATTGATGAGCTGCAAGCGCAGCTCTGAGAACGGGCAGGTGCTTGTAGGCTTTCAATCGACGGAAGCCTTTGGCTGCCTCCATCATGCCGGCGGCGGTCCAGCGCAACGCCATCGCGGCATTTCGCCATCGCTTCACATTGCGGCAGACGCGGCGCACGGTCCCCATCATGTTCTCAATTGAGTTGGTGCAGGCGAGCGAGCGCCTGAGCTTTACAGGCAAGCCGAGGCGGTTGACGGTCAGCATCTCGTCGAGCCCTTCGAGGATGCTAGCGGCGACACCGGGCGCCTCTTGGTCAAGCCGACGGGCGAGATTGCGCAACAGCCGCTCGGCTTTATCGGCATCGTCGAGCTCCCAAGCCTGCCGGAGCGCCCGGCGTACCGACGCATGCAGCGGCTTGGGCAGCCGCTCGATCACGTTGCGGGCTTTATGAATCTGGCAGCGCTGGATCGGTGTGTGGGCACCGAAGGTGCGACGGATGACTTTGCTCAGCGCTTTGGCGCCATCGATGATGAACAGCCGGCAGACCTTGGGATCAAGCCCGCGCTCGATCAGGTTGTCGATGAGTGCCTGCACGACGGCAGCGTTCTCGGTGGCTCCTTCGATCAGGGCGAGCGGATGTTTGTGGCCTTCTCCATCAATGCCGAGGGCGGCGACCAGCACCAGGTCGTTGCCGATGTGCAGCCCGTCGATCTGGATGACCAGGAGGTCCAGCTTGGACAGGTCCGACGCCATCCACTCGGCCAGCCGTTCTGCCGACAGTGCCACGAACCGGCGCGAGGCCGCTGACTTCGAGGTGCCATCCCCGGCAATGACTGGCAGATCGCCCTCGGGCAGCCGGACGGCACGCCTGAGCTTGCGCGTCGACACGTTGATTAGCATCAGGTTCATGGCCCAGCGGCCAAGCCAGTCCTCGGCCTGTGCCGCCGTCCAGGTCGGCAGCGCAACTTCATGGCCGTCGTAACTACGCACCCGCGGGCGATGCACGGCAACCTTGCCACCATGGAAACCGATCTTGCCCTTGGTCCTGCCCCAGCGGTGGCCGATGCGGCCTGCGCCACGATTATGCGGCGCGCCGGCGAGCTGCTGCGCGTCATCGCAAAGCATTTGCTCGATGGCTCCGATTCCGGCCGTCAGACAGAAACGCTCAAAGGAGCTGTCCACATCTTGCCAAGCCGTCTCAAGGCTGGGCACGAGCGCGAGCGATGAAGGCGTGGTAACAGTCGTCATGGCGTTGCTCTCCTTTGCGGATTCGACACCCCGAGCCTAACGGCTCAAAGG
The DNA here is from genome assembly GCA_035762425.1 of Hyphomicrobiaceae bacterium. Lineage (GTDB taxonomy): Bacteria > Pseudomonadota > Alphaproteobacteria > Rhizobiales > Hyphomicrobiaceae > AWTP1-13. The sequence goes on along the minus strand of DASTOW010000361.1, from coordinate 924 downwards.
TGGGCAACGCCTCCTTCCCTAATTCAACAGCGGCCGGGGCAATCCCCAATGCGACGGGCGTGTCGATACACCGCTATCGCAGCCGCGGTTTAATCCGTCAGTTAACGAGCGAAACATCCATTTTCCTCTTCCAGACCATCGCATACGATCAGAGTAATCCAACACCGACCTGCATTAACCCTGTGTCCGCGCTGGCAGGTAGATGGATTTCAAAGCGTAGTATTATGCATGCAGTGGCCTTTGGCTCGATTGTGCTGATCTTGAGATCGGCGCCGTTGAAGGCAGGTCCATAACTCAGGAGAACGCGTTATGCGTGGTCCTCATTATGCCCGCATCCTGGCGGGCATGACTCTTGCGCTGATGCTTGCCGCCCCCCTTGGGGCCTCCGCGCAGGACTCCGACGAATCGGCCGCGACGTTCAAGGAGCGTTTCCCTGCCGACCAGACTTCAACGCAACCTTCTCTCGAGATCCCAGCGGCCAAGAAAGAACAGAACGTGGCACACCCCGCTGCTCGTCATCGCGGCGCCGTTACCACGCGCGTCGTCAGCGCGAAACGCGCGCGGTCGCGGGTAATCGTCCGGCCGCGCTCTTTCCTCGACGCTGGAACCGAGGTGGGATCGGGCGAGCGCAAGTTCCTCGATTACGCCTTCTCGCCGACCCACGTTGCGCTGGATGTGGTCACCAATACCGGCGGGCGCGTGGGCTGGCATAATTCGCCACTCCCGGGGCCGCTCTTTCCTTGGTAACGATTTTTTCGGCCACGCTTCGGCGCTGGACTGGGCGGCGTGCCCTGGTTCCGGCATCCGCGCGACCGCGGCGCCCGACGTGACGATGTCATCGGCGAGGGTGCCTCGACCGGGCGGAAATACCGCCGGCCGGCAGTGTCGCCGCGCCGCCCGGCGGTGCGGCGCGCCGGTCGCACC